>CACPEZ010000004.1 GCA_902633125.1 uncultured Pelagibacteraceae bacterium
TTGCACCAATCATTAAAACTAAGTCTGAGTTATGTAATGCAAATTCTGAAGGTGGATATTGGTGAATATCTGCTAAACCCATATATGCATTTGCTTCTTCTCCTAAAAGTTTTTGATGGTATGGCACATTAAAAACTGGAATATTTAAACTTTCACCTGCATTTTCTAAATTTTTTTCTGAGTTTGACCACCAAACACCATGACCTCCAATTATGACAGGTTTTTTTGCATCACACGCTAGCTCAAGTATTTTTGACAGAGCATTTGGATCTGGCCATGCTTTAGCAACTGGCTTTGCTTTATGTGAAAAAGGTCTTTCTTCAAGTCCAACATTTTCCTCAAATGAAGAAAACATTATATCCACAGGTAAACTTAGATGAACAGCACCAGGGTATCCATTCGTTGCAATTCTGTAAGCTTTATCAACATATTCTCTAATTCTTGTTCCATCTGTAATGCTTGCGCTATATTTTGTAAGAGGAGCAGCTATTGAAACATCATCAATTTCTTTAAAGCCACCTGATCCCTGTCTTTTTAAACTACTTGATCCAGTTATATAAATTATCGGTGTTCTTTCTCCCCATGCTTCCATCATTGATGGTACTGCATTTGCAAAACCTTCAGGTCCAACTAAACATACAGATGGTTTTCTTGTAATTCTTGTGTGTCCATCTGCTAAGTGTCCAGCTATTTGTTCATGAGGACAATTAACTACATCAATTTGACATTCCATAAATCCTTCAATTGCAGGATTACAAAATCCACCTGATAGCGTAAAAACTTTATTAATACCTTTATCTTTTAATGCTCTTGCAATTAATGCTCCACCTCTTATTTTTTTTTCCATATTAGTAAGTTGTATTCATAAAAAGTTTCTGTTCAATTATATCAGAAGAAACTTCATTAATATCATTTAATCCAACCAAACCTAGTGTTGTGCTAGTTTCTTCTTTAATTATATCTACGATTCTTCTTAGCCCGCTAGCTCCATCAGCACCCATCGCATACATCACAGGCCTTCCAATCATTGAAAAATCTGCTCCTAAAGCCAATGATCTTACAATATCGCTCCCACTTCTTATTCCACTATCAAAAATAATTGGAAAATTATTTCCAACTGCTTCTCTAATAAAAGGTAAAATATTTATTGCTGCTGAGGCACTATCTAATTGTCTACCTCCATGATTTGAAACTTGGATTGCATCAGCACCCATTTCTTTAATTTTAACTGCATCATCTGTTGACATGACACCTTTTACAATTAATTTGCCTTTCCATTTATTTCTTACTCTTTTTAAGGTCTCCCAGTCTGTTCTTCCTCTACTTTCTTTTCTTTTAAAAATACCTTTTCCGCTTTTTGATGTCTCGTAATTCATTGGCTTTGGTATTCCATTTAGCAATGTAGATATTGACCAAACAGGATGAGTTGCAAAATCAAAAAATTGTTTAGTTCCTATCTTAAATGGATATGAAAATCCATTTTTATCATCTCTAGTTCTTCTTGATAAAACTGGAACATCAACAGTAAGTATAGCAACTTCATATCCAGTTTTTTCTGCTCTATCTAGCAGTTCCATTACAAAAGCTTCATCTTGAAAAATATAAAGTTGAAGCCATGAATGACCTTCCGAAAGCTCATACATTTTTTCTAAGGTTGTTGTGGAAGCCATCGAAACACACGTTGGTATGTTATTTCTTGCACTTTCTTTTGCCAACATAGAATCTGCACCTGGCCATGAAAGATTTGTCATACCCATTGGGGCAAACCCAAAAGGATAGTCATATTTAAATCCAAGAATATTTTTTTTTAGTTTTCTTTCCTCTACATTTCTTAGAACTCTTGGCTCAAGACGTATTTGATCTAAAGCAAAACTATTAATTTCTGATAATTTTTCATCACCAGATGCACCATCAATAAAATCATAAACTAGCTTTGGTAATCTTTTCTTCGATAGTTTTTTTGCGTCTTCAATGCTAAAAATTTTATTACTAGCTTTAATATTATCCATTTAATTTCTTTATATATGTTTTTAAACTAATCTTATCATGTTTAGTCACATAATAAGCATCATGATTAATTCTCGAAGAATAAACCTCTGAAGGAACTCCGTCAATAAAAAGCACTGCTACACCGTCATCAATAGCTATTCCATCTGGCAAATTTCCATCTTGAATTTCTGAAATAAATCGTAGAAGTCGATTATTATCAGAAGAATGCGGTGTGCAACTCCCATCTAAAAAATTTATTCCTTTTAACGGACTTAACTTTTCATTGACTGAGTCTGACAATATCCAATCAAACCAACAGACAGCACCTGCACTTATTCCACTCAGAATTATTCCTTTTTCATATGCATCCTTAAATACTTTGATAAGATCATGTCGCTTCCAAATATTAATCATTTTAGAGGTATTGCCACCCCCTACATAAATTATATCTTTGTTTAACATCCATTCATTAAAACCTTCCACACTTGAACAGAGATTAAAATGAGATAATTTAAATTTTTGTGATTTAAATCTTTTATAAAAAAGATCAGTCTTTTCTTGATTATCATTGCTAGCTGTAGGTAAAAAACCTATACTGATATTTGATTTATTAACTTGATTTATAACATATTCATCCAAGTCTTCATCAGAAGAATGTGTAAATCCACCACCACCAATTGCTATTATTATTTTTTTATTCCTGACCACGGAGTAGGACCTGTTGGAATATTGATTTTTAAACCTCTTACAATTTCATTTTTAAAGTCATACATTGGTAAGGTGCATATCTCACCTTTATGAATTTTATTATCATTACAATTAACATCCACTATTAATCCAGGTTTATGTTTTGTAGAATTCATCAAAACTATTCCAACACCACACTTTTGAAAAGGCGACCAAGTACTTGATGTAATTTTTCCAATTATTTCATTATTGAATTTTATGTAAGTTCCTTTTAAACCTGTTCCATTTTCTACCCGTATTCCCCAACATCTTTTTTCTTTATCAGCAGTCATCAATGCTGCTTTTCCAATAAAATAATTTTTTTTTAAATCAACATATTTACCTAAACCAACATCATATGGATTTGTTTCATGATTAAAGTCTTGCCCAGCTGATAATAATCCAGATTCTATTCTTTTACATCTGAAACCAGGGGTACCTGTGAGTATCATTCCCATTTTTTTTCCTTCTTCAAGAATGTGATCTCCAACTTTTTCAGTATTATTATTTTTTCTAAAATAAATTTCCCAACCAAGTTCATTACTAAACCCCGATCTACTTATGATTACCTTTTCATTTAGTATAGTAATTTCTTTCCAATCAAAATATTTCCAATTATCGGGAAAAGTCTCTTTACTTAAAACTTTTAAAAGATCCATAGATTTTGGCCCCTGAATTTGACTAACCCAAACATCTGGGTCAGAAATTTTTACATTAAGATTATCAGTGTGAGCTTTATACCATGAAAAAAGATCTCCATCAGCTTGAACAAACCAAAATTTATTTTCTTCAAGTCTTAGCAAAACTCCATCTGTCAGCATACCTCCATCATTGTAACAAGCAAATTGGTATGAGCATCTTCCTACCTTTACTTTTGAGATATCCCTTGTGAATATTTTTTGTAAAAGTTTTTCTGCATCAGGACCAGATATTTCATATGGATGTTCACCAGTATGACGAAAAATTACCTCTTGTCTTACTTTCCAATACATTTCATCAGCAGTAGCGTGTGAAAGTACTTCAGGATTTAATCTTCCTGCATAAAATGAATACTCAGGATCATAGGGAAGTTCTTGATACGCAAGAGGATGTATCCCGACAGTTCGTGCAAGCTCAACAACTTTATTATTATTGGATTTTAAAGGTTTTACAGAAAATCTGATTTTATTTAATTCGTTTTGCATTTATAAATTTAGAAAAAGTGTATATTAATTAAAATATCTATTCAATTAGTAGATGAATCACTACATTTTGCATGTTGTTATCTAGTTCTGGAATTGTTATCTTTTTGATTATTTAAACAACGAAAGAAAAAGAGGGAACTTATGAAATACATACTTAAAGTTTTTTCAGCGACTTTTATGTCACTGATATTATCTTTTTCTATTGCCAATGCATCAAGTGGAGTATTTAAAGTATCACATGATCTTGGATTTGGAAAAGATACTAACTTAGATGCCATAACAAAAGGGCGTTTATTTCAAGTTGTCATCAAAACACAAAATAGATTAGTAAGACCTGATATGAACGGTGTTCCATCACCTTCATTATCAACAGATTGGAGTGCTAATTCTGATGCAACTGAATGGACATTTAATTTAAGAAAAGGAATATATTTCCATGATGGATCAGCTTT
Organism: uncultured Pelagibacteraceae bacterium; assembly: GCA_902633125.1. GTDB lineage: Bacteria > Pseudomonadota > Alphaproteobacteria > Pelagibacterales > Pelagibacteraceae > Pelagibacter. The sequence continues at coordinate 4,352 of CACPEZ010000004.1, forward strand.
TGATGCTCCAGATGTTAAATATTCTCTTATGAGAGCTAAAGATCCTGATATCGGATCTCCAGTTAGAAAAAGTTTAAATGTAGTTGAAGATATTGAGGTAGTTGATCAGCATACAGTTAAAATGAAGTTATCAACTTCATTTGCTGACTTTCCATTATTATTAACTGACTATAGATTAAGAATGATACCTGAAGGATCAGGAGATACGATAGGACAAACTGGAGTTGGTACCGGACCATTCATGGTTGATAAATTTGATCCAGAAGGAACTACAATTCTAAAAGCTAATCCAGATTATTGGGAAGGTGCACCAGGAGTTGCGGAAGTTCATGTCATTGCGATTCCAGATGCTCAGGCAAGAATTCAAGCTCTTTTAACTGGTCAAATTGATATGAATAGATATGTTCCTTTCAATCAAAAAAAGATATTTGATAGTAATTCTAAATTTACAACAACCGTAATTCCAACTGGAAACTGGAGAGGTGTGGTTATGAGAACTGATACTGCTCCTTTTGATAATCCTAAAGTGAGAAAAGCTTTTAGGTTAGCAGTTGATAGACAAGAACTTGTAGATCTAGTGATGGGTGGTGCAGCAACTGTATCTTGTGATACACCTGTAATGCCTTCTGATCAATATCGTTTACAAATGGATTGTCCACAAAATATTAGTAAAGCAAAAAATTTACTAAGAGAAGCAGGATTTCCAAATGGAATTGAATTGACTGTTTACCCAGCAACTTTAGAACCAACTTGGCCTACGATCGCAGAAGTTGTTCAGCAACAAGTTGCTAAAGCTGGAATTAAAGTTAATATCGAGATGGTACCATCTAAAGGTTATTGGAATGAAGTCTGGATGAAAAAACCAGTTTCAATGACACGTTGGAACCAAAGACCAGCAGACACAATCTTGCATGAAGCATATCACAGTGGAGCCAAATGGAATGAATCTTATTTCAAAAATGCTGACTTTGATAAAAATTTAGCTGACGCTAGAAGCGAGTTGGATTTCAATAAAAGAAAGAAAGCATATCAAAATGCTCAAATGACTTTATGGGAACAAAGTGGAACAATGATCCCATACCACGTATCTAGACTTGTAGTTACTTCATCAAAAGTTAAAAATCTTGATGCAGTAGATCACTTTTCTATACAGTGGCACAAAGTTAAAGTTGACTAAAAGTATTTAGATAAAGGCCGCATATGAGCGGCCTTTATTTTATTTCTATTTAATTTATTTTTGTTAAAAAGTTCTAGTTAATCTTATGCTTTTATTAATTTTAAAAAGAATTGGACTAGGGCTTATCACTTTATTTATAGTCTCATTGATTACATTTGTAGGTGTTGAAGTTTTGCCTGGGGATGCATGCACGACATATTTAGAAAGAGAAGCTTATGGAGCAGCTCTTGATGCTTGCATAAAAAGACTTGGTCTAGATATTCCTGCTTATGAAAGATACTTGGACTGGGCATCAAATGTTGTTCGAGGTGATTTTGGTTACTCTTTAAGTGGAGAAATGCCAATTAATGAAGTACTAGGTCCAAGAGTTAAAAACTCTTTAGTTTTAGCCTCTGTTTCAATACTTATAGGAATTCCTCTAGCAATCGTATTAGGAATAATAACTGCTCTTTGGAGAGATAAGCTTCCAGATATTATGATCTCAACTATCACCATTTTTTCAATGACTATTCCTGAGTTTATTAGTGCTACTTTACTTATTTTAATTGTTGCAATTTGGCTTGGTTGGCTACCAGGTATTGTGATTATACCATCGGATGCTACTTTTTATGAATTACTCTCAAATATAATTTTACCTGTTGTTGCAATTTCAATGATTATGACTGCACACATGGCAAGAATGGTACGTTCAAGTGTAATTCAAGTAATGGCTAGTGATTATGTACAAATGGCAATTTTAAAAGGTGTTCCATATTGGAAAATGGTATTTAGACACGTATTGCCAAATGCATTATTGCCAGCAATAAATGTAGTGGCGTTAACAATTGCTTGGTTGCTAGGTGGTGTTGTTGTTACAGAAGTTGTTTTTAATTATCCAGGTTTAGGCAGACTAGTAATTGAGTCTATATCAAATAGAGATTTACCTGTTGTTCAAGCATTAGCAATAATATTGGCATCAATCTATGTGGGAATAAATTTAATAGCAGATTTAATGACGCTCATGCTTAATCCTAGATTAAAAAGTTTACAGATAAGAAAATAAAATGGAGAGTAATTTAATTACAGAAGATAAACAAAAAAATAAGCTAGAAAAGGCTTTTGAGATTTTAAAAACTATGGCCTCCAGGCCTTCTGGATTAATTGGGCTTGCAATTGTTTTATTTCATGTAGTCTTAGCATTAATAAGCCCTTACATTGCACCATACGATTATAAAGCGATTAGCCCAAATACCATGTTACTTGCACCTTCAGCTGAACACTGGTTTGGAACAGATAGCTTGGGTAGAGATGTTTTCACAAGAACAATACTTGGAGGGCGAACAGCTCTTACAGTAACTTTCTTTGGATCACTTATAGCTCTTCTATGGGGAGGTTTACTTGGAATTTTTTGTGGTTTAGTTGGAGGTAAAATTGACGATGTTGTAATGAGAGTTGTTGATGCATTTCTTTCAATCCCTTGGATACTTGCAATGCTATTAATTGTTTCTCTTTTAGGAACATCAACAGAGGTTTTAATTCCTGCGCTAGGTTTTTTTTATGGAAAAGGAATAGTAAGAGTTGCTAGAGCTGCTACTCACGATGTTATTGCTAAAGACTTTATAGTTTCAGCCAGGGCTAGAGGTCATAGCAACATGTCTATTATCTGGAATGAAATTATTCCAAATGTTAGAGATGCTATATTAGTAGAAGGAGCAATGAGATGGTCTTGGATGTTATTAGGATTTAGTTCATTGTCATTCTTAGGTTTTGGTGTAAGTCCACCAACGCCTGATTGGGGTTTGATGATATCCAATGCTAGAGGATTGATGTCGTTTGCATACTGGTCTGTAATTGCTCCAATAGTAGGATTAAGTTCATTAATTATTGGAATAAATTTAACTGCTGATGCATTTGCAAAAGCTTTAGGAATTGATCGTTCAACCAAGGCGCCTGTTTAAATGAATGAAATAATTGAAAGTGTTAAAAATTTATCAATTGGATTTAACAGTCAGAAGGGCAAACAAATTTCAATACTTAGAAATGTTTCAACTAATATAAAAAAAGGAGAGACTGTAGGGATCGTAGGAGAGTCGGGCTCTGGAAAAAGCACATTAGCACTTGCTATGATGGGCTATATAAAACAAGGCTTATTTCCTCTTAAGGGTAAATGCCTCTTTAAATCTGAGGATTTATTGAAGATGAGCAGTAGACAGCTAGAAAAAATTAGAGGTAGAAAAATAGCCATGATACCTCAAAATGCAGGACAAGCATTAACACCGAATTTAAAAATTGGATACCAAATTGATGAAGCATTAAAATTACATACAGATCTAAACAAAAAAGAGAGAGATAAGAAAATTTCAGAGTTACTAAATAAAGTTAGACTTCCTTCACCAGAAACTATGGCTTTTCGTTATCCACACGAGCTTTCTGGAGGGCAGCAACAAAGAGTGGCTGTTGCAATGGCATTGGCTGGCAAACCAGATTTACTTTTATTAGATGAGCCAACTACTGGATTAGACGTTACGACACAAGCGCATGTCTTAGAACTATTAAGATTTATAGCAAAAGATACTGGAACATCTATGATCTATGTTAGTCATGACCTTGGAGCTATAGCACAAGTTAGTGATAGAATAGTTGTAATGTATGCGGGAGAAATTGTTTTAGAAGGACCAGCAAGAAAAATATTAAAGGAACCTATTCATCCTTATACTTATGGATTATTAAAATCGATACCTAAACTCTCACTAGCTGGACTTCCAGCTTCTATGCCAGGAAGCCAACCTCAACCCGGAAGCATAAATGAAGGTTGTAGTTTTTATGATAGATGTAACTTAGCAACTGATCATTGTAAAAAAAATTCACCAGATCTGGAATATATTAAAGAATTAGATACCAATGTCAGATGTTTTAATCATAAAGAATTAATAAACCAAAATAATAATTTACAAACTTCAATAACAAAAAAATCAAATAATAGTGAAGCAATTGAAGTTTTAAAATTAAAGGATGTTTCAATTAGTTATGCAAAGCAGAAATTTTTTGATCAATTATTAAATAAAATCTCTGATCAAAACCCAACAGTTAAAGATATAAATATAGATATAAAAAAAGGTGAGACTATTGCTCTGGTTGGAGAGTCTGGGAGTGGTAAGTCTACTATACTAAAATCAATTGCTGGTTTACTCAAAACAAAAGATGGTCAAATTAAATTTGAAAAAGATCGTATATTATCTTCTGATTTAAAAAAGAGAAATCCAAATGATCTGAGGGCAATACAACTTATATTTCAAAATCCAGACGAGTCATTAAATCCTAACCACACAGTTGAGCAAATACTTTCTCAGCCTCTAAAATTGTATTTTAATTTATCAGGAGATGAATTAAAAAAAAATATAATCGATCTACTAAAAAAAGTAAGGTTGGGAGAATTTTATATGTCAAGATATCCAAGACAATTATCAGGTGGTGAAAAACAAAGAGTTGCAGTTGCAAGAGCATTTGCTGCTAAGCCAGATATAATTTTGTGCGATGAAGTTACATCAGCTTTAGATGTTTCGGTTCAAGCAGCTGTTTTAAACTTATTACAACAATTAAAAGAAGATCTAGGAACAACCTATGTATTTGTTTCTCATGATTTGGCTGTTGTTAGAGCAATTAGTGATAGAGTTGCAGTTTTATATCAAGGAAGATTATGTGAAATTGGTCCTTCTCAAAATGTCTACAAATTTCCATCACATCCATATACTGAAGTATTATTAGGTGCTGTTTTGGAACCAGATCCAGATATAAAACCAAAATTAGTAGCTGAGGATATAGTAGAGGAAAAACCCCCTGAGAAAGGCTGTTCTTTTCAAGGAAGATGCCCTAGGAAAATAGGTGATATTTGTAATTCAGAGGTTCCACCGTGGCAAATAGGTGAAAATGGTAACGCTATTAGATGTCATATTAATATTGATGAATTAGCAAGTTTACAGCAATAGTTATGACATTTATTTTATTTCCTACTCAGTCTCAATTTAATATAAGAAATCTTCTTTATGAAAATAAATAATGTAGTTGTAATTGGTTCTGGAACAATGGGGAGTGGTATAGCTGCACATTTGTGTAACGCAAATGTTCCTGTCACTTTGTTGGATTTAACTACAGAAATTAGTCAAAAGGCTAAAGAGAGAATAGGAAAATCTAGACCTCCTTTATTATTAGATAAATCAAAATTAGATAATATACATGTAGGAAACATTGAAGAAAACTTTGAAGTGGTTTCTAATGCAGATTGGATTGTAGAAGCTGTTGTAGAAAGAATAGATATAAAACATAATATTTATGAAAAAATTTTTAAACATAGAAAAAAAGAATCTGTTGTTTCATCTAATACTTCATCAATTCCAATAAGTGTTCTATCAGAAAAATTATCTGATCAAGATAAAAAGGATTTCTGTATAACTCACTTCTTTAATCCAGTAAGATACATGGATTTACTGGAAATAGTAAAAAGCAATGAAAGTGATTTAAATAAAGTTAAACTTTTAAAAGACTTTTGTGAAATAGACTTAGGCAAGGGTGCAATTATCTGTAATGACACTCCAGGTTTTTTAGGTAATAGAATTGGAGTTTATGCAATGCAAATTGCAATGACAGAAGCATTTAATATGAAACTCAGTGTAGAAGAGGCTGACGCTGTCTTTGGCAGACCAATGGGTATACCTAAAACTGGAGTATTTGGATTGTATGACCTAATTGGTATTGATTTAATGGCAGATGTATTAAAAAGTTTTATTAAAGAATTACCCGAAAACGATCCATTTCAACCTGTAGCAAGAGAAATGCCACTTGTAAAAAAATTAATAGAAACTGGATATACTGGTAGAAAAGGAAAAGGTGGATTTTATAGAATGAATAAGGAGGGTGGTCAGAAAATTTTAGAGGCCATCAATCTTGAAACTGGAGAATATTCTCCCTCAAAAAAAATAGACATTAAATCTGAAAAAGTTGATTTAAAAAAATTAATTAATCGTGGAGATAAATATGGAGATTATGCTTGGTCAGTAATTTCTAAAATAATAAAATATTCTTCTTCATTAGTTCCAGGTATTACAGATAAGTTTAACGACATCGATGAAGCAATGAGACTTGGCTTCAATTGGTCTAGAGGGCCTTTTGAAATGTTAAAAGAAATTGGAGTAAATAATTTTTTTCAAAAAATCGATAATTACGAGGGAAATAAATTTTTAGAAAATTTATCAAAATCCAAAGATGAAAATTTTTATGGTGAGAGACAACAATATACTGAAATCGAAACTTTAGGAAAAATTAAACCAAGAGCCCTTAAACTTGATAAAAATAATTCTGCTGAAATTTACAGATTTCCCGAATTTAACATTGTTGAATTTACGACTAAAGCAAACGCTTTGGATTATGATTCAATGGACTCTTTAAAAAACGCTACAGACAAACCATTGATAATTATTAATGAAAGTATGCAGTTTTCTGCTGGTGTTAATTTAACATATACTATGAATTTTGCAGATAAAGGTGACTTTAAATCAATAGAAAAATTTGTCGGTTATTTTCAAGAAACATGCAAACACTTAAAATACTCTAAATTTCCAGTAGTTTCAGCACCATCAGGTCTTACACTTGGAGGGGGTTTTGAAGTTTTAGTTCAAAGTAACTTTGTTGCTTCGCATACAAATATTGTTGTTGGATTAGTTGAAACATTGGTTGGTTTAGTTCCAGCCGGTGGAGGATGTAAAGAAATGTTATGGAGATGGTCTCAAACAGAAGAGGCAAAAAATGATCCAGATTTTGCGCCTTTAAAAGTTTTTGATATCATCGGTTATGCAAAAACTGCAACATCTCCAGTCGAAGCTGAACCTCTAAAGTACTTAATCCCTGAAAATAAAAAAATTATGAGCAGAAATAGTCTATTAAATGAAGCAAGAAAAATTTTGGATCAAAATAAAGAATTTACTCCTCCAAAAGAATGCACATTTAATTTATCTGGTAAATCTTTAAAAGACAAAATGGTTGTAATGTTAGAAAAACTGTATAACGATAAAATTATATTAGATCATGGAATGATGGTTGGAACAGAGCTAGCAAATGTTTTAAGTGGTGGTGATACAACTATAGATAAAACTCTTACAGAAGATCAGTTGTTTAAATTAGAGTTAGACGCTTTCATGAAATTAATTGAAACAAGTAAAACCCAAGATAGAATTAAACACACATTATCTACTGGAAAACCCCTAGTTAACTAATAACTTTATATTTTTAATATAATCAGGTTTTAATACATAATTTGATTTATTTCCCGCTTTAATTTTTTTTAAAGAGTCCATCCCCGCAATTACTCTTCCAATTGGAGTATATTCACCTTTATATATTGGTATATCGATTAAAGTAATAAAAAATTCACTATCTTCTGTGTCGAATTGATCTTTCCTAGCAAAAGCCACAGAGCCAGCATTAAATAAAAAATTATCACTAAGCTCAGATTTAATTGTTCCTAAACCAGACTTTCCAGTTCCTACTTTAGAATAATTTAAATTAGATACATTTCCATATTCAATATCTCCAGCTTGTATTAAAGTATTTTCTATTACTCGATAAAAAGTCGAACCATTATAAGAACCTCTATTTATTAAATTCTTAAATCGATTTACAGCTTTAGGTGCAATTTTGGGATCTAATTCTATTAGAACCTTGCCGCATTCAACTTCCATAATTGCAATATTCTGCTTATCTTTATAATCAATGTTATTTAAATCGATTTTTTTAACAAAAAGACATTTATTATTTAATATATAAAATGAACCTAAAGTTAAGATAATAAGCAGAATCAGAAAAATAAATAATATTTTTTCAGATAGCGATGGTTTTATTTTTTTTATCATTCAAAAAATAAACTTTTCATCTATTTCTTTAAGACCATTAATTAAGAAATTTTTCTTCTTAGTTAAAATATTATCTTCTTTAATTAATAAATCTATTTCTTTAAAGTTTGTTTTTAATAATGAATAAATTTCAGCCATATCTTCTTCAGCTGTGCTCATTGAATATTCTGTTAAAAAACCTTTCGTAATTTCTAAATCTAAACCTAACAAATCAGTGCATGTAGAACATGATGTGTAAGAAAAATCTTTATTATTAAGTTTTCTCCACTTATTTTTTTTAAAAAGCTCAGGAAAACTGTTATCAATCATATGAAATATTTCATGATGGATCATTCTTTCAAAATAATTTTGGTTAAAAGTTAAGTCTAAAATTAAAGTCCTGAATTTATTATCTGGTATACCTCCTGTATTAATGCCTGAAATTTCTAAGTTTTTGCAAAGAACTACAAATTTCAAATTTATTTTCCTTAAGAAATTTGAGTTATAATCTCTCAGATTATTTTGAATTGTATTAAATTCACGATCCAAATCACTATTATTTATACCGTTACATTTAATATTATTTGTATCACCAATTACAAAACCTCTTTTCGATACCAAATATTTGATACCATTAACATCATCAACTTTATGAACTTCTAAATTTGGGATTTTAATTAAATTATATATTGCATCTGCATTTACATAAGAAAAGTTAAAAAATAATATAAATATTAATATAATATATCTCATTTTAATAATTTTGATGATATTAGATATAATATGAATGTGATAGGATTTATTTAATGAAAAAAAGAAAAAGAAAAAAAAATATTAATAGAGATCATGAGTCAGTGCCCAAGATGTTTGCAAAAAAATACATATATTTCTATTATCCCTTTTTCTGGATCATTCTAATAATATTCTTATTACTAAAATGACAAAGTCTAAAAAACCTATTCAGCCTGTTAGTGGCACAGAAGTGCCGAGATATGCGGGCCCTTCTACATTTGCAAGATTACCTGAGCTAAGAGATGTAGAAAGTTGTGATGTTGCTATTGTCGGAGTTCCATTTGATTCAGGAACAAGTTATAGACCAGGTGCAAGATTTGGACCACAAAGTATTAGACAAGCATCTAGGCATTTAAGGACAAATTATCATCCTAATTATGATGTAGAACCATTCAAAGTACAACAAGTTGCAGATGCAGGTGACATTACTTGCAATCCATTTAATATTGATGAAGCCATTAAACAAATCGAAGTAGGAGCAACCGATTTATTAAATAAAGTTGGAGGAATAATAAGCCTTGGAGGAGATCACACAATTGCTGTGCCTTTACTTAGAGCAGCCAATAAAAAAAATAATGGACCCGTATCACTTGTTCATTTTGATGCCCATTTAGATACCTGGGATACATACTTTGGAGCACCATATACGCATGGCACTCCATTTAGAAGAGCTCGTGAGGAAAATTTATTTTTAGATAACGCCTCTATGCATGTAGGTATAAGAGGTCCACTTTATAGCAGAGATGATATAAAAAATGATGAAAGCTTTGGATTTAAAATTATTCATTGTGATGAATTTCAAACAGAAGGAATTGATAAAATTGTTGAAAGAATAAAAAATAGAGTAGGTGATAATGCATTATATTTGTCCATTGATATTGATGTATTAGATCCAGCATTTGCACCAGGTACAGGAACACCTGAAATTGCGGGAATGACCACAAGAGAAATGGTAAACGTCCTCAGGGGTTTATCAGGTTTAAATTTAATTTCTGCAGATGTAGTTGAAGTTGCACCTGCTTATGATCATGCAGAAGTAACCTCTCTAGCTGCAGCAACAATTGTTTATGAATTAACTAATTTATTTGCAAAATCATGAAGAAAGGATAATTTGCGCGCATGATTGAAAAGAGAAATTTTTATATTAATGGTTCATGGGTTCCCCCAAAAAACCCAAGAGATATTGAGGTCATAAATCCAGCAACAGAAAAAAATTGTGCAGTAATTTCTTTAGGCAGTAAGGAGGATATTAATGATGCAGTTTTAGCAGCTAAAGAAGCTTTTAAAACTTGGGGATTTACCTCTAAAGAAGAAAGATTGTCATTATTAGAAGTATTTTATTCATTATATAAAAAAAGATGGAATGATATTACAGATGCAATTATTCAAGAGATGGGAGCACCAAAAGACTTTGCTTCAAAACTACAAACAGGAACTGGCGCGAGTCATACAAAATCATTTATTCGTTATTTAAAAGAATTTGAATTCGAAAAACCTTTGGGAGATCATGCAAAAAATCAAAGAATAATATACGAGCCTAAAGGTGTGTGTGCATTAATAACACCGTGGAACTGGCCAATAAATCAAGTTACTTTAAAAGTCATTCCTGCATTGGCCTCTGGTTGTACTATGATTTTAAAACCTTCAGAACTAGCACCTTTATCGGCAATGATCATAGCTGAGTTAATAGATGAAGCAAAATTTCCAAAAGGTGTTTTTAATTTAGTTAATGGCGATGGGGAAATAACTGGAGATGCATTAACAAGTCATCCAGATGTAAATATGATTTCATTTACCGGCTCTACAAGAGCAGGGGCTTTAATTTCTCAAAATGCTGCAAAGGACTTTAAAAGAGTAAGTTTGGAGCTAGGAGGAAAAGGTGCAAATATTATATTTAAAGATGCTGATGCTGAAGCAATTGAAAGAGGTGCATTTAGATGTTTTAGAAATTCAGGACAATCATGTAATGCTCCTACAAGAATGCTTGTTGAAAAATCAATATATAATGAAGCAATAGAAAGACTGAGAAAATACGCAAATGAATTTAAAGTAGATGATCCAAATAAAAATGGAGAGCATATTGGTCCTGTAATTTCTGAAACTCAATTCAATAAAATTCAAGGTTTAATTCAAAAAGGAATAGATGAAGGAGCAAAATTAGTTGCAGGTGGAATTGGAAAACCAAACGGATTAAATGACGGTTATTATGTAAAACCGACAGTTTTTGCAGATGTAAAAAATGAAATGGAAATTGCAAGAACAGAAATATTTGGTCCTGTTTTGTCTGTTATTCCATTTGAAACTGAAGAAGAGGCAATTAAAATTGCAAATGATACTGATTATGGATTAACGAACTATATTCAAACTCAAGATAAGGAAAAAGTCCAAAGAGTTGCCAGAAAACTTAGATCTGGAATGGTTGATGTAAATGGTGCTGGTATTGCAGTTGATGCACCTTTTGGAGGTTTTAAACATTCTGGAATTGGAAGGGAAGCAGGTAAAGAAGGATTACTTGAATTTCTAGAAGTTAAATCTGTAGGTGGTTGGAATTAATTTATAGATTTATCTTTTACACCTTTTAAAAAGTCTAGACATTTCTTTATTTCACTAAGTTCTATATATTCGTCAATTTTATGAGCCTGTTCAATCGAACCTGGTCCACAAACTACAGTGCTAATCCCAACTTCTTGAAAGAGTCCAGCCTCTGTTCCAAATGAAACAGCTTCTCTTGAATTGTCACCAGTTATACTAGAAACAAATTCACAAGCCTCAGAATCGTTCAATCTATTAAATCCAACTACTTCGCCTATAATTTCTTTTTTAATATAGGCATCTGAAAAAACTTTTTTCATTTCTGGCAATAATTCTTTATTAACATAATCGTCTATTATTTGATTTACAAAATCTCCATCCTCTCTGACCACCGGTCTAGTTTCCCATTCAACTTTACATTTATCAGCGATAACATTATGAGCTATACCACCTGAAACTCCACCAACTGATAATGTAGAATATGGTGGATTAAATATACAATCTTTAGGAGCTCTATCTTTTAGTTTTGATCTAATTTCTAGTAATTTATTTACATACCTCGATGCATATTCAACTGCATTGACACCTTGGCCAGGTTTAGAGCTATGACCAGCTAAACCACCAAAGTGAACTGTATATTCATTCATACCTTTATGGGCATCAATGATTTTCATATTGGTTGGTTCACCAATAATACAAATTCCATCTTTAATATCTCTTTTTTTTAATTCTTTTATTAATAATGGTGCTCCGATGCATGCAGTTTCTTCATCGAATGTAAATGAAAAGTGAATGTCTCTATCTAAATTATTTTCTTTAAATACAGGAGCATATGCTAGAGCACATGCAATAAAACCTTTCATATCACAAGAACCTCTCCCAAATAATTTCTCATTTTTTATAGTTGCAACAAATGGATCAGTAGACCAGCCTTTTGAAACTGGGACTACATCTGTATGACCTGAAAGAATAATAGGTTTTTTACCATTTCCATTTTTAGATTTAAAAGAAGCAAAAAGATTAACTCTTTTTTTATCACCATCAAAAATTCTAAATGAAGTTGCTCCTAAATTTTTTAAAATATCATCACAATAATTAATGAGACTATTATTGTCGTTTCCAGAAATAGTTTTGAAAGCAATCAAATCTGTCAATATTCGTATCGAATTATTATAAATTTTATCAAGATTATTTTCTGTACTCATTTACAAATCATTATATATTAAATTTATGAAAGAACAAATTACGTATGAAGACTTTGATAAAGTCGATATTAGATTGGGAACAATTATTTCTGTAAGAAAAAATGAAAAAGCAAGAAAACCTTCATTAGTTGTAGAAGTTGATTTTGGAGAAAAGATAGGGATTAAACAATCTTCAGCTCAAATTACTCATTATTATAATGAAAAGAATCTTAAAGGAAAACAAGTAATTGGTGTTTGTAATTTTGCAGAAAAAAATATTGCTGGAGTTGTATCACAAGTATTAATTCTCGGAGCTATAGATGCAGAAGGTAGAGTAACTTTAGTTCATCCATCTCAAGAAGCAGAGAATGGATTACCAATTGCTTAAATGCATCCAGAACTATTATCATTAAGTTTATTTTTTTTTGTTACCAGTTGTTCACCTGGCCCAAATAATATTGTTGCATCTCATTCAGGTTTTAATCATGGAGTAAAAAAAACTATACCTCTAATGTTAGGTGTTATATTTGGTTTTACCTCAATGCTATCTTTAGTCAATTTTGGGCTAATTAATGTTTTTAAATTATATCCAATAATTCAAAAGATTTTAGTTTTTACAGGGTCTGCATTTTTAGTCTATTTGGCTTACAGAATTTCATTTTCTAAATCATCAAATCAAAAAGAAAAATTAGAACCTGTTAAATTTATAGAAACATTTCTTTTTCAATTCTTAAATCCTAAAGGAGTAATCGTTGCTATTATTGCAGTATCAACTTATATCGAATCTGGAGATAACTTTTTTACTTATTCTTTCTGGCTCCTAACTTCTGCCTTTTTCTTTGCTATATTTAGTATCTTATTCTGGACTTTAATTGGTAAATTTATGAGAAAATTCGCGACAAATGAGAAATTTATTAAATGGTTCAATTATGTTATGTCAGCGCTTTTATTAGGCTGCATAGCTACATTTTATTATTAAATATGAAACCAGGAGAAAAAAACTCGTTCAATTCGTTAACTAAAATTTCAGTTAACGGCAAAAGTTATAATTTTTACTCACTGAAAGAGGCTGAGAAAAATGGTTTAGCAGGTATATCAAAGCTTCCAAAATCATTGAAGGTCTTACTTGAGAATTTGTTAAGATTTGAAGACGATATAACGGTTAATAAAAATCAAATTGAAGCTATTAAAGATTGGTTAAAATCTAAAAGTTCTAATACAGAAATTGCATATAGGCCTGCGAGAGTTTTACTTCAAGACTACACTGGAATTCCTGCAGTTGCAGATTTAGCTGCAATGAGAGAGGCTGTAAAAGAAAAAAATAAAGATCCAAGCACCATTAATCCATTATCATCAGTTGATTTGGTAATTGATCACTCTGTACAAGTAGATAAATTTGCAAATAAAAATTCATTAAAAGAAAATGTTGATATTGAATTTAACCGGAATGCTGAAAGATATTCTTTTCTTAAATGGGGGCAGCAAGCATTCAATAATTTTAGAATAGTTCCACCGGGAACTGGAATATGTCATCAAGTCAATCTGGAATACCTTTCAAAAGTTGTTTGGAATGAAAAATATAAAGATGAAGAATATATATTTCCAGATACTTTAGTTGGAACAGATAGTCATACAACTATGGTAAACGGTCTATCGGTTTTGGGCTGGGGCGTAGGTGGAATTGAAGCTGAAGCTGGAATGTTAGGTCAACCTATTTCGATGTTAATACCTGAAGTTATTGGGTTTGAAATGAAATCAAAAATGCCAGAAGGTACAACAGCAACTGATCTTGTTTTAACCGTAGTTAAAATGTTGAGAGATAAAGGAGTTGTTGGAAAGTTTGTTGAATTCTATGGTGAAGGACTAAAAAATCTGACTTTAGCAGATAGAGCTACTATAGCAAATATGGCACCTGAGTATGGTGCAACTTGTGGTTTTTTCCCAATTGATGATGAAACTCTAAAATATTTAAAATTCTCAGGAAGAGATGATCAAAATGTTGAAATTGTAAAACAGTATGCTCAAGAACAAGGACTTTGGGCAAGTTTAGATGTAGAATTTACAGATACTCTATCTTTAGATATGTCAACTATAGTGCCGACTATTTCAGGACCAAAACGTCCTCAAGATAAAGTGTTGCTAACTAATGCATCATCAAATTTTAAAAAAGTGTTTTCAGAAGTTACAAAAAAAGAAGAACCAAATATTTATAATGTTGAAAAAGAAGAATTTAAAATAACTGATGGCGATGTTTTAATTGCTGCAATCACTTCTTGCACTAATACTTCAAATCCAAGTGTACTAATTGGAGCAGGTTTACTTGCAAAAAATGCAATTGAAAAAGGTTTAATGACTAAGCCCTGGGTGAAAACATCTTTAGCACCTGGATCTCAAGTAGTTACAGATTATCTAGAAAAAGCTGGCCTAAATATTTATTTAGATAAGTTAGGATTTAATTTAGTTGGTTATGGATGCACTACTTGTATTGGTAATTCAGGTCCATTAGCTGATAACATATCAGACTCCATAAAAAATAATAATATTTATGCTGTTTCAGTTTTATCTGGAAACAGAAACTTTGAAGGAAGAATTTCACCTCTAATAAAAGCAAACTATTTAGCGTCTCCGCCATTAGTTGTTGCTTATGCAATAGCAGGAACTATGAGATTTGATTTGTATAAGGATCCTTTGGGTAAAGATAAAGATGGTAAAGATGTTTTTTTGAAAGATATATGGCCATCTAACAAAGAAATAGAAGAAACATTGAGAAATTCGTTAAATGCAGAAATGTTTATAAAAAGATACTCAAATGTTTCTCAAGGACCAGAACAATGGCAAAAAATTAAAACAGAAGAAACCAATATTTATAATTGGGAAGATAATTCAACATATGTAAAAAAACCTCCATTTTTTGATAATCTTCCTGATAAACCTGAAGGATTTAAAGAAATTAAGGATGCAAGACCACTATTAATATTAGGTGATAGCATTACTACTGATCATATTTCACCTGCTGGATCAATTCAAAAAGATAGTCCGACTGGAGAATATTTTATGAAACATCAAATACTTCCAAAAGACTATAATTCCTATGGAGCAAGAAGAGGCAATCATGAGGTTATGATGAGAGGGACATTTGCTAATATAAGAATTAGAAATGAAATGGCACCTGGTACTGAAGGTGGTTTTACAAAGTTGTACCCTGAGGAAAAAGTAATGCCAGTATATGATGCAGTTGTTGAATATAAAAAAAGAGGCACTGATTTAGTTGTAATTGGTGGTAAAGAGTATGGAACTGGTTCCTCAAGAGATTGGGCGGCCAAAGGAACTAAACTTTTAGGTATAAAAGCTGTTTTTGCAGAAAGTTTTGAGAGAATTCATAGATCAAATCTTATAGGAATGGGTATACTGCCATTACAGTTTAAAGATGGAATAAATAGAACTAATCTAAAATTAGATGGCTCAGAACTATTTTCTATTATCGACTTAGAAAAAGGTATAGATCCTAGAGACGAAGTTGATGTTGAAATCAAGTATGTCTCTGGAGACATCAAGAGAATTAAAATGTTAAGTAGAATAGATACTAAGAACGAATTAGAGTATTACAAAAATGGTGGAATTTTACAATATGTACTTAGGAACATGATTTAATGGATGAAGATATTGAAATAATAAATAACCAAACACGTAATGAAAAAATTAAAAATTTTTTCATAAATAATAAAAATTCTTTAATTTCGATATTAGTAATAATTATTTTTGCTTTAATTGGCTACTTTTCTTTTGAAGAATATCAATCTAGCAAAAGAGAAAAATTAGCTGATAAATACGACTTAGCTGTAATAAGATATGAGGCTGATAATAAATATAATGTGATCCCAGATCTTAAAGAGGTGATTAATGCTAAAGACAAAACATATTCTCCTCTAGCTTTTTATTTTTTGCTAGATAACGATTTGATAAATTCAAAAGATGAAATTAACAATTATTTTGATATTTTAATTAATGATATTGGCTTGGATAAAAAGTTTAAAGAGCTAACAATCTTTAAAAAAGGCCTATACAATTCAGATTTTTCCGATGAAAATGAATTGTTAGCTATTTTTAATCCTTTAATTAAAGCAGATAGTATATGGAAACCACATAGCCTTTATATTATGGCAGAATATTATTTATCAAAAAATCAAATGCAAAAATCAAAAGAATTTTTTGAGCAAATAGTTAGTCTTGAAAATAATAACTCTAAAATAAAAGCCAAAGCTCAAAAAAGGCTAAGATCTAGTTTCAGTGAGTAGGATAGTATTATATTTCGTCTTTTTGCTTTTATTATCAAGTTGTGGTCAAAGTGATAAATCTGTAGAAAATACTAATTCTAAAATTTTATTTGAAGAAATTAAACCAATTCAACAACAATTAAATCCCAATATACAAATAAATCTATCTAAATTTGTTAAAGATAATAGTTTTATAAATAATAATACAAATAATAATGGAAATATAAACTTTGAGCCAACATTTGAAAAAAAGAAAACGTTTAAATTTTCAAAGATTAGACAGTTTAATTCAATCGATACAGATATTTTATTTATCAAAAATAATGATCTTATTTATTTTGATAACAAAGGCACAATATTCAGAATTAATGAAAATTTTGAAACTTTGTGGAAAGTAAATCATTACTCAAAGAAAGAGAGAAAACTTAATCCAATATTATATTTTAATTATATAGATAATAAAATTATTGCTGTTGATACTCTTTCAAATATTTTTTCTTTAAATTTAGATAATGGGGAACTAACCTGGAAGAAGGAAAGTCTATCTCCATTTAATTCAAATATTGCTATAAAAAATGATAAATTTGTTACTGTTGATTTTGATAATGTAATTAGATGTTTCTCAATAGTAAATGGAGATGAACTATGGAATTTTAAAACAGAAAACACATTCATTAAATCTCAAAAAAAATTATCTGTAATTATTAAAGATGACATTGTTTATTCACTTAATAATTTGGGCGATCTTACGGCATTAAATATTAAAGACGGGAGTTTGGTTTGGCAAACACCCACTCAAAGTAACGAGATAAATTTAAGCGCATTTAGTCTTAAAAATTCAGACATGATTTTGAATAATCAATCAATATATTTTTCAAATAATAAAAACGAATTATTTTCAATTGATGCAAGTACTGGAATAGTAAAATGGAAGCAAACAGTAAACTCCAGTTTAAAGCCTACGATTTCTGAAAATTATATTTTTAATATTTCTGAGGAAGGATATTTATTTGTAATTAATACTGAGACTGGAAATATAATCAGGATCACAGATGTTTTCTCAACATTTAAAAAAAGAGAAAAAATTACACCAGTAGGCTTTGTTATTGCTAAAAATAAAATTTATTTGTCTACCAATAATGGACGAATTTTGATTATTAATTTAATTAATTCTGAAACAGAGAAAGTAATTAAATTTAATAATGGAAAAATATCGAGGCCATTTATTAATAATACTAATATTTTCTTAATTAAAAATAATGGAATTATAAGATCAAATTAATGTTATTGAAATTTTTAGAAAAAATTGGAAGAAAAAAGGTAGTTTTAGATAGGGGGCCGTCTCACCCAAAATTTAATGAAGCCAAACCATGGATGAATAGATATTATTTATTATTTAGGAATAGACCAAAATGGTTTCCATTTAATATATTAATTCATGAAATGTTAGATGATGATCATGGGGATGGAGTTCATAATCATCTATTCCCTTATATTACAATAATTTTGAGAGGTGGTTATTGGGAAACTACTAAAAAAGGCAAATTCTGGAGAAAACCTGGATATATTGGATTTAGATCAGCCAATGCATATCATAGAGTAGACCTTGAGCCAGGAACAAGGCCAATGACAATTTTTATCTCTGGACCTTTTGGTTTAAGAAAAGGACCAAGATCAGAATACGGTATCGATTTTAATTCAAAAAAGAATTAATGCAAAAAAGTTTTGTTAAAGAGTTTAAACTTTACTGCAAAAAAAAAAATTTAGATGTTAATTCGCACCAGATAAAACTCATAAAAACATTAGAAGAATATTATAAATTAAACTACAAATCATTTATCTCAAAAATTTTATCAAAAAAAAATTATAAAAAAGGCTTTTATCTTTATGGAGATGTTGGTGTCGGCAAAACCATGATATTAGATTTTTTTTTCAACTTAGTTGAGGGTAAAAAATTAAAACTTCACTTCAATGAGTTTATGGTTAGCTTTCACGATTTTGTGCACCAATCCAAAGTTAAAAATGATGAAAATAAAATAAGAAAATTTGTTAAAAAATTAAAATCGAGAGCAAAATTAATATATTTTGACGAGTTTCAAGTTACAAATATAGTAGACGCAATGATACTTGGAAAATTATTTGATGAAATATTTAAAGAAGATTTAAAAATTATTGTAACTTCTAATATAAAAATAGAAAATTTGTACAAAGATGGGTTGCAAAGAGATCAATTCAAACCTTTTATAAAAATAATGCAAAAGCAATCATTTGAATATCAATTAAATATAGATGATGATTACAGAAAATCCAAAGATAATAAGACTAAAAGATATTACTCACCTTTAAATCAAGAAAACAATTTTAAAATAAACAAATTATTTAGAGTGATGACTAAAAATAAGGTTTTAAAAGAAAAGATTTTAAACATTAAAGGAAGAAAATTTATTTTAAAAAATTTTTATGATGGAATTGTTCGATTAACTTTTAAAGAAGTATGTGATAAAAATTTAGGATCAGAGGATTATATTAAAATAGTAAAAAATTGTTTTTTTATAGTTATGGAAAATATACCAGCATTTAATGATTTAAATTCAAATCAACAACAAAGATTTATTACTTTTTTAGATATCGTGTATGATCAAAATATACCTATGGCCATTACTGCAGAACAAAATATTGATAAACTCACATCATCAAGATTATTGGAAAAACCATTTAAGCGAACCATTAGCCGATTATATGAACTAACATCTAAAAAGTATTTATGAGACAAGAATTTTTTAATCTTGAACTTAAAACAAATGGTCAAAAATTATATGAATTTACCGATCAAACGCTAGACTGGATAAATAAAAATAATTTTAATAATGGTATTTTAAATTTAAGCATTCAGCACACTAGTGCATCTTTAATTGTTCAAGAAAATGCTGATCCTGATGTTCAATCAGATTTAATTAATTATTTTGATAAAATTGCTCCAATGGATAATAAATTATATATTCATACAATAGAAGGTAAGGACGATATGCCAGCTCATATAAAGTCTGCTTTAACTAACAATCAAATATCCCTCAGTATAAAAAACAAACAACTTTTGTTAGGAACGTGGCAAGGAATTTACCTTTTTGAACATAGGCTAGCTTCCACAAAAAGGCTAATTATTCATCATTTTATTGGAGATTAATTAATTTTTTAAAGTTTGAAATGCTTTGAGAGCTGCGTTTCTAGCTTCTTCATGCACGACTAATGGGGAAGGGTAGTCCGAACCAATTTTAGTTTTTATAGCTTCCTGATATTTTGTTTCCATCTCCCATGGTTTATGAATAAATTTACTTGGAACTCTCTCAAGTTCAGGCACCCATTTTTTTACATACAAACCTTGTTTATCAAATTTTTCACCCTGCAATATAGGATTAAAAATTCTAAAATAAGGGGCTGCATCTGCACCACAGCCAGCAACCCATTGCCATTGTGCAACATTGTTTGCTTCATTAAAATCTAACAAACAATTTCTAAAATATTTTTCACCCTCTTTCCAATTAATTCTTAAATGTTTTACAAGAAAAGAACCAACTACCATTCTAATTCTATTATGCATCCAACCTGTTTCATAAAGTTGTCTCATCCCAGCATCAACAATTGGGTATCCAGTCATACCATTTTTCCAAGCTTTCAAATTTTTTGCATTTTTATCCCATGGAAATTTATCAAATTCTTTTCTTAAATTACCTTTTAGCATTTGAGGGAAGTAATTAATCAAACTATGAGAAAATTCTCTCCATCCTAATTCATTAAGATATTTTTTAACACTAACATTTTTTGATTTATATTTATAACATTTGTCCCAAATATTACTTACGTGTATTTGTCCATTTCTTATAAATGGTGAAAGTTTTGATGAACCATTTATAGCAGGATAATCTCTATCAACTCCATATTTCGACATTCTATTTTCGACAAAATCATTTAAATATTTTTCGGATTGTTTTTCAGATGGATCCCAATATTTTTCAAATTTTTTATACCAATTTTTCTTTGGTAAAATTTGATCTGGAATGTTATTATTCTTGAATAATTTTATTTTGCTCTTAACTTTTTTTACGTTTAATGATTTGCTTGGGATACTATCTAAGTAAATTTGCTCTCCAACTCTCCAAAAAGGACTATAAACTTTATAGGGGCTTCCATCATCTTTAGTAACATTATTATATTCATTGAGAACATTTCCTTTAAAGCATTTTGATAGTATTTTGTTTTTTTCAAAAATTTTAATGAGATCATTATCTAACTTTAATTGAGATGGCTCATATATTTTATTCCAAAATATTGAAATTTCTTGTTTGCCTTTGATTTTACTAAAAAAAGTTATCTCATCAGAAAATACTAATTCTAATTCAATATTGTATTTAATTAATTCATCTTTAAAATTTATTAATGATTTACTTACCCACCATTTTTGTGCTTCTCTAACATCATCAAAGTTTTCCTTGTTGTAAATATATAATGCTGTGACAGTATCATAATTATTTGTTGCATAAGATAATGCAGAATTATTTTTTATTCTAAAATCATCTCTTATCCAAACAACAGCTTTTTTTGACATATAATTTACTTTCTGCCTTTAGATAGCAATTGTTTGTAAAGTTTTACATCTGCATTACCTTCGCATCCAATAACTAAAACGTTAGATTTTTCGTTAAGATTTATTAATTTCTTTGTTTTAGGATTATTACAGAGACTTATAAGACTGATAATTCCTGGTGTTGCACATTCACCACCTATTATTGATCTTTTACTCAGTTTCTTGTCTTTAAGCATTGCAACAGTTTTAGGAACTTTTGAGTCATTTACAGTGACACAACAATCACTAGCCTTTTTTAATACATGC
Organism: uncultured Pelagibacteraceae bacterium; assembly: GCA_902633125.1. Lineage (GTDB taxonomy): Bacteria > Pseudomonadota > Alphaproteobacteria > Pelagibacterales > Pelagibacteraceae > Pelagibacter. The sequence continues at coordinate 26,059 of CACPEZ010000004.1, forward strand.
CAAGGTATGAGAGACATTTCATTGCATGACATACCACCCATTATACTTTCTTTTTTTATTTTAATTTTTTTTAAACTTTTGCTTTTTATGCTTTGAAGTACACAATCAGCTCCATCAGGTTCAACTATTATTATTTTAGGAATTCTCTTGAAATATTTTGCAACTCCAGCAACTACACCTGCTGCCATGCCACCAACACCAGCTTGAAGGAATATATGTGTAATATAATGCGTAGTTTGTTTTGAAATTTCTTTAATCATAATTGAATAACCAGCCATAGTTAACAAAGGAACATAACTATAATTCTTCGTAGATACATCTTGAACAATATTCCAATTATTCTTTTTTGATAATTTTTTACACTCGTTTAATGAATTTTCGTAATTACCTTTTACTCGAATTACATCGGCTCCAAATTTTTCAATTTCTTTTACTCTCTCTTCACTTACATATTGACTAACAAAAATTTTACATTGTAAACCCAATCTTTGAGCACCCCAAGCAACTGATCTACCATGATTTCCAGCTGTTGCAGATGATATTATTATATTTTTTTTCTTTTTAGATATTTTTTCTACGGCATATGCACCACCTAAAGCTTTAAATGATTTTAAATGAAATCTTTTCGACTCATCTTTGTAAAAAATATTATTAAGTTTTAAATTTTTGTTTAGTTTCTCTAATTTTAATAACGGTGTTTTTTTATAGTATTTCCACTTAGATATAGAATTAAAAGCATCAGTGATTATTTTTGACGAAATAATATTTAAAATATAGTTTCGATTAAAACTATAATTTTTATTCGATAAAAATTTTGTATATTTCCATTTTCTATAACTATCAAAGCTTTTCACTTTAACAGTCTAGAGTATTCTGTCTTTCCCATTTTGTAATTGGTTTGGACTTGTCAAATTTTTCGTTATCATTAAAATCTTTTAATTCCGAAGTCCTTAACTTGACATAACTTTTAATTACTTCTTTTCCAAATGCCTTATTCATTTCTTTATTATTTTCAATTTTATCAAGAGAATCTTTTAGTTCATTTGGTAATTTAGAAAGGTTTGGATATTTTTTATAATCCTCATACATATTGCAAAAAAGAGGTTTGCCAGGATTAATTCTTTTACTTAATCCCTCTATTCCTGCAGCTAATACACTAGCTTGAAGTAAATAAGGATTTGCGGATCCATCCATAAGTCTTAATTCAAATCTTCCCGGATCAGGAACCCTTATCATATGTGTACGGTTATTTCCTGAATATGATATACTGCTCGGAGACCATGTGGCACCAGATTTTGTTGGAGCAGCATTTATTCGTCTGTAACTATTTATTGTTGGATTAAAAAAAGTAGATAAGGATGAAGCATGCTTCATGATACCTCCTAAAAAGTTATAAGCTGTCTTGCTTAGCCCAAGCTTATCATGTTTATCAAGAAAGATATTTTTCTTTCCTTTCCATAAAGAAATATGTGCATGACATCCGTTACCAGTTAAATTTTCAAAAGGTTTTGGCATAAATGTTGCTCTCAAATCATGCTTTTCTGCAATAGTTTTAACCATAAATTTAAAAAAAGTGTGTCTATCAGCAGTTTTTAGACAATCTGAATAATCCCAATTCATTTCAAATTGCCCATTAGCATCTTCGTGGTCATTTTGATAAGGACCCCATCCCATTTCAATCATACAATCACATATTTCTTTTATAAGCTCATATCTTCTCATTAATGAAGACTGGTCATAACAAGGTTTAGATTGAGTATCTCTATTATCTGCAATTGCGTTCCCATCAGGAGAAATCAAAAAATACTCACACTCCACACCTGACTTCATGCTATATTCCAATTCAGATAATTTTTTTATTTGTTTTTTTAACATCACTCTTGGTGAAGCATCGACTGGTTTACCATTCATCCATAAATCTGAAGCTAGCCAACCAACTTCTTTATTCCATGGTAGTTGAATTAAACTGTCAGGATCAGGTATTGCAAACATATCAGAATCAGCTGGTGTCATATCTAGCCAAGCTGCAAATCCAGCAAATCCAGCACCATTTACTTGCATATCTTTTATTGCATGAGCAGGAACCAATTTTGATCTTAAGACACCAAATAAATCTACAAAACTTATCAAAAAATATTTAATTTTTTTTTGTTTTGAAATTTTAAATAAATTTTTTGCCATCTAATAACGTAACACAATTATTTAAAAAATGATAAAAAGAAATCTTTGTAATAAATTAAATTTACACCAATAATAATTAATATCGCTATAATTACTCCATACTTTGCTTTTGGCCATGCAAGACGTGCCATTTTGCTAGGAGTTTTATTTTCATTTTGATTATTTTCTTCAGAATTTTGCATTAAAAAAAAAAGAGGGCACAGTATTTCATGCGCCCTCTTAAAAGTTTTAACCGTCTGTTATATTGCTTTTCCAGTCGTTAGCACTTGGTTTTTTTCTGACAATTGCATTCATCTTACCATCTTCTTGTTTAGATGAAATAATATGCCAGCCAACCCAAATAAGAATTGCTATTATAACTAGCACTCCTTCCGAACCAACACCTGGATAGACAGATCCTTGTACCTCAGAGGCACTTAAATGATCTATCCAATTTGATACTGTTGCCATTTACATAACCTCCTTTATCTACTGGCCGAGACTACAGCTTTTTCGTCTTCTTTAGCCTCTTCCATAATTGTATAGTCAAGTCCTGCAAGTTCTACTTCTCTTGGTATTCTTAATTTACCCATTCCGTGAAGAACTTTTGCAATTATATATCCAGGAAGCATACCTAGTACAAAAAACATTATTATTGCACCGATAAACATTCCAAGAGGATTAATTGCTGCATAATTAGTTCCATCCCACATAGCTCCAACACTGTATCCAGATGAAGGATAACCATTTAAAACGAAACCACATATCACAAGACCAACAAATCCAGCATAACCATGAACAGCTACTGCTCCAACTGCATCGTCGATTTTATATTTTTTCTCGACCCAGTAATGCATTTTGTAAGCTATAACTACTCCAATCATACCGATTATCATTGATTGTATTGGATGATATAAATCATTACCTGCAGATGCACAAATTATTCCCGCAAGTCCTGATGAATAAGTCCAGAAAGGATCTCCCTTTGAGACCACATACCCTGCTAACAACCCTCCAGATAACGACATTAAAAAGTTCATCGTTATTCCACTAAGTGTGGTGGGAGTTAGGTAGATGTTCGTTGCAGTAAAGAAAGTTACACCTTCCATACCATATTCAGGTCCAAGATCATAAATCGGAACATTACATGCAGCGTAAAAGCCCCAAAAACCTGTATAGATTAAGAATAATCCAACAGTCACTAACCAAGGATTTCTTGGTCCAATGTTTCTCGGTTCTCCGCTAGATGAAAATTTTCCAATTCTTGGTCCTAAAACAATTAGAACACCTAAGGCAAAACCTCCGGCAATTGCGTGAATTACTCCGGAAGCATAAGCATCGTGATATCCTAATATTTTTAACATCCATCCATCAAAATGCCATCCCCATGAAGCATCTATTGTCCAGAAAACAGATCCAATTGCAATTGCAAGTATTCCAAATGCAAAAGTAGTTATCCTTTCAATAACCGCTCCAGATACAATTGAAGCTGCAGTCCATGAAAATAATAAAAAGGCTGCCCAGAAGACACCCATTATATGATCATTAAGATTTACGGCCATCAATGCATTTGTAGGATTAGCAAGATCATTTCCACCAAATCCACCTCCAAGAACTAGACCAGTGCTTTCGGTCATAATCGAAGGAGCTAATCCGGGTCCTGTTGGAAATGCCCAGTATATCCACCAACCAAAGAAAAACCATGTGACTGTTACCAGTGGTATCAGCATTGTATTTTTCATAAGAGTGTGTTGGTGATGTTTGTAACGAGATGCCCCAACTTCATACATACAGAATCCCACGTGGATCAAAAACATAAGAACCACAGTTACCCAATAGTAAAATTCTGTAAATAAGGTTGTGAGAGCACCTAATTGATCAGTCATATTTCTCTCTCCTATTAATAGTTAATAGACTCTATGAAATTTTTTTTACGCTGACAATTTTATTTTATTTATAAAAAGTAGAAGTTAATAATTATTTTATCAACTTGAAATTGAAATTAGAATTTTAAATATGCTTTTTTAAGGTCAACCAGAGGATGATTCGGGGACATTTGAAACTTTACCAATAATTCTCTAGCTATCATATCTCTATCCTGCTGATTATTAGGTAATTTTATTTTACTTGGTATCGTTACCCAACCGTTAGCATTTCTATCGAATACAGCAGGTCTATTTTCTTCATATCCCATATGAACATCTTCTAACCAATTAAGATCATCCCAACCCATAGCTTCTATATATTTTTTTAAAAATGGAGTGAGTCGACTATAGTCAGGCAAAAGATTTACGTCATATCGATAGCCAATTGTTTGGCCAATCATTTTTTCTCTAGCAGTCTCTTTTTTCTTGCCTAATTGACCTTTGATCTCTTTTGATTTGACTTTTTTCTTACCTTTTTTCTTTGGCATATTTGCTATTAGATTTTATGGAAATCTTTAACTCCTACTGTATGATTTGTTCCTGCAAGAGGCACTTTAGCTAAAGCAGACGCCTCCATAGTTAATGCAGCCATATCTTCTGGTTCTAGCGAGTGAATATTTGTTTTTCCACATGCTCTAGCCAACAATTGAGCCTCCAATGTCATCGCATGCAAGTAATTATACACTCTTAATGCTGCATCATCAGGATTTAATCTTTTTCTTAATTTAGGATCTTGAGTAGCAACTCCTACCGGACATCTACCCGTGTGACAGTGATAGCAATGACCTGCGGGAACACCCATTTCTTTTTCAAAGTTAGATTCTGGTATTTCCTTATTACAATTTAAAGCCACCATTGCACCTGTTCCGATTGCAATTGCGTCTGCACCAAGTGCTAAAGCTTTAGCCATATCTGCTCCATCTCTAACACCACCTGCATAAATTAAAGTTACTTTTCCAGTTTTACCTACGTCATCCAAAGCTCTTCTTGCTTCTCTAATTCCAGCAATTCCTGGGATACCTGTGTTTGCAGCTGCAATGTGTGGCCCAGCACCAGTTGAACCCTCCATTCCATCAAGATAAATTGAGTCTGGATCACATTTTGCTGCCATCCTTACATCATCATAAACTTTAGCTGCTCCAAGTTTTAATTGAATTGGCACTTTGTTTTTTGTTAATTCTCTAAGCTCTTGAACTTTTAAAGCTAAATCATCTGGACCCAACCAATCAGGATGTCTTGCCGGAGATCTTTGATCAATACCTGCGGGTAGCGATCTCATTTCTGCAACTTGGTCAGTAACTTTTTGACCCATCAAATGACCACCCATTCCAACTTTTTGTCCTTGTCCAATAAATACCTCAATTCCATCAGCTAGTTGTGCATGGTGTGGGTTAAAACCATATCTTGATTGTATGCACTGATAAAACCATTTTTCTGAATATCTTCTCTCATCTGGTATCATTCCACCTTCACCAGAACATGTTGCGCTACCAGCCATTGTAGCACCTCTAGCTAATGCAGTTTTTGCTTCATAAGATAAAGCTCCAAAACTCATTCCCGTAATGTAAACTGGAATATCAAGCTCAATTGGATTTTCACATCTTGGACCAATAATAGTTTTGGTCTCACATTTTTCTCTATAACCTTCAATAACAAATCTTGTTAATGTACCTGGCAAGAAAACTAGATCATCAAAAGTAGGTATCTTTTTCATCAAAGCCATTCCTCTCATTCTGTATCTTCCTAATTCCGCTTTGATATGAATGTCGTCCATAACCTCTGGAGTAAAAATAGCGTTGTGTCCCAACAAACTTTTGTTTCTTGAAGCTATTCCATTACCATTAGAATGACCGTTTGATTTTCCATTACCGTTTTTTTTCTTTGCCATTTAAATTGCTCCTTTTTTCTCTGTAGGTTCAAGAGCATCGTAATTCCAAAGTTTTTTTCCTGCAACAACTTTGGTCATTTTAGAAACATCGAAGTTTTCTCCGATCTCCGCAACCTTTAATTTTCTTTTTAACCAATCTTGATCTGAATCAGTCAATTCAGCTTCGACAGCATCACTACCAAATGATCCAATTTTTCCACCTACAAAAATTGTCCCATCATACATAGAATCTCCTAAATTTATTCCAACATCTCCAAGAATAATAATTCGCCCTCTCTGCATCATAAAACCTGTAAAAGCACCAGCATCTCCGCCAATAATTATTGTTCCACCTTTTTGATCAATACCAGTTCTTGCACCTACGCTTCCTTTGCATATCAGATCTCCACCTCTAATTGCCGCACCAAAACAAGAACCTGCATTTTTTTCAATTACTACTTTTCCTGCCATCATATTTTCTGCACATGACCATCCCACTCTTCCATTAATTCTAACAATAGGACCATCCATTGATCCACACCCAAAGTACCCTAAACTACCTTCAAATATTAAATTTAATTTATTGAGAATTCCAACTCCCAAGCTATGTTTTCCCTGTGGGTTCTTTATTACAATAGTTCCGTATCCATCTTTCATTAATTCATCAATTTTTTTATTTGCTTCACGACAATCCATGTTCTTAACGTCAATTTCAGTTCTTTTGTTAAAATCTACATCATATGTCCCAAAGTAATAAAAATTCTCAGCCTCATCTGGATTAAAAAATTTTTGTTGTGTTTTTCCAGTTAAGACTTCTGTATGAAGTCCCATTGATTGAGCTTTACTTTTTTTTTCTGATGTTTTTAAATTTGCCATACTTTAACTTCTCCATCAAAAGGATCATAAGTTTCGATTTCTTGTGGTAATATTGATCTTATTGCAATTTCCTCTGACCCCATTGCAACTAAATCATCTGACTCATACAATACTAGTGGTTTTGCAGCCATTGTATCTTTCGCCATCCCTAAGCTATCTTTTGTAGCAACAAAATAAGTAAATACCCCATCTAAACCGACGAGAGACTCTTTCATTCCCTCTTCTAATGTAGCTCCATTTCTCATTTTTTCTGCAAGATATACAGCGATTAATTCCGAGTCACATTCTGACATAAATCTCATGCCCTTGTTTTCCAATACTCTTCTATTATTCCAATAGTTTGTTAATTGTCCATTATGAACGACTGATACATCGCTAAAAGGATAACCCCAAAATGGGTGAGCAGATTTAATATCCACTCCCGACTCTGTTGCCATTCTAGCATGACCAATTGCATGTGTCCCGACAACTTTATCTAAATTATATCTGTTACAAACAACTTCAGCATTACCCAGATCTTTAATTACTTCTAGAGATTTTCCCATAGATAATATTTCTACACCCTCAACACTTTCTATTTTTTGAGAAAATTCCATTAAATCTTTGTCATACTGAATTTCATACCGTAATGAATAAGGAAGAATTCTATCTTCTTTTATCACCTTAGCGCCTAGCTCAGAAAGATAAGAATCAACAATTTTTTTTCTTTCATCATAAACTGATACATCTTCTTTTACTGAAGAGCTTCCCTCTGCAACATTTTCACCAACCTTAAATCGCATGATGAAATTTTCTCCATCAGTTTTTCCATACAAAGCATATCCAGTTGAGTCCTCACCCCTATGCTTTAATGCTTGAAGCATTCCTTGGAGTTCAAAACCTACATTTGATGTATTTCCTCTATGAATTAATCCTGCTATTCCGCACATATAATTTCCTTATTAAATTATGGTAAACAATCCAGATAAGTATCAAGATCCCATTGTGTTGTTGCACCTAAGAATTTTTCCCACTCATCTCGTTTGTACCAATTAAATACTTTATACATTTCATCTGGCATTGATGATTTTATTACCTCATCCTCCGCCAATCTATCTAAAGCTTCACCTAAACTTAGTGGAAGTTTTTTAACATCTTTACCAGCTTTTTGAGCTTCATATATGTTTCTAGACTCAGGTTTGGCTGGTTTCATTTTTTTAGATATTCCTTCATCACAAGCTTTAAGTAAAGCTGCACCTAATAAATATGGATTATGCATAGAGTCAACTGATCTGTACTCAAATCTACCTGGAGCAGATACTCTTAGACCACATGTTCTATTTTGATAACCCCAGTCAGCATATACTGGTGCCCAAAAACCTTGATCCCATAATCTTCTATATGAGTTCACTGTCGAAGAACCAATTGCTGTTAAAGCTGGTAAGTGTTTCATTATCCCTGCAATTGATTGTAATCCAATTTTTCCAGGTAACTGCATATCTTTAGTATCTGGCATGAAAGTATTTGTTCCACCTGATACATAACTAAACACTTCTTCTACACCAGGAAGTTTTTTGTTACCCAATTTGTTCACAGATACTTTTCCACCTTTCCACAAAGACATGTTGGTGTGACATCCACTTGCTGAAACTCCCATAAATGGTTTGGTCATAAAGCAAGCAATAAGATTATGTTCTCTTGCTACTTGAGCACAAATTTGTCTATACGTAGATAATCTATCAGCATTTCTTAAAACATTATCAAATGTCCAGTTAAGCTCTAATTGACCAGGAGCATCTTCATGGTCACCTTGGATCATATCAAGACCCATCGCTTTTGCGTATTCAATAACCTTCATAAACACAGGTCTTAATGACTCAAATTGATCAATATGATAACAGAAAGGTTTTGAGAAACCTTGTCCAGTTGGAGTTCCGTCAGGATTTTTTGTTAACCACATCATTTCAGGCTCTGTTCCAACTCTTAATTCTAATCCATGTTTCTTTTTGAACTCATTCATGAAAATTCTAAGATTACCTCTGCAGTCACTTGTTAAATGACCACCTGGATTTTTTCTTTCTTCTCTGTTTCTAAAACACGTAACAAAAACTCTTCCAACTCTTTTATCCCAAGGTAATTGAACAAAAGTTTCTGGATCAGGTATTCCCACTAATTCCATAGCTTCTGGACCGTAACCAATATAATTATTATGACGATCTAAAAATAAGTTTGCAGTTGCTCCATAAACCAATTGAAAACCTTTTTCTGCAGTTCTTTCCCAGTGGTCTGCTGGTATTCCTTTTCCAACAACTCTTCCAGTTACTGAAATAAATTGATAATAGATATAAGTAATTCCTAATTCGTTTATTTTTTCTCTAACCTTTTTGACGAGTTTAGCTCTACCTGGTTGGTTTACGTGTTTTTCAAGATCCGTCATTCTTCCCCCTTTGAATTTTCAGATCAAAAAGGTAACTGAAAAAAAAACGTTTGTCTACTTAGATAAATTAGCTCCAAGGAAACGGACTGTTCGATGTCGGATGAAGTTTGCCTTTTTCATATCTATCGAACCTGAACGGTTTTAGTAATTCACTTTCTTGACCTAAAATTTCTTGTGCAACAAGGTGTCCAACACCTATCATTTTATAACCATGATTTGCATCTGCAATCATGTAAACATTTTCAAAAAATCTATCGAATATCGGGAATGAATCTGGAGTTAAACAACCCAATCCTCCTGATGGTCCTTTTCTATACAAATGTGATTTACCAACAAAACGTTTCTGAATATGTGCAAGTGCTGAAGTCCACATATCAGAAAATTTATCTGTAGTTTGATATTCAGGAGAGTCAATTCCATATGGGTCAACATTAACTTCATCAAAATGTTTTTGAACAATGTAAGGTGATGTTCCACCTTGAACTCCCAATCCTTCAATATCAGGTTTATAATAAATACCCCATAAGTCTTCTGTAATTATTTTACCATCTTTGTCAGAATAAAGTGGTGCATCTGTATCAACATGAATTACTGGAGGCGGTTTACCTTCATTAGTTTTTAAATAATCTGCATCTACACCCAATACACCTTCTTGTAAAAACCAGTACTTCCACATTTCAACTTCATGCATTTTTCCATTTTTAGCATTTTTTATGTTAGTAGTTTTTGGTAACTCCAACATATTCCAAAAATCTCTTACCCATGGTCCTGCTCCAATAACTACCTGATCACAATCAATTGTACCTTTATCTGTAACCACGCCAGTAATTGCATTACTGTTACTCCCTCTTTTAAAACCTGTAACCTTTACTCCTTTATGAACGTTTACACCGTTTGAATTTGCTTTTTTCTCTAGTGCTTTAATTGAGTCCTTATTAAATGCATATCCACCTTTTTTTTCATGCAAGACTGATGTAATACCTTTTGCTTGCCAATCACTAAAAATTCCTTGCATATATTTCATGCAATCTTTTTCACCTTCTATAAATTCTGACTCATATCCAATAGCTTTTTGTTGTTCATAAATACTTGCAACATCTTTATGCATTACTTCTGGAGAAATTTGCATATAGCCAACAGCATTATATTTAAATGCCTCTGGATCACTTTCCCAAACACTAACTGAATGAGCCATTAATTCTCTCATTGCTGGTTGAAAATAATTATTTCTAACAACTCCACATGCAATTCCACTTGCACCTGCAGCAGTGTCTTTTTTTTCTAGGACAACTACATCGTTTGGATTTTTATATTTTTCGGAAAGTTTCCAAGCAGTACTTAACCCGTGAATTCCTCCACCAATTATTACAACTTTTGCTTTTGTCGGTAACGACATGAGCGAACTTTAATTTTTTAGCAAAGGAAAGAATATAATAATTTTTATATATAATTTATATAAATTCTAAATATTAGTGAGAATTTTTATTTAAAAACTCAAATTTTTGAGAGTTTTCAAATATTCGTTAAATTCATTTACAAAATTCTGTGTGGGTAAAACGTACTTTTTTCTATGGTCATTTCCCGTTTTTTCGAGGAAAAAAAATTCTTTATCGCAAGCTTCTTTGATCATGAGTGCAGATTTGGGTCTAGAGGTTTTGAAAAGTCTAGTCTTAAGTTCTTCGACAGATAAGTTTTCATTTAATTTATAGGAATTCATCACTATCAACATCATGTGATAATGTGAAGGAGACTTTCTGAAAAAGTAATTACTAGATGTATGGGATAGTTTCATTTGATCTTCCCAAAATTCCAGTAAATCCTTTGATGATTTTGACATTAAGATTTTACACGTGTTTTTTGAGGATCGTAATGCGGGAAACCAACAACTTTAGCAGGTATTCTTTTTTGATGTCCATCAATTTTACCGACTTCAACGTTCATACCTATTTCTGAATGACCTACATCAATTCTGCACAAAGCAATATTTTTATTCAAAGTAGGAGATAGACATCCGCTTGTAACTACGCCAACTTGGGATCTTCCAATGTGAACGCAATCACCGTGATTAGCTTTTTCTTTGCCTACAAGTTCTAATCCAACTAATTTCTTTTGCGGATTTTCTTTTCTCTTTATTAATGCTTCTTTACCAATGAAATCTGCTGTTTTTGTTTTTAAAGGAACCGTAAATCCAACACCAGCTTCAAAAGGGTCAACTTGGCCGTCAAATTCATTACCAAATAATATTAGTCCAGCTTCAATTCTTAATAAATCTAATGCTCCAAAACCAGCAGGTATTATTCCTTCATCTTTGCCAGCTTCCATAAGTACATCCCAAACTGCTGGTGCATCTGAAGGGTGACACCATATTTCGTATCCTAACTCGCCTGTGTATCCAGTTCTAGATACCATTAATGGAATTCCACTAAGTTCTTTTACTCTACAGATTGTAAACCTAAACCATTGTAATTCTGAAATAGAAGGTTGTGTTGGTGGAGTAAAAATAAACTTTTCTAAAATTTTTCTACTGTTAGGTCCTTGTAGAGAAATATTATTTATTTGATCAGTAGAGTTTTTAACTAAAACATTAAATTTTTTCTTTTTTGCTTGTTCTTTTAACCATTCACCTGCGTATTCATCACCACATACCCATCTAAATCCATGATCACTCATTTTTAACAATGTTCCATCATCAAACATAGAACCATTTTCATAACACATCGAAGAATAAACAATTTGTCCAACTGACAATTTTTTAACATTTCTTGTTAAAGTATAGTCCATTAATTCTTCTGCATCCGGACCTAATATTTCAAATTTTCTTAAAGAAGATAAATCAATTAAAACTGCTTTTTCTCTACACGCTGTATATTCATTTATTACTCCGTGTTTAGTGTAATCGTTGGGTAGCCAATATCCTCTAGCATCAACAAAGTTTCTTGTTAACTTTGAAGTTCTTTCATGAAATCCTGTATTTTTTGTTAGTTTTAATTCTGAGTCTGGTTTCATTCTAAATGCAAAAGATTTTGTAAATTCTCTTTTTTTTTCGTAAGTTCTAACAAAAATATCTGTAGGGTTCCATGAATTACATGGATCTATATCACTTGGACAGGCTGATGTTCCGCAGGTTAAATCTTTTAAAGCTCTTAATATTACATAATCTCCAGGTCTAGCAAATGACTCATCAGAAAGTACGGTATTTAAGCCTCCTGCTGAAGTATTAAAAAATAAATTTATAGCGTGCCATCCCTTTTGTCTATTAACCCCAAAATTTTCCATAGCACCACTTAAGTTATCTGAGCAATTTGGATGCCCAAAATAACCAGCATCTTCGTAATACTTCGATGTACAAGCAAGATTAAAAGTGTCATGTCTACCAACAGTATCTCTTATTACTTCTACTAAAGGCTCATGGTCTGTATCATAAAATTTTGAATACAATCCTGGTCCTGGAAATGTATTTCCCATAAAGGTCCTGGTTGTTTGCCAATCTAAACCTTTTTCAATACCTTTACCCAATTTAGCTGTATCAAAAGCAACAAAATCTGAACATTGTCTACCAGTTGGACAAATTATTTGAATATAATCTCCTTCTTTAACTTCAAAAGAAATCGCTGATTGTTTTGCAATATTTTTTTCGTCTAGAGGATCAAAAATTGGATCTGGAATTATTCTATGTTCTTTATAGTCAACAATATTATTTCTTTTAATAAATAAAGTTAATTCTGTAGGAGGATTTTGTTCATGAACCAACATATCATTACCAGGTGCAGAAAAAATGCAATAACATTTATCTTTTGAACTTATTTTAATTTTTTCTCCTGGTGGAGTGTCTTTATCAAAAAGGATTGAAGATTTAGATTTTGCAATTTTAAGATTTCTTTTTTCTAATTGGCGCAAAGCAATTTTCGAACTTTCTTCATTTTTATTTAAAATTTTAATTATATCATTTTCTGATTTAGATGATTTTAAATTTAAAATTGATGGATCTGAATTTCCATCAGAATTAAAAACAACTATTTCACAAATTTGATTTCCTTCATTATTAATAATTTCAATTTCATCATCCGGAAAAACCTGAACTCCTGTTAATCCACCTCCATTAACTACATATCTTTCAACCCCAGGTGGCAAAACGTTTAAACCAGGTTCATTTATTCTTAAATTTTCTTCTAACATTTTAAATCAATGATTACTTATGTTTAAGAATAAATCAGTACTGATTAATTGTATATATAAATTTTAGTACCAACTTTTGTTGACTGTGAGATTAAATTTAAGGATACTTACTTACTTAATATATTAAGAGAGGAGAAATAAATGAAGAAAATACTATCTTTACTCTCAGCTATAGTAATTACTGTAGTAAGCTTTGCAGGAATATCTAACGCTGACAGTAAAAAACCCATAGTGATCCCAACTCATAACTGGTCAAGTCAAATTGTTATGGCCTATGTTATTGGTGGAATCTTTGAAAGCATGGGTAACAATGTTAAATATGTAAATGCTGACTCTCAAGCGGTTTACGAGTCAATTAGAATTGGTGATGTAACTATATCTCATGAGGTATGGGAATCTGCTTTCGGTAAGTCATTTACAACAGCTTTAGACAAAGGTGGCTTGTTAGACTGGGGCGATCATGAAGCAAGAACTCTTGAGGATATGGGATATCCAAACTGGGTTGTTGAAAAAGGTCTATGTCCAGGTCTACCAGATTGGACAGCTCTAAAAAATCCAGACTGTGCAAAAAACTTTACAACACCTGACTCTCCAGATGGAAAAGGAAGAATGTTGGAAGGTCCACAGACTTGGCATGGTGACTTGATCCCTCAAAGGATTGATGCTCTAGGCTTAGGTGATTTATGGTGGGTTAAGTTTGCTGGAGGTGCTGATGCACTTTGGGCAGAGTTAGCAGCTGCTGAAAAAGAAGGAAGAGGAACTATAATTTTCAACTGGACACCAAACTTTACTGATGGTGCTGGTTTTACATTTATCGACTTCCCTCCATACACAGCTGGTTGTAGACCAGCAGATGGTGGTGATGGAAAATGTGGTTCTCCGGATGGTTATTTGAAAAAAGCAGTACACGAAGATTTTCCAAAAACTCATCCAGATGCAGCAGCAGCGTTTAAAAAATTGTCATTTTCAACAAGTCAAATTGGTGCTATGGCAGCTTTAGTAGACGTTGACAAAATGACTCACGAAGATGCAGCTAAAAAATGGTTAGCTGATAACGAGTCAACTTGGAAAGCTTTCCTTAAATAAGGATAAAAGTTAAAAATTAAGATCTCCCCCAATTCTGTTGGGGGGGATTTTTTTTTATTAAGATTTGTGTAAAATATAGTTATGAGAAAATATCTTTTTTATATTTGTCTAAGTTTATTAATTAGCTCATCAGTTTTTGCTCGAAGCACTGGATGTAAAGAAGGTAACTGTGAAAATGGATATGGAAAGTGGGTTTATACAGATAAAACCACTTATGAAGGTGAGTGGGTAGGCACAAAAAAAAATGGTCAAGGTGTAGAAACATGGCCAAACGGATATGTCTATGAAGGTGAGTTTAAAAATAGTGTTTGGAGTGGTGTTGGAACTTTAACTTTCCCAGATGGCTCTACTTACGAAGGAGAGTGGGCTAATGGTTTTATGAATGGCAAAGGAACATTTACTTGGGCTAATGGAGACCAAAAAATAGGAATTTGGAAAAACGGTAAATTACAAGAATAATGTCGAACGAAACTTCATTTAATAAATTAAAAGGATTACCCGAGAACCTAAAACAATTTATAGGACTAATAATTTTAACAATAGTCATAATTTCTTCTTTTGCTATTTTAAATAATATATTTAGTGAGGGTGATGAACTAGTTAGAAAAATGAAATTAGAAGAAGAGAGAATTGCAAAAGAGAGAAAATTAAGTGCATTAATTTCAAAACTTCCCTCGGGTATATTGGTAACTTTTGATGGTACTGATCATTATAAATTATCAGACGAATTGTATGAAGGAGTGTGTAATGCCACAAAGCTTATTCCCCAAAGAGCAATAATGGGTGCAAATTTCTTAAATTTTAGAGCACATGAAATTTATACGATTAACGGTAATAAAATTGATGAAACATTTGTTGAATGGGATGCTGAAAAAAAGAAATGTTTTGCAGGTTTTACAGTTAGTGGGAATAACGTAGGAGTAGACGAAACAATTAAAGTAAGCGGTGAAGCTTTAAGTTTTTTAAGCACTGGAATTGATACAAGGGTTTATTTTATTAAAAATTTTTAATGGAAATAAGCTTCAATTATATTGATTTTAATTTAATTAATTTTCGTATATTTTTATAAGAATTATGTCTGAAGCAGTAATCAAATGCGAAGCAGTTTATAAAATTTTTGGTGAAAATGCCAAAAAGATGCTTCAAGACTCAAATGGTAATGTTGATGCTAAAACATTTCAAGAAAATGGTTGTATAGTAGGTGTAAACAATGCTTCCTTTGAAGTAGCCAAAGGGGAGATGCTTGTTGTAATGGGCTTATCTGGATCTGGTAAGTCAACTTTACTAAGATGTATATCTAGATTAACAGATGCAACAGGTGGAAAAATTTTTATAGAAGGTCAAGATTTATTAAATCTAAATAATAAAGAATTAATAGAGCTTAGAAGGAATAAAATGGGTATGGTTTTTCAAAGCTTTGCTCTTCTTCCACACAAAACCGTTGTAGAAAATATAGCTTTTCCTCTTCAAATCAAAGGTATCAAAACTGAGGAGAGCATTAATAAAGCAATGGAGATGGTTAAATTAGTTGGACTTGATGGAAGAGAAAATTATTTTCCAAGAGAACTTTCAGGTGGACAACAACAAAGAGTGGGTATTGCAAGATCTCTAGCAGTTGAACCTGATATATGGTTTTTAGATGAACCTTTTTCTGCTTTAGATCCTTTAATTAGAAAAGAAATGCAAGATGAATTTTTAAGACTTCAAGAAAAATTACAAAAAACAATTATGTTTATTACTCATGATTTTGATGAAGCATTAAAACTTGCTGATCGAATTGCAATTATGAAAGATGGTATAATTGAACAACTAGATACACCTGCAAATATAGTTTTAAACCCAGCCACAGAATATGTAAGAAAATTTACTGAAGAAGTACCTAGAGAAAAAGTTTTATTAATTGAAGATGTAATGGATGAATCTATATCTAATAATTTAGGTGATGTTAAAGTCTCAAAAGATGAAATCATAGAAAATGTTGCAGAAAAAATATTAACACAAGAAAAATCTGTAGCAGTTATAGATGAAAACAATAAAACCGTTGGGTCAATCAACCCAACAAAAATAATAAATACTGTCTTTGGCGGAAGAAAGAACGGAAAATAAATTATGGAATTTTTAAAAAAATATCCAAAAATATTTCAGTGGTTATTTCTATTAATTGTTTTCTTTGCTCTTTGTTTTGCTATTGATGTTCCAGAAACATATAAATTCATTAGAGGTCAAGCTGAATTCGTAAAAGATCCTAATCAAAGTAGTTATATATTTTTAGGCAAAGAAGTAAGATATTACGCCTTTGATGTTTTCTGGCGACTTCCTCCATTACTTGGATGGTTGCCAATATGGATAAATGACTCCTTGTTTTTCTTAATGAATGAGTGGATGCCAATGGAGTTTTGGAATGAGGACACTCAAGAATTTAAAACCAGACCAATAGTTTTACAAATTAGCAGAAATTTAACTGCTTTTATGACCTTTTTAATAGAACTAATTAGAGAAATTCTGTTAGGTGGACTTGAAACAATTGTTGCTTTTACGAGTTGGGATTGGATCGATGCCAACCCTTGGGCGGAGTTACCAGGTCTACCTTGGACAATAGTTGCGGCCGGTTTTGCAATACTTGCTTATAAATTAAGTGGTATTGGCCTCGCTTTATTTGCTGGTTTAACCATGGTTTATATTTCTATGTTTGGACAGTGGAAACCATCAATGCAAACACTCTCTTTTATTTTAGTTGCTGCGCCTCTATCTTTTATATTTGGGTTAACTTTAGGTATTGCAGCTTATAAAAGTAAACGTGTAGAAAAAGCTCTATATCCAATTCTATTAGTTATGCAAACAATGCCACAATATGCAGTATTAGTTCCTGCACTTGTTCTTTTTGGAGTCGGTGACCACGCTGCTGTAATTATAACTATGGTTGTTGCTGTTCCACCCATGATATTACTTACTTTACTAGGATTGAGAGCTATTCCTCCAGAAGTAATTGAAGCTGGAAGAATGAGTGGTTGTAATAATTGGCAACTGATGTCTAAAGTGCTAATTCCAACGGCCAGACGGGATATTTTAATTGGCGTAAACCAGGTTATCATGGTGTGCTTTTCTATGGCTGTTATTTCAGCCTTCATTGGAGCGAAAGGTCTAGGCTTCAACTTATTGTTGGCATTAAATCAGCTTAACATTGGATTAGCATTAGAAGCTGGTCTTTGTATTAGTCTAATTGCAATTTTATTAGATAAAATGTCATTGGCTTGGGCAAATAAACAAGTTGATTATTTTGGTAATTTGAATTTTTTTCAAAGAAATAAAAATTTATTATTTTTTAGTATTACAGTCATAATTGGAATTTTACTCGCTTACTTTGGATCTGTTTATTTTAAGGGTGGTTACAATTATTTATTTGAAGTGCCGCACAACAAAGGAATATCAACTGCTGATTTTTGGAATAAAGGTGTTGATTGGATTTTTGATACTTTCTTTGTTTATATAAAAGCGTTTAATACGTGGTTAATTCAAGAGGTATTACAACCAATGAGAGCTTTGTATTTAAGGATGCCAGCTGTTGCCACATTAGTTTTAGTTGTTGGTGCTGGCTATTTGATTGGTGGAATTAGATCTGCATTGGTAGTTTGTGGTTTAACATTATTCATAGCTCTAAGCCCTTGGTGGGATAGAGCTTTAGTAACAGCTTACATGGCAACATTTGGGGTAATCGTTTCTTGTATAATTGGATTTACAGTTGGCACATTATGTTTTCAAAATAAACATTCTGCAAAATTTATGTTAGGCGTATGTGATATTTTTCAAACATTTCCATCATTTGTTTATCTTATTCCTGTGATGATGCTATTTGGAATAACCGATACTTCGGTTCTTATTGCTGTAATTGTTTATGCAACTATACCAGCAACCAGATACACAATTGAAGGCCTTAGAAGTGTTCCTGCAGGTTTGCATGATGCAGCAACGATGTCTGGCGTAAATAAATTTCAAAGATTAACAAAAATAGAATTTCCTTTAGCATTTCCTCATATGATGCTTGGTATTAATCAAACAATAGTGTTTGCATTATTTATGGTGATTATAGGGGCATTTATCGGCACAGAAGATTTAGGACAATATATTTTAAAAGCTTTGTCAGATAAAAATGGTGCTGGTATTGGATTAACTTTAGGTATTTGTGTAGCATTTATAGGTTTAATCTTTGACAATTTGATAAGAACTTGGGTAGAAAAAAGAAAAAAACATCTAGGAATTGCTTAAGCTTAAATGAAAAAAATTTTAATAATAGGCGGTGGCGCAATGGGATCTGCTTTTACTTTTCCATGTATAGACAATAAAAATGAAGTAACTATCACAGAGCCTTACAATAAAACTTTTATTAAAAATTTATCTTCAAAAAAGAAATATCATTCTAGTTTAAAAATAAATTTACCTAATAAACTAAAATACAAAAAATACTCAACTCATTTGTTAAAGAATAAATATGATTTAGTCGTTGTTGCGCTAAGTTTATCAGGAATAAATTTCATTAGTGAAGAATTTAAAAAATCAAACATCAAAAGTCCAATTCTTATTCTTACTAAAGGTTTAAAGTATGAGAAAAAAAAACAGAAAATTTTTACTCTTTCAGAGGATATAAAGAAAACTAATAAAAATATAAATGTTTCAGTTTTAAAAGGACCTTGCTTAGCAAAAGAACTCTCAAATAAAAAACAAACAAGTGTAATTGTTGCTAATAAAAATATCAAAACTGCAAAAAAAATTTGTAATATGATAACTACAAAATACTATTTAACAGAAACTTCGAAAGATGTTATTGGAGTTGAGATATGTTCTTCAATTAAAAATATTTATTCAATGATTATTGGGGCTGGAGATAGTCTAAATATGTCTTCAAGTTTATTCAAAAAATCTATAAATGAGATGATATATATTACTAAATATTTTAAAGGAAAAATTGAGACAGCTCTTGGATTGGCAGGAGTTGGAGATCTATACGTCAGTGCTGCTGGAGGTAGAAATAGTAAAATGGGAAGTTACTTAGGGCAAGGCTACACATTTAATAATGCTAAAAGAAAATTTATGCCTAATGAAACTGTAGAGGGAGAGCAACTTGCAAGAGAAATTGCTCCATTCGTATTAAAAAAAATTCAACAAAAAAAAATCCCTTTGATGACAAAATTAATTAAATCTATAATTAATAATAAAAAATTAATATTAAATTAAAAATGGCAAGTATTAAAATAGATAAAGTAAACAAGTTTTTTGGTAACACACATGTGATCAAAGATGTTTCTCTTGATATAAAAAGTGAGTCTTTCACAGTTCTAGTAGGCCCAAGCGGATGCGGTAAATCAACAATTTTAAGAATGATTGCAGGTTTAGAGGAAATTAACTCAGGTACAATATCTATTGATGATAAAGTTGTGAATGATCTACCACCTAAGGAAAGAAATATTGCAATGGTATTTCAATCTTATGCTCTTTATCCTCATATGACTGTATTTGATAATATGGCTTTTGGTTTAAAGATTGAAAAAAAATCAAAAGAAGAAATAGAGCAAAGAGTAATGGAAGCTGCTAAAATTTTACAAATAGAAGAGTATCTAGAGAGAAAACCCAAACAATTATCTGGAGGTCAACGTCAAAGAGTAGCTATTGGTAGAGCCATTACAAGAAAACCAAAAGTTTTCCTATTCGATGAACCATTATCTAATCTAGATGCAGCATTAAGAGTACAAATGAGAGTAGAATTGGCAAAATTACATGATCAACTTAATGCAACAATGATTTACGTAACTCATGATCAAACTGAAGCCATGACACTTGCAAATGATATTGTTGTATTGGATCAAGGTATAGTTTCACAAAAGGGATCACCCATGAACTTATATAATAACCCAGATAATTTGTTTGTTGGGGGTTTTATCGGTTCTCCAAAAATGAATTTTATAGATAGTAAAATTTTAAGCAAAAGTTCAAAGAGTTCTGAAGTAGATATAATGGGGACTGGAAAGTTAAATGTACCAAAAATTTCAGAGAATACTCAAGAAGGGGATAGTATAAAAATTGGAATAAGACCAGAGCACTTAATATTAAACGCAGATTCAGATTCTTTGTGGGAGAGCAAGGTTTTCGTCGTAGAAAAATTAGGGTCAGGAACATATTTATATTTGGAGAAAGAGGGAGATCCTCTTGTTGTACAAACTGATGGAGACACAAATATTAAAGTAGGTGACACTGTTAAAATAGGTTTTGATCCATTTCGTTGCCATTTATTTGATAATAAAGGTATTTCTTTTAAAAATTCCTAAATCAATCTCAGGTAGTATTGTGTAAATTACATACTTGTTATTCTTCTTTTAAATGTTCATTATGTGTTAATTTTTAAATAACTTTAAAAAACAAGAAAAAAGAGGGGAATATATGTTTAAAAATATATTAATAACAATCTCTGCAATAGCTTTTGTTTTTAATTCAATTGCATTTGCAGATATCAAATTCTGGACGACAGAAACTCAACCAGCAAGGATGGCTAAACAAGAAGAGATGGCAAAAGCTTTTGAAGCCAAAACTGGAATTGGAGTTGAAGTTATCCCGATTGATGAAAAAGATTTAGGAACAAGAGCTACTGCAGCAGCTGCAGCAGGAGATCTTCCTGATGTAATTTATCATACATTGCAATATGTATTGCCATGGGCAGAAGCGGGAATTTTAGACGTTGATGCAAATAATGACATCGTTAACTCACTTGGAAAGAAAACTTTTGCTCCAGGTGCTTTAAAGATGGCTAAAAAAGGTGGCAAAATTGCAGCCGTGCCAGTAGATGGCTGGACGCAAATGGTTGTATACAGAAAAGATTTATTTAAAGCTGCTGGTTTAGAACCACCGACGACTTATGCAAACATCGAGAAAGCAATAGATGCTTTATCTAGTAATGATATGTTTGGATTTGTTGCGGCAACTAAAACTGACGAAAACTTTATGAGTCAAGTTTTAGAACATGTCATGCTTGCAAACGGTGTAAATATTGTAAAAAAAGGTGGAACAAAAAAACAAGGAAGAGCTTTAAAGAATTCTTTACAGTTTTATAAAAAATTAGCTAAGGCTAGCCCTCCAGGAGAACTTTATTGGAAACAATCAAGAGAACTTTATTTCGCTGGTAAAACTCCAATGATAATATGGTCACCATTTATTATGGATGAATTAGCTGGTTTAAGAGACTCAGCTCCACCAACAATTAACAGTGATCCTACTTCACCAGAATTGGCATCTAAAACTGGTTTTATAACTAATTTTAGTGGACCAAATAATGTAAAAGGCGCAGCTTGGGCGGATGTTAGATACTTTGGTGTAACTGCAGATGCAGATACAGATGAAGCTAAGCAGTTTATTCTTTATTCAATGGATGAAGGATATACAAGCACTTTATCTATAGCACCAGAAGGTAAGTTCCCTGTAAGAAGAGGTAATGCAAGTGATCCAAATGCATTTACAACAGCTTGGAGTAAACTGCCTGTTGGAGTTGATAGAAAAGCTCCTTTAACAGATCTATATTCAGCAGATGTAATAAATAATATTGTTGCAGGTTTAGATACTGCTAATAGATGGGGTGTTAAAGAAGGTGAACTATCTAGAGCATCTAAAATTATCAACAATAAGTTTATAAATAGAATCACTAGACAATATATTGACGATCAATTGACGCTAGATGAAGCAGTAGATGAAATTAATACTGTGCTAGCTAGCTTCTAGTAATTTAAAAAATTAAAAAAAGCGGGTAATATTAATTATCCGCTTTTTTTTATGAGTTCAAAACTTGCAAAAATTGAAAAAAGAACAGCTTATCTTTTAATATTACCATCAGTTCTTTTAGTATTTTCTATAATTTTATTTCCAATATTTTCTAATATTTGGATAAGTTTTAAAAATGTAGAGCTCAAAGATTTAAGAATTCCTGAACCAAGAGCAAAAAAATTAGTAAAATCAATTAATGATAATCCAAATCAAATAAAAGTAATTTATAAATTAAGAAATAGTTCTCTTACACAAGAAATTACTAATGTAAAATTTAAAGATAAATATCCAGATGATATCGAACCAATAAGTTTAAATAATAAATGTCAATTTAAATCAAATTTACTTAAGTGTGAGTTAGGTAATTGGCCAAAAAAATACCGAGAAAATTTAGAAATAGTATTTCAAAATATTAATAATCAAGAAATTTCCAAGAAGGAACTAAAATCTTATAAGCCTAAACTATCAGGTAAGTCACAAAATATATTATTAACTTATGAATTTACATTAAATAATTTCAAAAAAGTAATTAAAGACAAAGCTTTTATAGATCTATTATCAACAACTTTTTATTACACTTTTTTTGGAACCGTAGGTGCAATAGTTTTTGGAATTTTAGCTGCACAAATGGTAAATCAAAAATTTTTTGGAAGAACATTTATGAGAAGTGTTCTTTTATTTCCTTATGTTGCGCCAGTAGTTGCTCTTGCTTATACCTGGGAACTTTTACTTGATCCAACAAGCGGAACTTTGAATAATTTATTAATTAACTATCAAATTATTGATGGACCAATAAATTTACTAGGACAAAAATATGTAACTTTAAACATACTTGGTTTTGATTTTAAATTGAGGCTAGCATTAACAACTGTAATTATTTTTGAAATTTGGAGATATTTTCCTCTAGCATTTTTATTTATTCTTGCTCGTCTTCAAGCAGTTCCAAAAGAGTTGTATGAAGCAGCTGATGTTGATGGTGCAAATCCTATCCAAAAATTTCTTAATATTACTTTGCCCCAGATATTAGCAGTGATTTCAATTCTATTTATGATTAGATTTATTTGGAATTTTAATAAATTTGAAGACATCTTCTTACTCACTGGCGGGGCATCAGGTACAAGAACACTGCCAATAAATGTATATCAACAAGGTTTTTCAATCGGGGATATTGGTATGGGTTCTGCAGTTTCTATTGTGATTGTAGTGTTTCTATTAATTTTTATGTTTATCTATTTTAAACTTTTAGGAAAAAGAGCTGATGAAAATTAAAAATATATTTACTTATTGCTTTATCTCGTCTTTGTTTTTGTTTTCATTAATTTGTATTTGGAAAATCTTAGTTACATTGCAAGGAATTGAATTAACAAATTTTAATTTTAATAAATTATTTATATTTGGAATAATTCTTTGTGCAATAAATCTTCTTATTGGGAAAAAATTAAATTTAAATATTAAAATAATTTTACTAGCACTTTTATTTTCTATCTTTGATTATTTCATTTCAACAAATTTACCTATTTGGTATAGTTTTGGCATATTCTTAATTTCATTATTTTTTTTCAATAATATTAAAGATTACGACAAAAACTTTTTGTCAAAAAATCATTCCTCTCAAAAATTATTCTTTAATTTTTTAACATTATTTGGAATTACACTGTTCTCTTTTGTAATTCTTTTCCCTTTTTATATGATGTTAGTTACAAGCTTTAAAACCCAAGCATTGTTATTATTGAACCCATTAGACTTTAGTATTAACTTTGCACAAGGATTGCCAGAGTTGTTCAAATCTTATTTTATAGTATTTAAAGATTACAATTTTGGAAGATATATGCTAACGAGTACAATAGTCTCCTTAGGAACAGTCATTATAACATTAATTTTTGCAATACCTGCTGCTTACGCAGTTGCAAGACTTAATTTCTTTGGAAAAAATTTTTTATCAACATCCATATTGATAATTTATTTGTTTCCAGCAATAGTTTTAGTGATACCTTTGTACACAATTTTTAGTCAACTTGGTTTAAGAAATTCTATTGAAGGTTTGTTAATAGTTTATACAGCAACGACTTTACCTGTAGCAATTTATATGTTGCAGGGTTACTTTAAAAGTATACCAAAAGAATTAGAAGAAGCAGGGATAATAGATGGTCAAAATTGGCTTGGTATAATTTTTAAAATTATACTTCCGCTAAGTTTACCTGCAATATCATCGGTAGCCTTGTATGTATTTATGATAGCTTGGAATGAATTTTTGTTTTCATTAATGTTTTTAGACCGGCCAAATACATTCACATTATCAAGAGCTATTCAGTTTCTGAATGTTGGAGCTGAAACACCTAGACAATATTTAATGGCAGGGTCTGTAGTAGTAACTTTGCCTATTTTAATAATTTTTGTTTATTTTGAAAAATATTTAGTAAGCGGTCTCACCGCAGGAAGTGTTAAAGGATAATGCAAAATAAAGTAGAAGAGGCAAAAAAAATATTATTGGGTAACAGAAAAAATGGTTACACACTTCCTACTAATAATAAATTATATCCTGCTCAATGGAATTGGGATTCAGCTTTTATAGCGCTTGGCTATTCTTACTTTAATTTAGATTTTTCAATTATAGAAATTGAAACTTTGCTTAATGGTCAGTGGGACGATGGTATGGTACCCCATATTCTTTTTCATGAAAAAGACACATCTTATTTTCCAAATCACACAACTTGGCAATGTGGAAAAAATATACCTTCCTCTGGTATTACTCAGCCACCAGTTTTAGCCAGTATTTTGAGGAAAATTGTTGAAAAAAATCAACTTAGTAATGAACAACATTCTAGAATTGTAAATATAATAACAAAAATTAAAAATTATCATGATTGGTTCATAAAATTCAGAGATCCTAATAAAACCGGCCTTGTATCCATATTACATCCTTGGGAGAGCGGGTATGATAATTCACCAATTTGGGATCAGCCAATGAGCAATATCAAAGTAGATAAAAACCTTAATTATAAAAGAAGAGATCTTGAAGTTTCAAACTCTGATGAGAGACCTTTAAAAACTGATTATGACAGATATGTAACTTTAAGAGATCAATTTAGAGATGTTCACTATGATCCACATAAATTGTATGAGATCTCTGATTTTAATGTAGTAGATGTTGGATTTAATGCTTTATTTTTGAGAGCAAATAAAGATCTACTTAGCTTAGCTAAAAATTTTGATTTAAATTTTGATGATTTAAATAATTTTATATCTAAAACTGAAAATGAAATATTAAAATTATATGATGATAATATTAATGATTTTGTCTCGAAAGATTTAAAAACTAACTTGAATATCGTTGTTCCATCAATAACAAATTATTTTACTCTCTACGCAAATTTACAAGATGATGAATTAAATAAAAAAATTATTAATAATTTAAAAAATCATAATATTAATGACAATTACTATTTCTCAACAATAAAACCAAATCATCCTTTATTCGAAGAAAAAAGATATTGGAGAGGTCCAATATGGATAAATTGTAATTGGTTAATTTATCAAGGACTTATTAAAAAAGAGCCAGAATATGCAAATGAAATCAAAAAAAAAACTTTAGAATTAATTGAAGAAAAAGGTTTCCATGAATATTACAGTTATAAAGATGGATCAGTTATGGGCGCAAATAATTTCTCATGGAGCGCAGCTTTATATTTAGACTTAGTTTTAGAAAATTAGTTTAAATTTTTAGTTTTTATTTAGAAAAGTTTCAGATGAATCGTCCATTGCTTTTGCCCAAGCTGTATGATGAACTGGAGCGACAGATCCTGTAACTGGAGATGAAAAAGATTTATTTCTATACGTTGATATATCTTCAACCTTATGATGTTCCCACTCTTTAAAATGTTTTCTTATCAGCTCAAAATCTATTTTTGGATAATCCGACATATCATGCAATTCCTTTGTGTATTCAGTTTGAAAATCAATCATCTGATCAGGATTTTCCAGTTTTTCTTCTAAAGCAACCCATTTGTTAATATCTTTTTCGATTTCATCTCCACTTGGCAAATTTATTTTACCCATTATAACATCTCTCGCATACCAAGCTTGGCAATCAAACATATTAAATGTGTGAAACTGGTCTTGCATTCCTAGATACAAAAGTTTGTGATTATCCTGCCAAACAACACCTTTGTATAATTTTGGAGGATAAAGTCTGTTTCTTGTTTTAAGTTTTAAATTTTCTTCCAAAAAAGGAAAATGATGCAGGTAACCAGTACACAGTATTATTACATCTGCATCCTGTTCGGTACCATCTTTAAAAATTGCTTTTTTTCCTTCCAATCTATCTAAATAGAATACTTCTTTCATTCCTTCTGGCCATTTAAAACCCATAGGATTATGTCTGAAGCCAATTGTTACACTTTTTGCTCCATATTTATTGCATTGAAGTGCAATATCTTCTGCAGAATAACTACTTCCTAAAACTATAATATTTTTTCCTCTAAATTCTTCCGCATCTCTAAAGTCATGCGAATGCATTATTCTTCCAGGAAACGAACTCATACCTTTATATTCAGGTATAAAAGGAACTGAAAAATGACCAGTGGACACTACAACGTAATCAAAATGATCAGTTAAAATTTTATCATTTTCTTTATCTTGATAGCTAACTTCAAATTTATCTGATTTAAAAACTGTATTAACTACTCTTGTATTAAATTTAATTTTATTTCTTAAATTTCCTTTACTTACTCTACTAGTTATATAATCATAAAGTACTTCTCTAGGTGGGAAAGATGGAATTGGCTTACCAAAATGTTCATCAAAAGAATAATCTGCAAATTCAAGACACTCTTTAGGTCCGTTTGACCAAAGATATCTATACATGCTATTATGAACTGGATCTCCATATTGGTCAGATCCTGTTCTCCAGCTATAATTCCAAAGACCTCCCCAATCACTTTGTTTTTCAAAGCAAACTATTTCAGGTATTTTGTCTCCTTTTTTCTCGGCATGTTCAAAAGCCCTTAGTATTGATAACCCGCAGGGTCCAGCACCGATAATAGCGACTTTAGTCATGATAATTTTTCCTCTACAATTAAAATTATAAATATATTGTACTAAGAAAAATAGAAAAATTAAATATTATTTTAATATGAAAACTAATTGGAATTATCCTACTACAATTTGGGTTGGAGAGAATAGAATTCAAGATTTAGGTCTAGCATGTAAAAATTTGAAAATTGATAAACCATTATTTGTCACAGATAAGGATTTAATTAATCTAAAAATGGCTCAAGATATTATTTTAGATTTAAGAAAAACCTTTAATCATCTTCAAGTTTTTTCAAATTTTTCAGGTAATCCTTTAGGCGAGAATGTGGAAGAGGGAGTAAGGGAGTTTAAGAAATTAGGTTGTGATGGAGTTATTGCATTTGGTGGTGGCAGCGGTCTTGATGTAGGTAAAGCTATTGCTTTTATGTCAGGACAGTATAGACCAATATGGGATTTTGAAGATGTAGGTGATTATTGGAAAAGAGCAGATGAAAATAACATTGCACCTATCATTGCTGTACCCACTACAGCAGGGACAGGTTCAGAAACTGGAAGAGCATCAGCTATAATCAATAAACAAACAGGTATAAAAAAAATTATTTTCCACCCGAAATTTTTACCTTCAATTGTAATTTTAGATCCTAATTTAACTTTAGATCTTTCTCCAAGATTGACTGCAGCGACAGGTATGGATGCTTTGGCACACAATTTAGAAGCTTTTTGTGCGTCTGGATTCCACCCGATGGCTGATGGAATTGCGATTGAAGGAATGAAGTTAATTAAAAACTCATTAATTAAAGCAGTTAAGAATGGAAAAGATTTAAATGCTAGAGCAGAATTATTAGCTTCAGCTAGTATGGGTTCTACCGCTTTTCAAAAAGGGCTTGGCGCTATTCATTCTTTAAGCCACCCTATTAATGCCCAATTTAATGTTCACCACGGTTTATCAAATGCTATCTTTATGCCTTATGTATTAACTTTTAACAAAGAAATGATTGAAAAAAAGATAATTTCTATATGTGATTATCTCGAACTCGATAAAAGTTTTGATAGTTTTTTAAACTGGATTTTAGAACTAAGAAAAGAATTAAATATACCACATAAATTATCAGAAATTGTTGATGTAAATAAAATAAATTTAGAAAAGTTATCAGTTATGGCATTAGAAGATCCATCCACTTCTACCAATCCAAGGACAATGAGTAAGGATGACATGAAAGCACTTTATGAACACAGTATTTCAGGTAAATTATTCTAATGAAAAGAATTCTTATAGTTGAGGGTAATCTTAGAGAAGAAAATCAAAGCTTTACTGATGGTGGAATTAAAACTCATACTGAAAGTTTAAAAGACAGTATTAGTTATTTTACAGATCAATTAGATATTGATGTTGTTAATCCTTCTTCGGATGAAAACATTAACGAAGTAGCTAAAGATTTAACTAAATATAATGGAATGATATGGGGTGGTAGTAGTTTAAATATTTACAATGATACTCCTGAAATAAGAAGACAAATAAATTTTATGAGGGAATGTCAAAAGAATATAAAAAATATATTCGCAATTTGTTGGGGAATGCAAGTTGCTGTAACGGTTGCTGGTGGAGAAGTAAAGAAATGCCCTAATGGTGCTCATAGAGGAATAGCTCATGATATAGAAATAAACGAAAACGGCCTTAAACATCCGCTTTATAAAAATAAAAATAAAAAATTTAATACCCCTGCATTTAATTTTGATGAAGTTGTAAAATTACCTGAGGGCTCTACATTACTTTCATCAAATCCAATAAATAAAGTCATGGGTATAAATTTTAATGTTGGTTCAACGAATGTATGGGGAATTCAATATCACCCAGAGATCACTTATGCTAAAATGATAAGCTTAATTCATTTTAGGAGAGATCGACTTTTAGAAAAAAAAGCATTTATTGACCAAATGGAAATAGACTCTCATGTAAAAATTATAGAAGATGAAAATAAAATTTCAAATAAAGATGCAAGGATGAGAGAATTAGAAAACTGGCTAAATAATTTAAATTAGAACAAGCCTTCTATTTCACCTTTTTCATTAAGCTTAATAGAGTCTGCTGCAGGAACTCGAGGAAGTCCTGGCATTGTCATGATGGCACCGCATATAACAACAATAAATTCTGCACCTGAAGATAATCTTACTTCTCTAATTGGTAATGAATGGCCTGTTGGAGCACCTTTTGCATTTGGATCAGTAGAAAAACTATATTGTGTTTTCGCTACACATATAGGTAAATTTCCATAACCCGCTTCTTCAAAAGATTTTAATTGATCTTTTATTTTACTGTCAGCAACAACTTCGTTTGCTCGATATATTTCTTTTGCAACAGTTTCAACTTTCTTTAGTAAAGGTGTTTTTTCATCATATAAAAATTTAAAATTTGCTTGTTTTTGATCAATTAAATCTACAACATGTGTGGCAAGTTCTTTTGTTCCTTCACCACCATTTGACCAATGAGTACATAAAGTAGCTTTAACTCCCATATTATCACAAGCATTTATTAACTCTTTTACTTCATTATCAGTATCGGCAACAAAATGATTAACAGCAACCGCTACCGGTAAACCAAATTTTTTTACGTTTTCAATGTGTCTTTCCAAATTTACCAAACCTTTTTTTAACGCGTCTACATTTTCATTTTTTAAATCATCTTTAGCTACACCGCCGTGCATTTTTAATGCTCTAATTGTTGCAACAATAACTACACACTCAGGTTTTAAATTTGATTTTCTACATTTAATATCTAAAAATTTTTCCGCTCCTAGGTCTGCTCCAAATCCAGCTTCAGTTACAACATAATCAGCTAGTTTTAAACCTGCTTTAGTTGCTATTACAGAGTTACAACCGTGCGCAATATTTGCAAAAGGACCACCATGAATAATTGCTGGATTATTTTCTAAAGTTTGAGTTACATTAGGTCTAATTGCTTCTTTCAACAAAACAGTCATTGGTCCATGAGCATTTAAATCTTTTGCAAAAATAGGCTTTCTATCTCTAGTATAAGCAACTGTAATATTACCTATTCTCTTTTCCAAATCTTCAAGATCATTTGCTAAACAAAAGATAGCCATTATCTCAGATGCTACTGTAATATCAAAACCATCTTCTCTTGGAAAACCATTCGCAACTCCACCCAAATTAATATTGATAGATCTTAAAGATCTATCATTCATATCCATAACTCTTCTCCAGACTACTCGTCTTACATCTATGTTTAATTTATTTCCCCAATAAATATGATTATCAATTAACGCTGACAATAAGTTGTGAGCAGATGTAATTGCATGGAAATCTCCTGTGAAATGTAAATTGATTTGTTCCATTGGAACAACTTGAGCATATCCTCCACCTGCTGCTCCACCTTTCATTCCAAATGAGGGACCTAAACTAGGTTCACGTAAACACACTATAGAATTTTTACCAATTTTATTTAATCCATCATTTAAACCAACTGACGTAGTAGTTTTTCCCTCACCTGCAGGAGTTGGTGTAATAGCAGTAACTAAAATTAATTTTCCATTTTGTTTATCTTTTAAACTATCTAAATATTCTAAATTTATTTTAGCAATATGACGTCCCATAGGACTAAAAGCACTTGGTTCGTCTGGAACATTAATTTTACCCAAAATCTCATTTATGGGTTTCATTTTTGCTTCTCGTGCAATTTGGATATCTGATTTTGACATAAATCTAATTACTTATTAATGAGCAGAATTACTATCCTTTTTTGTCACGTATTTAAACATCTAAAAAATATATATAAAAAAAATTAGCAAAAACTTATATTTAATTTTATAAAACTTACGGATGCAGAAATATTCAGTATTTAGTCTAATCAAAAATGCTTTCTCCAATCACCAAAATTGGGAAGTTGCTTGGAAAGATCCAACTCCAAAAAGTGAATATGATGTAGTCATCATTGGAGGTGGAGGACACGGTCTTGCTACTGCATATTATTTAGCAAAAGAACATAATATTAGAAATGTAGCTATCATTGAGAAAGGCTGGATTGGTGGTGGAAATGTTGGTCGAAATACAACGATCATAAGATCAAATTTTATGTACGATGCTAATGCAAGATTTAATGAATTTGGAATGGATTTGTGGAGAAACTTAAGTCAAGAACTGAACTTTAATGTGATGTTTTCTCCAAGGGGAATAATAAACTTAGCCCACTCAGATGCTCAAATGAATGCATATGCTCGTAGAGGAAACTCTATGAGATTAAATGGAATAGATGCAAAGTTATTGGATAGAGACGAAGTTAAAAAATTAATTCCAATGGCAGACTTTAGTGATGAAGTACGTTTCCCAATCTTTGGTGGTTTAATGCAACCAAGTGCTGGTACCGCAAGACATGATGCTGTTGCCTGGGGTTATGCGCGTCAAGCAGATGATATGGGAGTAGATATAATACAACATTGTGAAGTCACTGGTTTTGATGTTGTAAATGGAAAAATAAAAGGAATTAGAACTTCAAGAGGAGATATTAAAGCAAAAAAAGTTGGATTATGTGTTGCAGGTAGCACAAATATATTAGCTGAAAAATTAAATATGACACTGCCAATAGAAACTCATGTACTGCAAGCTTGTGTTTCAGAACCTGTAAAACCATTATTAGACGGAGTAGTAACTTTTGGTGCAGGCCACTTTTATATAAGTCAATCAGACAAAGGTGAGATGGTAATGGGTGGTGATCTTGATGGATATAATAGTTATGCTCAAAGAGGTAACTTGCCAACTATACAACATGTATTGACAGGTGGCTTAGCTTTGTTTCCATTTTTAAGTAGATTAAAAATGTTAAGGACATGGGGAGGGATCATGGATATGTCAATGGATGGTTCTCCAATAATTGATAAAACTCATATTGAAGGTTTATATTTAAACTGCGGATGGTGTTATGGAGGTTTTAAATCAACTCCTGTCTCAGGTTGGACATTTGCTCACACAATTGCGCAAGATCAAGTTCATGAATTAAATTCAGAATTAAGATTAAATAGATTTTCTACAGGCCATCTTTTAGATGAAAAAGGTTTAGGAACTAAAACCTGGATTGGTTAAAAAATGTTATACATCAAATGTCCTTATTGCGGTTTAAGAGCACAAAAAGAATTTTCATATGGAGGTGATGCAACTGTAAAAAGACCTAATATAAATGAAGAAGTATCAAGCGAGGATTGGGATAATTTTGTTTATATGAGAAAAAGTCCAAGAGGGAAACATATAGAGTTATGGCAACATATAGCTGGATGTAGACAATGGATAAAGGTGCAAAGAGACACCGCTACACATGAAATTTTCCAAACAGCAAAAGTCACAGAAGAAATAAGATGAGCCAACCATTTAGATTAAATAAAGAGGGATTAATTAATCGAAACAAAAAAATATCTTTTACTTTTAATGGTAAAAAATTATTTGGATATGAGGGAGATACAATTGCATCTGCTTTGATTGCAAATGGAATACATTTAGTTGGTAGAAGTTTTAAATATCATAGACCAAGAGGTTTTTTTGGAGCAGGAGTAGAGGAACCAAACGCAAAGCTTCAAGTAGAATTCAATGGTCATTCAGAGCCAAATGTTAATGCAACAGAAATGGAACTCGTTGAAGGTTTGTCCGCAACAAGCCAAAATTGTTGGCCATCAGTAAATTTTGATATTGGTGCAATTAATAATTTTTTAAAAATGTTTTTCCCGGCAGGGTTTTATTACAAAACATTTATGTGGCCTAAAAGTTTCTGGTATAAAATTTACGAACCTTTCATTAGAAAAGCCGCAGGATTAGGGGTTGCTTCGATAGAAAAAGATAAAGAACGATATGAACATAAATTTGAGTATTGCGATTTATTAGTTACTGGATCTGGACCCTCTGGATTAGCAAGTGCTTATGCTGCTGCAAAAAATGGAGCAAAAGTAATTTTAGCTGAGGATAAACCAAGATTTGGAGGAACACTTTTAACCGATGATGTAAGCATCGATAACTTATCAGGAAAAGATTGGGCAGAAAAAATAATTACTGAATTAAAATCTATGCCCAATGTCACTGTAAAAAATAGATCTCAAGTTTTTGGTTATTATGATCATAACATGCTGGTAATGTTTGAGAGAGTTAGTGATCATTTAGAGAAAAAATCAAAATTCACCCCAAGACAAAGACTTTGGTATATTAGAGCCAAAGAAACAATTTTATCAACTGGTTCAATTGAAAGACCAATTGTGTTCGGCAACAATGATACTCCAGGAATTTTTTTATCAGCAGCTGCAAAAGAATATATGAAAGTCTATGGAGTATTGGTTGGAAAGAAACCTTTAATATTCACAAATAACGATAGTGCATATGAAACAGCTTTAGAGTTCAAAAAAAATAATGTTGAACCAATTATATTAGATACAAGAGAAGAACATTCATCAGAATTAATTGATGAAGCTAAATCAAAGGGAATTGATATAAGATTTTCTCACGGTGTTATTGTTGCTAATGGTTACAAAAAAGTTAAATCTGCAAAAATTGGCAAACTGAATAAAGATAAAAATTCTTTTGGGAAAATAGAAACTGTAGATTGTGATTGTATTTGTGTGTCTGGATTTTGGACACCATCTGTACATTTAGCATCACAGTCAGGAAATAAACTTAAGTATGAAGAAAAAATTGATGCATTTATTCCAGATAAGAAAAAACAACATGAGACCTCAGTCGGTGCAGCAAATGGATCATTTACATTAGAAGAAAGTTTAAAACATGGTTTTGAAAATGGTTCAAATCTTTCCGCAAAAATTACAGAGACTAAAACAGAAATCTCAATTCCAAATGTAAATGAAAAGAAATACGGAGCTCATGATAAATTTTGGTGTATGCCGTTACCTAAGAATGAAAATCCAAAAAGATTTGTTGATTTTCAAAATGATGTATCTGTTTCTGATATAGAAATCGCACTAAGAGAAGGCTACAGATCAATAGAGCATGTTAAAAGATACACAACTCTTGGAATGGCAACAGATCAAGGCCGTACAAGTAATTTAAATGGCCTTCAGTTGGTATCTAATATAGAAAATAAAATAGTTCCTGAAGTGGGACACACAACTTTTAGACCACCTTTCACACCAATTACAATCGGGACAATAGTTGGTCGTGAAGTAGGTATGGAATATATGCCGACTAGAAAAACCCCAATGCATGAATGGCATGAGAAAAATAATGCTGTATTTGTTGATGCAGGTGCTTGGAAAAGACCTCGATATTATAAGCTAGGAAGTGAAACTTTATTTGAAGCTTCAAAGAGAGAGGCAAAAAATGTTAGAGAGAATGTTGGTATATGCGATGTAACTACATTAGGAAAAATTGATATTAAAGGTCCAGACGCAGCAGAATTTTTAAATAGAGTTTATACAAATGCTTGGATGAAATTACCTGTTGGAAAAGCAAGATATGGATTGATGCTTAGAGAAGATGGAATTGTCATGGACGATGGAACAACAACAAGAATTTCAGAAAATCATTATCATATGACAACAACAACTGCACAAGCTGCAAATGTTTTATCTCACTTAGAATATTATCTTCAAATTGTTTGGCCAGAATTAAATGTAAATGTTGTCTCTACAACTGAGCAATGGGCAGGGGCTGCAATTGCTGGACCTAAATCTAGAGACATGTTATCAAAATTATATCCGGACTTAGACGTATCAAATGAAGCTTTGCCTTTTATGGGCTATAAAGAAGCAGAATTTTTTGGTGTTCCATCAAGAATTTTTAGAATTTCATTTTCTGGTGAGCTTGCATATGAGATTAATGTCAAATCAGATCATGGAATGTTCATGTGGGAGAAAATGATGGAAGTAGGAAAAGATTTTGGAAATCAGCCTTATGGAACTGAAGCTTTGTCAACATTAAGAATAGAAATGGGACACGTTGCAGGGCCAGAATTAGATGGTCGAACAATCCCATCAGATGTTTCATTAAATGGATTAGTTTCAAAGAAAAAAGATTTTATCGGCAAAAATTCTTTAGGGAGAGAAGCATTTAATGTTGAGAGCAGACAAAAAATTGTTGGACTTATTCCAATTGATAGAAAGTCTAGTATTCCTGAAGGATCTCATATCGTCCAAGATCAGAATGCAAAATTACCAAACCCTAAACTTGGTCACGTTTCTTCTTCTTGTTGGAGTGTAGAAAATAATAATCCATTTTCTCTGGCAATAATGAAAGATGGAAAAAATATGATAGGTAAAAAGTTTTTTGCGGTATCACCATTAAAAAATAAATCAATTGAAGTAGAAGTTATATCTTCACATTATGTTGACCCTGAAGGAAAAAGAGTTAGATCATGAAAAATGTTTCTGCACTAGAAAATATTCATAAACATGGATTGTTTGGCAATCACGATAGTAAAGATGAGCTAATAAATATTAGAGAAATCAAGGATGTTTTGATTTATCAAATTGTTAAATATAAAAAATCTTCAATTAGTATTGATAAAATAAAAATAGATAATTTAAATTTACCTGAGACACTCTTGGTATCTTCAAATACTAATACAAGAATTTTATGGATGGGACCTGATAATTGGTTGGTCGTTTCAACGAATAAAGAAATAGAAAAATCTATTTTAGAAAACCTAAGTCATGATGATTTTGCATTAACTGATCTATCTCATTCAAGAACAATACTTGAATTAGAAGGTTCTTTGGTAGATGAAGTATTGAAAAAGGGTTGTCCGTTAAATTTAGATGGTCTTGATGAAGGAAAATGTTCTAATTCTGCTTTTCATGCAATCACAATAACTATTGATTTTATTAGTTCAAATCCAAGAAAAGTAAGAATATTTGCTTTGAGAAGTTTTGGAGAATCTCTTTATCATTCAATAACTGATGCTTGTTTAGAATTTGGCTATAAAGCTGAATAAAAATTATTCTGAAGTTTTAAATTTAGTCTTTTGAATTATAACCACAAACACAATTGGAATTATTAAAGTTATTAGTGTTACTGTTATCAACAAAATACCTAGATCTGAATAATCGGCAGTGGTAAGAATAGCGTTTGTTACCTTATCTTTTACTTCTCTAGTAATAACATAAATTTCATTTAAATATTTAGTCCCTAAAGCACTTGCTGATAAAGCAAGATTTGTAAAAGATGCGAATACTGCAAAGAAAGTTGCTTTTAAGTGCGACGGAGCATTTTTAGCAATCCATGCAAGCAAAGGTATCATTGAGACTTGTCCCAAAGGTGACTCAAGTGCAGTATTTAATATTGCAATAAACTTGGCATCAACAACTCCATTAGTAATTGATGATGTCCAATTGTGAAATCCATAATACATACCAACACTTGGTAAAAATAAAATTGCACCTGCAATGGATAAAATCACTATTATTTTAGCTATTGAGTTGTTTGCCATAAATGGTCTTAATAAGATAATCCCTACAAGGGTTAAAACTGAAGCAATAAGTGATAACACTGAAAAAAATTGTTCATTGAATTCAAGTACATCAATTTCAAACCAAGATAAACCTGGACCAGGTCCTGGCATTGCTCTAAAAATAAAAATTATTATTGCTGTCCCTACAACAGTAAGTCTTAAATCTTGAGGAAGTTCTTTAACTAATTTATTCATTAAAAATAGAATAATTGCCATTGAACCTACAAAAACAATTTCTTGAGCAAATGGCACTTTGAATGATCCAATGCCTAAAGTGAAAATAACAAAAACTAAACTTCCACCTAATATCCACCAGTTTACTTCAGTTTTCTCTGAAGGAGCATAATCTTGGTCACCCTTATGACCTTGTTCAATAAGTTTTCTTTTCTTTTGATTTTTTAAATATGAAGCGAGAAATATTCCAAGAACGGATACAATTGGTATAATTAAAGCATATATATAAATTGAACCGTATAAACTTATCTTATCTGCTTGTTCAAGATCGTCTACTCCTTTAAAGAGGATAACGTTAGCTAAAGCAACTAAAACAGTTCCACCAATTATTGCAAATCTTCCAAGAGTTTGCATTGTTGTATGCATAAGTTTGATTTCATCTCTTGAAAATTTATTTCCACTATCATCAACTAAAGGAACTGCTTCTACAGTCATAGCATCGGCTACAACATCTTGCACCACATAACCAATCGGAGCAAGCAAAACACTGATCACAAACCATGTTTCTACTGAAAGAATTGAGGACATCCATTCAGTATGAATTATTAAACCGTACATTATAATTAAACTTAATGAGATTAAGGATGCTCCAACAAAAACCATGTAATTTTTTTTATTCCAGATTAGATCAACAAGATGACCTAAAGGCATCTTCAATGCCCATGGAATTCCAGCCCAAAAACCCAGTCCAGCAAGAAAAGCAGCAGATAAGTTTAGATAGTCTTTAACAAAAAAAGTTCCAACAATACCTGTTAGTCCTGAAATACCAGCAGCAAGATAAATCATCAATGGTGGTAGATAGGTCCACTTAAACTGTCTTCCTAAATCTATTAAAGTACTATCTATAAATCTCAAAATTTTATTACTCATAAATTATTCTGTTAAATTTAATAATATTAATCCATTTTGTTTAGTTTCTTTACACCAAAGTTCATAACTTTCACAAACTCTCCACAAATGATCAAATGCTCTTTGAGATAATTCCAAAGGAAAGTGACTTTTTGCATAATATAATTTTGGGATTTTCATTAATTGTTTAATCATAGTATCTTTTTGTATTTGTAAAAGTCTTATAGTTTCTTGATTAATCTTTTTTTTTGTAGATTTATCTACGTAGTCATTGCTCTCAAGTTCTTTAAACCATTTATCATGAAAATTTCCTGAACTAATTTCATTATAATCATCTGATGCAATAAATATTTCAAAAGCTTGAATATTAGTTAAATTTGGATTTTTAATCTTGATTTCATATATCTTTCGATAAATGATTTCAGCAACATATAATACAAATGGTCTTGATTTATCGGCTTCCAAACTAAACTCCTCAAATGTCTACTGAATAATAGCACGAATTAGGATCATCTTTATAGTGCGCAAAAGGCCCACACTCTTTAAAACCAAAACTTTTAAAAAGTTTTCTAGCGGGCGCAAAAAA
Source organism: uncultured Pelagibacteraceae bacterium (assembly GCA_902633125.1). Classification (GTDB taxonomy): domain Bacteria; phylum Pseudomonadota; class Alphaproteobacteria; order Pelagibacterales; family Pelagibacteraceae; genus Pelagibacter. Next base: position 64,516 of record CACPEZ010000004.1, read on the forward strand.
ATCACCCGCACCAGTTTCGACACTTAGTTTAGTAATTCCTATTTGTTTAGATTTTTCAATAAGATGTGAAATTATTTTTCCACCATATTTTTTATTTCTAAATTTATCTGAAACTCTTATAGATTTAAATTCTCCATGCGTTTCATCAAATAATTTTAAAGCTCCACAACCAATTAATTCATTATTTTCCCACAAACTCCAGAATTTTATACTTGGATCCTTTAATCCAGGTATATCTAATACATGCGAACTCCCCTCAGGAGAAACTGATCTCAATTCAGTAAAATGCTTAGTTAGCAACTCATTTACTTGCGGATCATCAAAATTATTTTCTATTGATTTCATAGTTTCGAAAAACATATAATCTAAATTTAGATTAAACCAAGAAAATTAAATATGTGTGGAAGATACGTAATAACTAGCCCCGTTACAAAAACAAAAAAACTTGTTAAGTCAGCTATACAAGTTGAAGATAATGAAAATTATAATGCACATCCATTTCAAAAATTACCTGTAATTAAAAAATATAATAATGGAAATACTCTAGAAAATTTAAAGTGGGGAGTAGTACCTAGCTGGGCTAAGCAAAAAGATTTTAAACCTTTAATAAATGCAAGACTAGAAACTATAGATGAAAAAGTGTCTTTCAAAAAATTAATTCGACTACATAGATGTGTAGCTGTAGCAGATGGTTTTTATGAGTGGAAAAGAGAAAAAGAAAATAAAACACCTTATTATTTTTTAAGAGAGGATAAAAAGCTTATGTATTTAGCGGCTATTTATGACAACGATCAATTTTGTTTAATAACCGAGGATGCAGATGAAAATATTAAAGAAATACATCATAGACAGCCTGTTATAATCAATGAAAATGATGTTAATAGATATTTAAATCTTGAATTAACAGGATCGAGTTTTCTGAAAGAGTGTAAAAAAACAAAATTAAACTTTCATGAAGTTTCAAAGGAAGTTAACAAACCTACAAACAATAATATTTCTTTGATCCAAACAATTTCTTAAAACTATTTTTCTATAGTTGTTAAATGTCCCATTTTCCTTTTAGCTTTAACTTCTTTTTTTAAATAATCATAAAAAAATTCATTTTCTTTAAATTTTTTATTTTTATATTCTAATATATCTTCACCAATCAAATTAAGCATTTTTGCATTATAAATTTTTTTTGTTTCTAATTTTTCAAGTCCACATACAGCTCTTATATGATTTTCAAATTGGCTAATGTTATGTGAATTTATAGTTAGGTGTCCAGAATTATGTACTCTTGGTGCAACTTCATTAGCATATAAATTATTATTTTTATCTATAAAGAATTCAACGCACATAGTACCAATATAATCAAGCTCTTCAGCCACTGTTTTTGCCCAGTCCAATGCTTTATTTTTAATTTCATCACTTATATCAGCGGGAATTTTGGAGTGTTTTAAAATCTGGTCTTCATGATAATTTTCGATTGGATCATAGATTTCATATTTTTGGTGACCAAATCTTGTAACTACTACTGAAATTTCTTTTTTTAAATTTACTATCTTTTCTAAGATATAGCCTTTTGAAAAATCAAAATTTTCATTTAAATCATTTGCATTATCTATTTTATATTGACCCTTTCCATCATAACCAAGTGTACAAGTTTTCAATAAACCAGGTATTAATCTATCGTTTATTTTTATATCATCTAAATCGTTAATACTTACAAACTGTGTTGTAGTTATATTGTTTTTATTCAAAAACTCTTTTTCAGTCATTCTATTTTGAATTAATTTATTTATTTCGGGGCTTGGTAATACAGATTTGGTTTCATTAATTTTTTTCAATATATCGTATGGGATATTTTCAAATTCGTAAGTAACAAGATCAACTTTTTCTAAAAAGTTATTGATAATATTAATGTCTTGATAGTCTCCATAAATAAATTCATCTGCAAAATTGATTGCGGGTGCATCTTTATCATCTGATAAAATAACCGTTTTAATATTAAGTTTTTTTGCTGCAGATGCTAATAGACTTCCTAATTGTCCACCACCTATTATTCCTAGATCAGGTTTAGACATTAATTACTTTGGTTTTTTTTTTACTTTCGATGTTTGTTTTTTTCGCCAATTTAAAAGTGTTTTTTTTACATTGTTATCATACGTAGCTATAATTGAGGCAGCATATAAACCAGCATTGATCGCACCATCTTCTCCAATAGCAACTGTACCAACAGGAATTCCTTTTGGCATTTGAGCAATTGATAGTAGGCTATCTAAACCTTTTAACTTTTTACTTTCAATGGGAACACCTATGACTGGAATTCTAGTTATAGCAGCAATCATACCAGGTAAATGTGCTGATCCTCCGGCCCCAGCAATAATAATAGAAATATTATTATTTTCTGCTTTCTTTGCATAGGTATAAAGTCTATCAGGCGTTCTGTGTGCAGAGACGATATTTGTCTCATAATTAACTTTTAAAATCTTAAGAACTTTTAAACAATTTTTCATTGTTTTGTAATCAGACTGACTGCCCATTACAATTGATACTTTATGTGATTTTTTTTTGTATTTCATGAAACCAATATCAATTTACAGATATTTCCCTTAAATTGCAATTTTTAGCTAAGGACAGTTTAAGTTAGTGACAATCATAATAATAATAATAGTGTATACCAAATATGAATTATCGAATTGATAATCTTCAGTATTGTAATTGGTCTAGAGAAATCTTTGAAATAAATAATAAAGCTGGATTAAATGCTGTTCACGTAACGTTAGTTTATCATGAAGACTACGATGAATTACAACAAAGAATACATGAGTGGAATAAACATTTTGAAGAAAATAAAGATCTTATATTTCTAGGCAATAACTACAATGATATTACAAAAGCAAAAGAAGAAAACAAAACTGCAATTTTTTTTGGATTTCAAAATTGTTCTCCAATTGAAGATGACATAGGTCTTATAGAAAAAGTACATTCACAAGGTTGTCGATTTATGCAATTAACTTATAACAACCAATCATTATTAGCCACTGGATGTTATGAAAAAAATGATAGCGGAGTTACTAATTTTGGAAAAGAGGCTATTAAAGAAATGAATAGAGTAGGTATCGTTGTTGACATGTCTCATTCAGCAGAGAAAAGTACACTTGATGCAATTGAAATTAGCAAAAAACCAATTGCAATCACTCATGCAAATCCTACTTTTTGGTTTGAAGCTAAAAGAAATAAATCTACAGAATTATTAAAAGTTTTATCTGATAGTGGAGGAATGTTAGGTTTATCATTGTATGCTCACCATTTAAAAGATGGAACAAATTGTAAAATAGAAAGTTTTTGTGAAATGGTTGCAAGAACAGTTGAAATTATGGGTATTGATAATGTTGGAATAGGATCAGACTTATGTTTGAACCAACCAGACAGTGTAGTTGAGTGGATGAGAAATGGAACTTGGTCAAAATCAAAAAATTTTGGTGAAGGCAGTAAAGATAAACCTGGTTTTCCAAAACAACCAGATTGGTTTTTGGATGCAAGAGGATTTAATAATATAAACACAGAACTAAAAAATAAAGGTTTTCACGAAGAAGAGATAAATAAGATACTTGGCAATAACTGGTTTAATTTTTATAAAGGAATTAATTAATGCAAGTTCCACTAAGAGATCCTAAAATTGTAATGAAACTTTCTAGGCTTGGATCGTTTCATCAATCTAAATTATCTTTTCTAAGATCATTTTTAAATGAGTTCAAAGATTGGAAATATAACAGAGATTTGTTTGACTTGAATGATAGGGGATATGGAGTAGCTATTTATTCATTTTCAAAAGATAAAAAAACATATTCTTTAGTTTGTTTTGCTAATGAGCTTAAAGATGAGGAAAGATCTGATAGAGTAATAGCAACTAAATGGGATGCTGCATTTGCTTTGTATGATGGCATTCCTTCAAAAATTGATATTGATAGACTTTCACAAAATGTCCCTAAACAAGAAGTAGGTAGACTTTCTTATAAAGAACTAACTCTCTCAAGAGCAAATAGATCAGTTAGAGCATTTAATTATGTGGTTGAGTGTTTATCAAAAGGTATCCAGCCAAATACTAATGAGCTTTCAAAAGTTGGATATTTGTACAGAACAACTGCAGTATATGGCTCAGGAAAATTTGGATTAGCAGACAGGTTTAGAATTAAAAATAGAGATGAAATAAATGGTCCTTTTAGATTGGAAATGATGTTGGTTTATCTTGTAAGACAATTCACTTTCGATCAAGTAAATCATATAGCAAAACATAAAAATCCTAAAGATGCTGTAGAACTGAACTTGGATATTTGCAGAAATTTAGGAATTGGTAATTCAACTGGATTGGGAATGGCACCATTTATTGTAAACCACCCTTCATTGTTAAATAATTGGATTCTAGCTAAAGAAACAGCTTTAAAAAAAATAAGAGAAATAGAAAAAGTATCAGAAGAAGAGTTTAAAATTTTTTACAACTGTTTAACAAAATCTTTAAAAAATGTAACTTCATGGAATACTGATAGTGAATATCAAAAGAAGAAAATTGAGAATTTAATTAATGATTTACAAAATTTAATCAATTATTTGAAAGACAATATTCATAAATCAAATTTTTATATATTCGACAAATTATACAATTGGGCGGAGGAAAATTTATCCGAAGAAGGAGTTGAGTATTTGGTTTCTATAATGATGGAACCATATAATAAAATAACTGATCCTTTGATTTCTCAAATGAGTTCAGACGAGGATAGTAGTTTTAATATACCTGTAGACAGAACTATAAATGACCTAAGAGAAATAATTGAAAAAAATTATTCAGATATTTTAAAAATTGATTTTTCAAAAAATGAAAACAATAAAAAATTTTGGTTCATTTCAAAAAATAAAGAAGAACCTAGGATTGGAGATCGGTTTGAAGATAATGGCTCAGAACTTGAGCAGCCTACAGCTATTGCTAGAGATATTAAAAAACTTTATGAAACTATTTTTACATTAAAAAACAGCTTAAAGATTGGCAATTTTCTAGTACAGAACAATGATTTAAGACATATTGTAAGAAGAGTGTTTATAACAGAGAAATATCCATATTCTGAAATTCAAGATAACACCATTGGCTCAAAATTAGTTCCTATTGATATGTTAAGACTTAAACTATCTTTTTTTGGGGCGGTAAAGTTTGATCCAAGATCTGACAAATGGTTAAGGATTTGTATGTTTCAAGGAGCTCCATTACCAAATGAACTGAATTCATTTAATCAATATTGGATATATAACTAAAGTAATTAATGAGAAGTTATAGTGAAATTGACACGATTGTTAAACGTTCAACAAAAGCGAAAGGTTTCTCCTGGGGAGTTGCAGAAGAAATAGGAAAGAACATCAAGCAACTCGAGTTATTTGGTTTACCAGGAATAAAACATATAAACCAATATTTTAAGATTTTTAATAATGAGAAGTTTGAAAATTGCCAATCTTTTAACAAAAGCAACAGACCTCAAAACTTTTACTGTCCAATTAAACTTGGATTAAGTTTTTTTGATCAATCTATCTCTATCCAAGAACTAAATGATATAGAAATTGAAAAAATGGCTTACCCATTGATATTTTTGCCGTTTGTCAGCAGATCTTCGGAAATAACAGGAAAGAGAATTTTTTTAAAGATAGATCAAAAAGAATTTTTATTAAATTTCAATCAATCAATTTATTCAAATTATTTAAGTAGTGAGGTTGTAGAAAAAGCCGATGTAATTAAAATCCAATTCTTAGAAAACAAGAATAATTTTTCCGAAGAAGATTGGAAAGAATTAACAAAATTATCTGAAAACACATTTGTTGAAGAAACAGATGAATTAAAACAAAAAACTGCAGGAGCAGGATTAACAGATAATGACTGATAACTTTGAATATAAATCGGACAAATCAGATAAAAATGAATTAAATGATATTTGTGATGAATGTAAAAAAGAAGATGAGACAGTAACGCAAAATTTAATACTCACAGGATATAAACTTTGTAACTCCTGCAGAACATCAAAAACTTTATTTCCACTTTAAATATTGGTACTAATAGGTAACGAATTAATTTTTGTCATTACGAAAGAAATTGTCAAAAAAGAAATAATTAAAAAAGACAAAAATACAATTCCAAATGCTTTTAAATTTGATTTTAAATTTAAAATATGTCTTGTGGCTATAATTAATGAAGCAAAAATCCAAAATTGGGTAAGAAAAATAATTAAAAGCACTAATTCTGGCGTGACAGCAAAAAATCTTATTAGTCCTGGAGCATGTGCGTACCCAACGGCTATAAGGACTCTTTTAAATGGAATTTTTCTATCTTTATCAGGAAAAATTTTAACTCCAATTACAAATATAAAAATTGCCCATACCAGCCAAGTTAATAATGCTGTTAAACCAGATATACCAACAGACGTTTTAACAATTGTGTTCGCTGCAATAGCACCAGCAACCCCATCTAAAATCATGATAAGAATTGCAAAATAAATTCCAGCTTCTCCGTAATATCTTGGAGTTCTATAAAGAGTTTTATCAAGCTTTAACGATTTAAAAACAATATCTAAAAACTGAGCAAACATTAATTATCTTTATTTTTTTTTTGCGCCTTATATGAAACAATTAATGGGAATATTATTAGAGCAATAGCGATTATAATGCAAACAACTATGAAAAAGGTTTTCGTCATATTTAGGGGGAATTAAATTCCCCCTAAAAAAATTTTTATCACTTACTGACTACTTCTCTTGTATTTGCGTTGTAAGATTCTGTAAATGGAATATCAACTACAACTGCATCAACTGGTTCCCCAGGTTTATCAGAATATTTTTCTGGTAGATGGACTTTAAATTTCGATCCAACCTTACCTCTTGGAAAACCATTTGCATTTAGCGTGCCATCAAATGGAACATATCCCATAGCAATATTTTTCCCCTTTTCTGGGTGATACCATGGAGAAGTTATAAATCCTACAGGCTCACTGCCGTTCTCTGAAATTAACCAAAAATCTGGAGCATATTCTTCAATAGGTTTTCCTCCTAATTCAAGTCCAACTAATTGAAGTTTGTAAGGTTTATGACCTGCTTTTAAATCAGCTTTCATTTTCTCGAGAGCTTTTTTACCAACATAATCACCTTTTTTGTTCCATTCACCTTTTCCAGATAAAGAAACTTGATATCCAAGATTACATTGAAAAGGATTATGCTCATGATCCATATCTTGTCCCCATGAAAGAATTCCTGCCTGAATTCTTCTATGGTGTGCAGGAGCAATCACCATTAAGTTATGTTTTTTACCTGCTTCAAGAACAGCATTCCACATATCTTCGGCATATAAAGTTGCTTCTCTTAAATATATTTCAAATCCAGACTCGCCTGAAAAACCTGTTTGAGAAATAATACAACTTCTTCCACCAACTTTTGCAGACGCCAATCCATAAAAAGGCATGTTGTCTATGTCAACTTCACTTCCACAAAGATCTTTCATTAAAGCTTTTGCTTTAGGACCTTGAATTTGCACAGGACAAGCATCTATTTCATTAATTTGAACATTAAACCTTTCATCTGCATTTACTCCTTGCAAATATAATCCAATATCACTATCTGATAAACTAAACCAAAATTCATCTTTAGATATTCTTAAAAGAATAGGATCATTTAATACTCCTCCATATGCATTACACAAAATTACATATCTTCCTCTCATTGGAGAAATTTTTGTAGCATCTCTTGTAATTACATAATCAACAAATTTTTCTGCATCTGGTCCTTTAACTTGTATTTGTCTTTCAACTGCAACATTCCACATTGTTACATGATTTTTAATTGCTTCGTACTCAACCATCGCACCACCATCTTCAGGTTTAACATAACCTCTTGGATGATAAATTCTATTATAAACAGTTGCTCTCCAACATCCTGCCTTCATAGATAAATGCCAGTATGGAGATTTCCTTACTCTTGTTGATATTAGCATCTCAACTTTAGTAGGTCCGCTTTGTCTTAAATTATATGGTACTTTTCTATCAGACTGATCTACTGATGTTGTATGTCTTAGTTTACTATAGTCAAATTCATTAGACATAGTTATTCTCCTTCAACCACTTGTTAGTTTCCTTCAAGCCGCCGAATGTATAAATGTGGAAATAATCAGTATGCGATTTAACTTTCCCAATTAAATCATTAGGGTCTTTAGGTTTCAATAAATCTAACGCCTTACTAAAATTAGATTTAAGAAAGTTAATGGAATTTTTTGCCCCTACAATATTAGCAAATTTAATTAAGCTAGATATTTTCATTGGCCCAGTTATTCCAACATGAACTGGTATTGTTTGTTTTGATATAAAATCTATAATAGGCTGAGTATCCATTAGCCATTGTGTAACTATATAATCAGCATAAGGCTTTTTATCTATCATAGCTTTTTCTAAATCAGAGTCGGATATATCAGGACTCCCCTCAGGATGTCCAGCAATTCCAATCTTAATACCATCAAAAAATCCTGTCTCTAACATTTGATACGAGCTATCAAATTTTCCGATCGGGTCACGACTTCCACCTATAACCAAGACCTGCTTAACACCCAAATCTTTACATCTAGAAACATAATCTTTTAGCTGATTTTCATCATTTATTGACCTTGCTGGGAAGTGAGGAACTGGATTAAATCCCTCTTTAACTAACTCTCCAGACTGTTGAGCGGTCTCTTTATAATCACCCCCAGGTAGCATTGTAACATAAACATCTTTTACCTTTGGCAACGTGCTTAAATCAGTTTTAGGACCTATTTCTAAAGAAAAATTCATAATTAAATTCTTAATTATTTTATATTCCGTGTCTATAAAAATATTAAACAGATGAACACATTGTAACCCATTGTCATGATCGGAAAATTTAATTAAATTTAGTCATGGAAAATAAATTATCTCAAATTACAGAATTATTCTCCAAAACAAGACAACAAACTCTATCTCTGTGTGAGAACTTAGAGGCTGAGGATATGGTCATACAGCCCAGCAAAAATGTTAGTCCTCTTAAGTGGCATCTTGGTCACACCACATGGTTCTTCGAAAAATTCATATTGTCAGAATTGGATGAAAGTTACAAACCATTTAACAAGGATTATAATTACATATTTAATTCTTATTACAATTCTGTAGGTGAGTACAATCCTCGAAATAAGAGAGGTTCACTAAATAGACCCATCTTAAAAGATGTTGTAAAATACAGACATTATGTAACTGAAAATATTATTGATTTTTTAAAAAGGACAAAAAATAATAGAACATCATTTTTAGTTGAACTAGGTTCAAATCACGAACAACAGCATCAAGAATTAATGTTAATGGATATTAAAAATATTTTTTTCAACAATCCATTGATGCCGACTTATAATTCTAACAATGATAAACCAACTGCTAAAGAAGAAAATGAATTGAAATTAGAAACTAGTAAAAAATTTAAATATGGAAATAATGAGGATATTTTTTGTTACGATAACGAATTACCAGTATCAGAAATACAATTAGATCCTTTTAAAATATATTCATTTATTACTAATGGAGAGTGGAAAGAATTCATTAATGATGGCGGATATAAAAACCATGAGTATTGGTTATCTGATGGATGGGACTTTATAAATAATAATAAATTAGAAAGACCAATGTATTGGATAGATAATAATAATTATTTTACATTAAATGGTGTAAAAAAAATTGATAATGAAAAACCAGTTTCTCATATAAGTTTCTATGAAGCGGATGCTTTTGCAAGATACAAAAACAAAAGATTACCAACTGAATTTGAACTAGAATATTTTTTAAAACAATCTGAGAAAAAAGGTAATTTTTTAGAAAATAAAATTTTTCATGAAGTTGAAGAAAAAGCAGACGATGTTTATGGAAATTTATGGGCATGGACAAGCAGTAATTACACGCCTTATAAAAAATATAAACCATATGAAGGAAATCTAGGAGAATATAATAATAAGTTTATGTGCAATCAGTTTGTGTTGAAGGGCGGCTCACATTCTACATCTATTAATCATATCAGAGCATCTTATAGAAATTTCTTTTACCCAAGCGATACTTGGCAGTTTTGTGGTGTCAGACTAGCTGATGACATCTAGTGACTAATTTAAAATTAATAAACATAAACAATCAAATTCAAGATGATAAAAAATTAATCTTACAAGGATTATTAAATAAAAAACAAAAATATTTACTGCCAAAATATTTTTATGATGAAAAAGGTTCAAAGTTATTTAATAAAATTACAAACCTTAAAGAATATTACCCGACAAATAAAGAGTTAGAAATACTTGGTAGCTTACAAAAAGAGATAAGAAAGAAATTACCAATTCATTCAACAATTGTAGAATTCGGAAGTGGCTCAAATAAAAAAATCAATAAATTTATAAAATCATTAAGCAAACCCAAAGAATATATTCCTATAGATATTAGTAAGGAATATTTGTTTGAAAATGCATCAATAATTGCAAAAAAATTTTCAGATTTAAAAGTAACAGCAATATGTGCTGACTTTAGTCAGACCAATAGATTAAATACAATTTTAAAAAATAAAAAAAAAATAGTCAGTTTTTTTCCAGGATCTACCATAGGAAATTATTTACCTAAAAATGCAAAAAAAATATTAAAAAATTTTTCAAAAATCATAGGTAAAAATTCTTATTTAGTAATTGGGGTAGATTTAATCAAAAATAAGAAGACCCTTGAAAATGCCTATAATGATAAATTGAGAGTAACAGCTAAATTTAATAAAAATATATTAAATGTAGTAAATAAAATTTGTAATTCAAAATTTCAAACAAAAGATTTTGAACATAAAGCGTTCTACAATTTAAAAAAAAACAGAATTGAAATGCATCTTATCTCGAAAAAAAATTTCACGTTAAAAATTAATAAAAAGAATATTAAATTTACTAAAGATGAAACAATTCATACTGAAAATTCTCATAAATATTCAAAAAATAATTTTGTTAAATTAGTTAATAAATCTGGCTTTAAAGTCTTAAAATATTTTACTGATAAAAAAAATTATTTTGGAGTTTTTTTATTAAAAGTGAAGTAAGTTTTATTATGGCTCAAAAAGACGTAGGTAACAAAATTCCCATCTATAAGCTAAAAGAAACTGATGAAGTAATGAAATATTATGATGAGTGGGGAGATGGTAATAAATATGATAAGGATATGGTCGATTGGAATTACACAGGACCAAAAGAAACAACAAAAGTATTTTCAGAATTCCAAAAAAACAAAGATGCAAAAATTTATGATGCTGGTTGTGGAACTGGATTGGTGGGTGTTGAATTAAAAAAATATGGTTTTAAAAATTTTCATGGGGCAGATCTGTCAAAAAAGTTATTAGAATTAGTACCGAATGATCTTTATGAAAAGCTTGAACAAGTAGACTTGAATAAGCCCATTAATAAAAAAGATGACGAATATGACTCTGTTATGTGTGTTGGTACATTTACTTTTGGACATGTAAAGCCACCAGCTTTGGAGGAATTTATTAGGATTACAAAGAATGATGGATTTATCTGTTTTACTATTAATGAGGGAATACATGAAGAATATGGTTTTGATAAAAAAATTGAACAACTTAAAGAGCAAAATAAATGGAAAGAATTAAAATTTTTTAAATCAGATTACATTGCGAGCAAAGACGTAAATGCTTGGTTAGGGTTATATCAAGTGATAAAATAAACCATGTCAGAAATATACAATATTATAGATAAACAAAAGTTAGATATTGTATCTAAACCAATTAGTGAAGCTCATGGTTTACCAAATGAATGTTATATCAGTAAAGAATATACTTTAATTGAAAGAAAAAAATTATTTGAAGATAAGTGGATCGTCATTGGAGTTGGAAGTTCTATTCCAGATGAAGGTGATGTCAAACCAATTGATTTACTTGGAATACCCTTACTTATTGTTAGAACTAAAAATAAAGAAATAAAAGTTTTTCATAATATTTGTAGTCATAGAGGAGTTAAATTAGTTAAGGAAGCTGGAAAAATTAGAAATGTTATGAGGTGCTCATATCATTCATGGTCATATGACTTAGAAGGAAAATTAGTTGCTACACCTCATATAGGAGGCATGAATATTCATCAAACACCTGAATTTGATAAATCAAAAAGTAATTTAAAAGAGATAAGATCATATATTTGGTTAGATCTAATTATGATTAATATTAACAACAATGAAATTTCATTTGAGGATTATATTAGTCCTTTAAGTCAAAGATGGGAAAAATTTTGGTCCTTAAAAGATAGAGAATTAATTCATCATGCAAATGATTATGGTTATTTTAAATTAGATGCAAAATGTAATTGGAAATTTGCAATTGAAAATTATTGTGAGAGCTATCATTTGCCATGGGTTCATCCAGGACTAAATTCTTATTCAAAATTAGAAGATCACTATCATATTCAAGGACTGCCAAATCGTTTTGCTGGACAAGGAACAGTTGTTTATAATCCAAGGTTTGAAGGAAAAGAAAAGTTTCCTTGTTTCCCTAACTGGCCGAAAGATAAAGAAAATATAGCTGAGTATGTAGCGTTATTTCCAAATGTAATGTTAGGAATTCACAAAGATCATTATTATGCTTATTGGTTAGAGCCAATAAATCACGAGTTTACAATAGAACATATGGAAATTTATTATGTAGGAGATGAAGCGGCAACTTCAACAAAGTATAAAACTTTAAGACAAAAAAATCACAAACAATGGGAAGATATTCAAAAAGAAGATGTAGATATAATTCAAAGTATGCAAATAGGTAGAAACTCTCCAGCTTATAATGGTGGTAATTTTTCTCCAAAGATGGACAATCCAACACATCATTTTCATAAGTGGGTTGCTGGTAATTTAATTTAAAGTTAAAACCTAAAAATGAAAATTATATTAATCATGGGACTTCCAGGCGCAGGAAAAACTACATTAGCTGATGAACTTGCCCCATTGTTAAATGCAAAAAGATTAAATGCAGATGAAGTAAGAAAAGCTGCAAACGATTGGGATTTTTCAGAAGAGGGAAGAACAAGACAAGCAAAAAGAATGGCTGAATTTGCAATAAAATTAAAAGACGAAGGAAACTATGTGATTGCAGATTTTATTTGCCCAACTCCAAAAGCAAGAAGTTTATTTCCTGCTGATTATGTAGTTTGGGTAGATACAATAAAAGAAGGTAGATTTGATGACACTAATAAAATGTTTGTTAAACCAGAAAAATATAATTTTCATGTTACCACACAAGATGCTAAGTCTTGGGCACCAAAGATTTTAAAGGAGATAAAAAAATGACGTATCAATGGGATAACAAAAAACCAACAGCCCAAATGTTAGGAAGATGGCAACCGTTTCATGATGGTCACTATACTCTATTTAAGGAAATTATAAAAAAAACAGGACAAGTATGTATTCAAATTAGAGATGTACAAGGTGTTGATGATAACCCATTTGATTTTGAAACTGTCAAAAAAAATATTGAGGAAAAACTTAATCCAGAGTTTGAGGGCAGGTTCAAAATTATGCTTGTCCCTAATATTACAAATATTTGTTATGGAAGAGGTGTTGGATATAAAATTGAAGAAATAGTTTTGCCTGAAGAAATTCAAAAAATTTCAGCAACTAAAATTAGAGCTAAGATGAGAGAAGAAGGTAAATTAAAATAAGTGACTGTAAAAATAAATAAATTATCACCAGGTGTTAAAAGAGTTTTAATTAATGACCCAAAAACTTATAATTCATTATCCTACAAAACTCTTTCATCTTTATTAAAGGCATTCAAAAAATTAGATAATGATAAAGAAACAAGGGTTATTATTTTAGAAGGAGCTGGAAAAGGATTTAGTGCAGGCCATAACTTAAAAGAGGTAAGAGGTATAAAAAATAGATCTAATCATTTAAAACTTTTTAAACTTTGTTCAAAACTTATGATGCAAATTGTGGAGGGAAACAAACCAGTCATAGCGAAAGTACATGGAGCAGCTTATGCAGCAGGATGTCAATTAGCTGCCAGTTGTGATCTTGCATATAGCACGAACTCAGCAACGTTTGCTACACCTGGAGTAAAAATTGGATTATTTTGCAGTACACCAATGGTTGCTGTCAGTCGAAAAATTAGCAGAAAACGAATGATGGAAATGCTACTTACCGGTGATCCAATTAGTGCAAAATATGCAAAGGAAATTGGATTAATTAATGATCACTACAGTCCAAAAATATTGAATAAAAAAGTTTTAGATATTGCAAAAAAAATATCTTCAAAATCAAATTTAACTATCAAAATAGGTAAAAAAGGTTTTTATAAACAATTAGAAATGCCCCTTAACAAAGCTTATGATTATACAAGTAAGATGATGACGCTTAATATGTCATCTTATGATGCCAAAGAGGGTATAAGTGCATTTATCGAAAAAAGAAATCCAAGTTGGAAAAACAAATAACCATTAAGTTGAAGTCACTTAAAAAAAAGATTAAGTTGTAATTAAAGGAGAAAATCAATCATGGATGGATGTTGTGGTCCTGGATATGCTAGTCCTGCAGAAGCAATAAAAGCACCAAAAGAAAAGCTTTTATATACTATAGCTATTTACACTGGGACAGGAATACAAAAACCAGACTACTTAGCAACAGTCGATGTTGATCCTCAAAGTCCTACTTATTCTAAAGTAATTCATAGACTTGAAATGCCAGGTATTGGTGATGAATTGCATCATATGGGATGGAATGCATGTTCTTCTTGTCATGGCGACTCAAAAATGAGCAGAAAATATTTATTAGTCCCAGGTGTTAGATCAAATAATATTTATGTTGTTGATACTGCATCCGATCCTAGAGCTCCAAAAATACATAAAGTAGTAGATGGATCTGAAATAAAGAAAAAAACTAATTTATCAGGACCACACACAGTTCATTGCTTAGGTTCTGAAATTATCATTTCTTTTCTTGGAGACGCTCGAGGAGAAGCGCCAGGAGGATATTTACACTTAAATAAAGATTTTGAAATTGTAGGTAGGTGGGAAAACTCAATGGGAGATATACCTTTTAGTTATGACTTCTGGTACCAGCCAAGACATAATGTAATGGTTAGTTCTGAGTGGGCTGCCCCAAATACTTTCATGCCTGGATTTGATTTAGAGGAAGTTGGTCATTTGAAATATGGTAGAAGACTTCATGTTTGGGATTTTAAAAAAAAAGAGCCAGTTCAAACAATGTATTTAGGTGAAGATGGTTTAATACCATTAGAAGTTAAATTTATGCATAATCCTGATAGTAGCCATGGATTTTGTGGTGCAGCTCTAAGTGCAAATGTAATTCATTTTTGGAAATCAAAAGATGGAAAATGGGAATGGGAAAAAATAATCGATGTTGAAAATGAACCTCATCCTGATTGGCCAATCCCAGTGCCTGGAGTTATGTCAGCGATATTAGTTTCTATGAATGATAAATATTTATATATAAATAATTGGCTTCATGGAGATATGAGGCAATACGATATTTCAGATCCACACAAACCAAAATTAACTGGTCAAGTTTGGATGGGTGGATTATTAGGAAAGGCTCCAGAAGTAAATGGCGTTAAAATTGCTGGTGGACCCCAAATGTATCAATTATCTTTAGATGGTAAAAGGATGTATGTAACAACATCATTATTTTCTACTTGGGATAATCAATTTTATCCTGAAATAAGAAAGCAGGGTGGAGCAATGATTATGATTGATTGTGATGTTGAAAATGGGGGAATGAAAATTAATAAAGATTTTATTGTTGATTTTGGTAAAGAACCAAATGGACCTAGTAGATGCCATGAAAGTAGATATCCTGGTGGAGATTGCACAAGTGATATCTGGTTATGACGAAGATTACAATCTCAAACAGAAATAATAGTGCATTTGAAGTAACTGGTAAAAAACCTTTATTAAATGAATTAAGAGATCAAGGGGTAGATCTTCCTTACGGATGCCAGTATGGGGGATGTATTACATGTGCAGCTAAACTAATTAATGGAGAAGTGGATCAACGTTCTCAAGTTGCTTTAAATAACAGACAAATAAATGACGGATATATTATTTTATGTGTTGCTAAAGCAAAAACAGATTGCATAATTGAGATAGGAGTTGAAAGTCATGATAAATTGTATCGAAATCCTTTCCTAGACCCTTTAGAACCTCATGAATTAAAAGCAGATATCGCAAGTAAAAAGAAAGAAAAAAATAAAGATGAACCACAATGAACCTTATAGCGCTGAATATTTAAAAGATATTTTAAGCTCAGTTAAGACAATTGCTATGGTTGGTGCTAGCCCAGATAAAACTAAATTTAGCTATGGTGTATTAAGAGTTTTGCACGAAACTGGTTATGACATGATACCTGTAAATCCTAAACCAGGTATAAAGGAAATTAGAAATTTAAAAGTTTATCCAAATTTATCGGCTATCGATAGACCTGTTGATATGGTCGAAGTATTTAGAAAATCCGAGGATCTTTATGGAATTGCTGAAGAGGCAATATCAATTGGAGCAAAAGTATTATGGGGACAAATAGGTGTAATTAATCATGATGCAGCAAAAATTGCTGAAGATGCAGGTTTAAAAGTAGTTATGAATAGATGTCCAAAAATTGAACTCTTCAGACCATTTTGGAAACCTCGACTAGATCTTAAAATTTAAATTAAATTATGGATACAACACTCGTTGATGAAAAGATAAAAGAACTTTATTTAAGTTATCGGACAATAGCAATTGTTGGAGCAAGTCCTGACTCAAAAAAAACTTCCAATATAATAATGAAATATTTAAGAAATACAGGTTACAAAGTTTTTCCTGTTAATCCAGTAACAGATAATAAAATTATACATGGTGAACCAGTATATAAAAAACTAACGGATATAAAAGATCATGTTGGAATTGTTAATGTTTTTAGACCCAGTGAAGAGGCTGAGGAAATAGCAAAACAAACAATAGAAATTGGTGCAAATGTATTATGGTTGCAATTAGGAATTCACAACGAAAATGCAGCTAAATTAGTCTCTCAAAATAAAATTTATTATATCTCTAATAAATGTATTAAAAACGAATACGATAGATTATTCAAAACTATATAATATCAAATTATTAAGTGTGATATTAAGACCTTTTATTTCATTTTAAATTTAAGATAAATTTAAATTATGAAATTCAAGATTTTATTTTTTTTAATTACATTTTTTTATTTTAATCCTTCGTTTGCCGATGTTTTAAAACCAAGTGTAAATATAGATCCGAAACAAGTAGTTGTGATTCAATTAAATGCGTTAATGAAAAATGACAATCCATATAAAGATAGAGGGATTGAGCAAACTTGGGAATTTGCACATCCCAATAATCAAAGGATGACAGGTCCCTTAGATAGATTTAAAAGAATGTTAAAGGGTGCTTCATACTCAATGTTAATTGATCACAAAGAAAATACAGTAACTGAAATTTACAAATCAAGTACCATGGCAACTTATGAAGTTGTTGTCTTGGATAAGGATAAACAATATTTTAAATTTAAATGGAAAGTTGAAAAGAATGATAAAGAGGGCAATCTTTTAGATTGCTGGCTAACAACAGCAGTTTCACAACCAATACCAATGGGATCATCAATATAATGAAAAAGCCTCCAATGTATATAAGATATGCAATTCTAATGTTTATTTTATGCTTTCCAACAATTTCATCCACTCAACTTGGATGGTATTTTTGGGGAAGTGAAGTTGGGATTAATATTGGTATGGTAGTAGGTACAATTTCCGTCATAGTTGCCGCTTATTTAATGTTCAGAATGGGCTGGCGTGACGCAGATGACGAATAATAGAATTTTGTTTCGTTAGTAATTAAAATTTAGTAGGAATCTGATAATGAAATCCAAAGCAAAAGTTGTTGTAGTTGGTGGTGGAGTAGTGGGAGTTAGTGCACTCTATCACTTAGCAAAAAAAAGGTTGGTCAGATGTTGTTTTAATTGAAAGAAAAGAACTAACATCAGGCTCAACTTGGCATGCAGCGGGCTTATTACCACTATTTAATATGAGTTATTCTGTAGGACAACTTCATAAGTATGCTGTCAATTTATATAAAACTTTAGAGGAAGAGACAGGTAAGAATGTAGGTTTCAGCGTTGTATCAAATATTAGATTAGCAAGCACTAAAGATAGAATGGATGAATACTTTCAATACGCCGGTGTTGCTCAAACAATAGGTGTTGATGTAAAATTTTTAACTCCAGACCAAGTTAAGGAAATCTGGCCATTATGTAATACATCAGATTTAGTTGGTGCAATACAACACCCTGAAGATGGATATATCCAACCAGCTGATTTAACACAAGCTCTTGCTACAGGTGCAAGAAATAGAGGAGCAGAAATTTATAGAAATACAAATGTTGTTGGAATGAAACAAACCAAAGATGGTTGGGTTGTTGAAACAGACAAAGGATCTATAGAGTGTGAACATATTATTTCTTGTTCAGGAAATTTTGCAAGACAAACTGGAAAGATGGTTGGTTTAGATATTCCAGTAATTCCAGTAGAACATCAATACATTGTTACAGAACCTCATCCAGAAATTCAAAAAAGAAAAAAAGATGGACTACCAGAGATGGGAGTTCTAAGAGATAGTGATAGCAGATGGTACATGAGAGAAGAAGCAGGTGGATTAATTTTAGGACCATATGAAGATGGAGCACCAGCTTGTTATGTAGATGGACCTTCAAAAGATTCTGAATATGAATTATTTCAGGAAGATTTAGATAGATTAGCGCCTCATATTGAAGGTGCAATACATAGAGTTCCTGCTTTTGGAGAAGTGGGTGTAAAGAAAGTTTATAATGGCGCAATTTGTTATACTCCAGATGGCAACCCAATTGTTGGTCCAGCTTGGGGTTTAAAAAATTTTTGGATAAACGAAGGTCATAGTTTTGGTATTACTGCAGCAGGTGGAGCAGGATGGCAACTTGCTGAATGGATCGTAGATGGCGAACCAACTATTGATATGCTTGGTGTTGAGCCAAGAAGGTATGGAGATTATTGCTCTAAATCATATTTAAAAACTAAAAATGAAGAAGCCTACAGTCATGTTTTCATAACTCACTTTCCTGATGAAGAAAGACCAGCAGCAAGACCATTAAGAACAGCACCATGTTATGACAGAATGAAAAATTTAGGAGCAGTTTTTGGTCAAAAATTTGGATGGGAAAGACCTAATTTTTTTGCAACTGATGGAATGGAGCAAAAAGACGATTGGTCATTTAGAAGATCTAAATGGTTCAATGCAATGGAAAAAGAATGCAAAAACGTTAAAGAAAATGTTGGTCTTTTAGATATGACTGCATTTGCAAAATGTAGAATTAAAGGACCTGGCGCGGAGGAATTTTTAGATAATTTAGTTGCAAACAAATTACCAAAAAAAGTTGGAAGAATTAATTTATGTCACGCTTTAAATACTAAAGGCGGAGTTCATTCTGAATTTACAATTATGAGAGAGTCACATGATAGCTTTTATTTAGTATCAGCAGGTGCTTTCCAAAGATTAGATCATGACTGGATTTTAAAATGGATGCCTTCAGATGGTTCAGTGCAGTTTGAAAATTTAACTAATAGTAATGGGGTTTTGGTTGTTTCAGGTCCAAAAGCTAGAGAGTTAATGCAAAGAGTTTCTAAAGATGATTTTTCAAATGAAAACTTTAAATGGCTTAGTGCAAAAATGGTTGATGTAGGTTATGCACCAGTTAATGCGATGAGAGTAAACTTTGTTGGTGAATTAGGATGGGAACTTCATCACCCAATTGAATATCAAAATCACATTTTTGATAAACTTATGGAAGCAGGACAAGATCTTGGATTAAAGCCATATGGTATTAGAGCTATGAATAGTTTGAGAGTAGAAAAATCATATAAATTAGTTGGAACAGAACTATCAATAGAATACTCACCTTATGAAAGTGGTCTTGATAGATTTATACATCCTAATAAAGGAAGTTTTATTGGACTTGAAGCATTGAACAAATGGAGAGAAAAAGGTTTTGATAACAAACTTGTTACCTTGGAGGTTCACAATCCAAAAGATGCAGATGTTTTGGGCAACAACCCAATTTATGAAAATGGAAGTGTAATAGGAAGAGCAACAGGTGGAGATTTTGGTTTTAGAATTGGAAAATCTTTAGCATTAGGAATGGTTAAACCAGAATTAGCAAATGTTGGACAAAAACTTAAAATTGAAATATTAGGTGAGAAATATGATGCAACAATTTTAGATGAAAGTCCTTACGATCCGGAAAACAATTTATTAAGAGCTTAATGAAAATACTAGTCGCTGTTAAAAGAGTTATTGATTACAACGTTCAAATAAGAGTTAAAGAAGATGGCTCAGGTGTTGTTACTGACAACGTTAAAATGTCAACAAATCCACCAGATGATAATGCGATAGAAGAAGCGGTAAAAATTAAAGAAGCTGGCAAAGCTAAAGAAATAGTTGCAATAACCATTGGTGAGGAAAAAGCACAAGAAACAGTTAGAAAAGCATTAGCAGTAGGAGCAGATAGAGGAATACATGTCAAAGTTGATAATGTGATTGAACCATTGGCAGTTTCAAAAATTTTAAAAAAAATTGTAGAAAAAGAAAATCCTGATTTAGTATTTATGGGAAAACAAGCGATTGATGATGATTGTAATCAAACTGGTCAGATGCTTGCAGCTTTATTAAATTGGCCTCAAGCAACTTTTGCATCTAAGATTGAAGTTAAAGATAATGCATTAGAGGTAACACGTGAAATTGACGAAGGTTTGGAAACTATCGAAGTAAATGTTCCAGCAATTGTTACATGTGATTTAAGATTAAATGAACCAAGATATGCTTCACTTCCAAATATTATGAAAGCTAAGAAAAAACCAATAGAACAGATAAATGCTTCAGATTTAGGAGTTGATATTAATCCTAGAATCGAACAAATTAAAGTTGAAGAGCCACCAAAAAGAAAAGCTGGAATAAAAGTCGCTAGTGTTGAAGAATTGGTGCAAAAATTAAAAAATGAGGCTAAGGTAATTTAAATGTCAGTATTATTAATTGCAGAACATAACAATAAAGAAGTAAGACCATTTACCTATAATGCTATAACTGCAGCTTCTCAAATAAGTGAGGATCTTCATGTTTTGGTTTTAGGTCATCAAGCAGATGATGTTGCAAAATCTTTATCTGAAGTTCCAAATGTAAAAAAAGTTATTCACGTTGATAATGAAATTTATGAAAACTACATTGCTGAAAATTATACAGCAGCAATAATTAAGCATGCAGAAAGTTATTCACATATTGTAAGCTCAGCAAATACATTTGGTAAAAATTTAATGCCAAGAATTGCAGCATTACTAGATACTTCGCAAGTCAGCGATATAATTAAAGTTATTTCTGAAGATACTTTTTTAAGACCAATTTATGCAGGAAATGCTTTTGCTACGGTTAAAAGTAATGACAAAAAAAAATGTGTTACTATTAGACCGACGTCGTTTGACCCTGCTGATAAGAGTGGTGGATCTGCTGAAATTACAAAATCTGATCCAGCAGAAGCTAGTTCATCAACTAAATTTCTAAAGAAAGAAGAAGTTAAGTCAGACAGACCAGAGCTTGGAACAGCTAGAATAGTTATTTCTGGTGGCAGAGGAATGCAAAATGGCGAAAATTTCAAATTAATAAGTGATATTGCGGATAAACTTAATGCAGCAATTGGTGCATCTAGAGCAGCAGTTGATGCAGGTTATATTACGAATGATCATCAAGTAGGACAAACGGGTAAAGTGGTAGTCCCAGATTTATATATTGCAGTTGGAATTTCAGGTGCGATACAGCACTTAGCAGGAATGAAAGAAAGCAAAGTTATTGTGGCTATAAATAAAGACGGTGAAGCTCCAATTTTTAGTGTCGCAGATTACGGATTAGAAGCAGATCTTTTTGAGGCGCTTCCTCAGTTTTTGTCAGAATTGAACAAATTAAACACTATACAAAAATAGCAAATATTGTAAGAAATTATCATTATGTCCAGAGAAGTGATGGAATACGATGTTGTCATCGTAGGTGGTGGACCATCAGGACTTTCAACTGCAATTAAATTAAAGCAGTTAAATCCAGATATTAATGTCTGCCTTTTAGAGAAAGCATCTGAAATAGGTGCACATATTTTATCAGGGAACGTGTTTGAAACACGTGCTTTAGACGAACTAATACCTAATTGGAAAGAATTAAATGCTCCCATTAAAACAAAAGTTACAAAAGAAAAATTTTTATTTTTAGGAAAACAAAAATCATTAAGTTGGCCAACATGGTTGCTTCCTAAGGTTCAACAAAATCATAACAATTATATTATAAGTCTTGCAAATCTTTGTAGATGGTTAGCAGAGCAGGCTGAGGGATTAGGAGTTGAAATATTCCCAGGATTTCCAGCAAGTGAAGTTTTATATAATGATGATGGATCAGTTAAAGGTATTGCAACCCAAGATATGGGTATCGACAAAGAGGGAAATAAAAAAGATACTTATGAACCAGGAATGGAATTACATTCAAAAGTTACAGTATTTGCAGAAGGATGCAGAGGTCATTTAGGAAAAGAATTAATTAAGAAGTTTGAGTTGGATAAAGGTAAAAATCCTCAACAATATGGAATTGGTTTTAAAGAAATTTGGGAGATAGATGAAAAAAATCATACAGAAGGTTTAGTAATGCATACTGCTGGATGGCCTTTAGACAATAACACCTACGGTGGAAGTTTTATGTATCATGCAGAAAATAAACAAGTTTTTCTTGGTTACGTAATTGGATTAGATTACCAAAATCCTCATCTCTCACCTTTCGATGAGTTCCAAAGATTTAAAACTCATCCAGATATAAAAAAAATAATTGAAGGTGGAAAAAGAATTTCTTATGGCGCAAGAGCTTTAATTGAGGGAGGTATACAGAGTTTACCTCAGATGTTTATGCCAGGTGCTTTGTTAGTTGGATGTGATGCGGGAACATTAAATATGCCTAAAATAAAAGGGTCTCATACTGCAATGAAGAGTGGAATGATCGCTGCTGAAACAATTTATGAGCATCTTACAAAAAATATAAATTTATCTACATATGAACAAAAATTTAAAGAAAGTTGGGTTTACAAAGAATTATATGAGGCAAGAAATGTAAAACCAAGTTTCTCTTGGGGTTTAATTCTAGGTATATTATTTACTGGAATTGACCAGATTTTATTTAGAGGAAAGCTTCCTTTCACATTAAAGCATAAACAAGCTGATCATGAAGCTTTAAAACCAGCAGATAAAATGCAAAAAATTGATTATCCTAAGCCTGATAACGTTATTACTTTTGATAAAACTAGTTCGGTTTATTTAACAGGTACAATTCATGATGATAATCAGCCAGTCCACTTAAAACTTAAAGATCCAGATTTGCCAATAAAATATACTTTAGAAAAATTTGATGAGCCTGCACAAAGATATTGTCCAGCAGGAGTTTATGAAGTTCAAGAAGTAAATTCTGTTCAAAAATTTGTAATAAATGCACAAAATTGCATACATTGTAAAACTTGTGATATTAAAGAGCCATCTCAAAATATTACTTGGGTCACTCCAGAAGGTGGGGGTGGACCTAAATATGGAAATATGTAGTTAGGATAAATCGATTGCAAACTTTTTTAAAGTTTCAATTGGAATAAGTTTCAAAGTGTTTTTATGAGTTTTCTTTAAATAAATTGGACATCCTTTTCCCGCTTCTAAAGCTCTAGCATACCAGCCTGCACAAACACACCAACTATCTCCATCTTTTAAACCCGGAAAACCAAACTCAGGATGAGGTGTAATTAAATCATTGCCTGCTTCTTTACACCATTCTAAAAATTCAGTATTTACTTTTGCACAAACAGTGTGCACACCATGATCATTTTCATCTGTATTGCAACATCCGTCTCTATACCATCCTGTTAAAGGATCATTTGAACATAACTCCAAGTCTTCGTCTAAAACATTTTTTTGTTTATCAGCCATGAAACAATCTTGTTAATTTTTTATCAATATCTATGTTAAAAGAAAATGATCTTCTTTCACCATCAGATTTAAATGGATATGCAGTATGCATTAAATTATTTGGGAATAAGATAAGATCACCAACTCTTGGTTTATGATTAAATATAGAATTATTTAAAAAAGATTTAGAACCATAAATAAAATCAATTGTTCCGTTAGTTTTAATTTTTTTATGTCCCTTTGTTAAATTATTTGGAATTTTTAAATAACCAACTCCAGAAACATTGCCATCATGAAAATGTACAGGGTTATAATCATTTTTAAATTGTCTTACGACCCATAAATTCTTAATTTTAATATTTTTTGACTTTTTATTAAGATTTTTTTTTAAATATTGATTTACACTTTTAGAAATAAAACTTTTTAAATTTTTTTTAATAAATTTATTTTTTAATTCAATTTCTTGCTCAACTTGACCTACTAACTTTTTTGAATAGTCATTTGATTTCAATTTTTTCTTATCTTTAATAATACTTTCAACTTCGTCATTAATTTTTTTTACCAAGTTTAACGGAATTTTAACAACAGCAATTTTTGGTCCAAACGGACTTAAAACTTTCATTAATTTTTTTATATTTTTGTTGGATTAGGTTGTCCTTTATAAACAACTTCTGGATCAAATTTTTTTTCTTCTTCTTCAAATTTCATTTCGATTTGTCTTGCATTATCAATTTTACCCAAAGGAACAGATCTATAAAAACAGGATCTGTAACCAACGTGGCAACTAAAGCCTTCGCCAATATCTACAGTCATCCAAACAGCATCTTGATCATCATCAATTCGAATCTCCTTTACTTTTTGAACAAACCCACTTGTTTTTCCTTTATGCCAAATTGATTGTCTTGATCTGCTCCAGTAATGAGCTTCTTTAGTTTCAATAGTTAACTTGAAGGCTTCGACATTCATATACCCATGCATTAATATTTCTTTTGTTTTTGAGCATGTTGTAATGACTGGAATCAATCCATCATTGTCAAATTTAGGAGATAAAAGCTTGCCTTCTTCTATTTCTGCTACATTTTCTCTTTTTTTAAACATATATGTGGAATTATCTAACATAATAATAAATATAATAAATATTTTAAAATTAAGGTTTTATATATATAAAAACACGTCATGAAATTAGTAAAAAACGAAAACGAAAAAAAAATTAATGAAGTAACTGACAAAGAAGCTGAAGAAGCTTTTGTCAAAATCCTTAAATGGTTAGGTGAAGATCCTACTAGAGAAGGTTTATTGGAAACTCCAAAAAGAGTTACAAAAGCATTTAAAGAATATTTCAAGGGATATAAAGAAGATCCTAAAGCAGTTCTAGATAAAACATTTGGTGATGTTGAAGGCTATAGCGATATGGTTGTTCAAAAAAATATTTCAGTACAAAGTCATTGCGAACATCACATGGCACCAATTATAGGAATTGCTCATGTAGCATATATTCCAAATCAAAGAGTTGTAGGATTAAGTAAAATAGCAAGAGTTGTAGAAGTATTTTCAAAAAGATTACAAACACAAGAAAGATTAACTGTTCAGATCGCTAATACTTTAATGGAGTCGTTGGATGCAAAAGGTGTTGCGGTTACAATAGATTCAACTCATCAGTGTATGACTATGAGAGGTATAAAAAAAGAGCAAGCTACTACAGTTACAAATTTTTATCTTGGACAGTTTAAAGACGATTTAAGTTATCAAAATAGATATTTGCGATTTATTGCAAAATAATATTTACTGATAAACATGGCAGACTCATTTAAAGCAGTTGTAATAAACAATCAGAACGAAAATTTTACAAGAGAAGTCAAAGAACTAAGTTTAGATCATTTTAAAGATGGTGAGGTGCTAGTTAAGATAGATTATTCTGATCTTAATTGGAAAGATGCAATGATACTAAAAGATGGTGGTAAATTAGTTAAAGAGTATCCAAGAATACCTGGTATTGATTTTTCTGGAACTGTTGCACAAGGAGATGGTGAAGAATTTAAAGAAGGAGACAGAGTTATATTAACAGGTTGTAGAGCAGGAGAACTTTTTGATGGTGGATATTCTCAATACGCAAAAGTTAAAAAGGATCATATTACAAAAACACCTGAGGGAATGACAAATAAACAAGCTATGATTCTAGGAACTGCTGGTCTTACAGGTTTGTTATGTGCCTTTGCAGTTAAAGCAAGAGAGGAACTATTGATGCAATCAAAAGTAAACGATGTATTGGTAACAGGTTCTACGGGTGGTGTTGGAATGGTTGCAGTAATGGTTCTTGCTAAGATGGGAATTAATGTAACAGCTATAACTGGTAAACCAGATAAAGCAGATTACTTAAAAGAACTTGGTGCAAAAAACGTTATAGATCGTAAAGAATTTGAGGGCGAAGCAAGATTAATAGATAAAGGAACATGGGATGGAGTTGTAGATACCGTGGGTGGTAACATTTTATCTAATGCAATAGCTCAAACTAAACCAAAAGGAATTGTTGCCATATGTGGAAATGCTAGTGGCAATAAATTAAATACATCAGTAATTCCATTTATATTAAGAGCAGTTAAATTATGGGGAGTAGACTCGGTTAATATCAGTAAAAAAAGAAAAGAGTTTGTCTGGGGAGAATTTCCTGGTTTACTAGATTTTGATATTTTAGAAAAATCAGTAAATACTATTGGATTAGATGAATTATTAAATGTCTATCCCGATATATTAAAAGGAAATTTAAAACATAAAATAGTAGTGGATGTAAATAAATAATGGATTGGGATAAATTAAAAATATTTCATGCAGTTGCTGAGGCAGGTAGTTTTACAAGCGCAACTGTTATTCTAAACCTTAGCCAATCTGCAATTAGTAGACAAATTCAATCTTTAGAAGAAGATTTAAAAGTTAAATTATTTGAGCGTCATGCTAGAGGTTTAACACTAACTGAAAATGGCGAATATGTATTTAAAACGGCACATGAAGTTATCTCTAAATTAAAAGAGGTAGAAACAACTTTAGGAGACAAAAAAACCAAACCTTCTGGAAAACTGTCAGTAACAACAGTAGTTAGTTTTGGAACAACCTGGTTAACACCAAGAATACAGGAATTTATGCAACTTAATCCTGAAATTGAGGTTGAACTGATATTTGATGATAGAGAACTAGATTTAAGTACAAGACAAGCGGATATTGGTATATTTATGAGAAGACCAAAACAACTTAATTACATTCAAAAAAAGCTTATAGATATCAATTATCACATCTACGGATCACCAAAATACCTAGAAAAACATGGATATCCTAAGACAATTAATGACTTAAATAAGCACAACTTTATTTCATTTGGTAGAGGAGCTCCATCACCAGTTTATAATCCAGATTGGGCATTAAAACTTGGAATGAAAGATAATAAAAAAAGAAAAACTGTAATGAGAGTGAATAGTGTTTATGGTTTACTATTAGCTGTTCAAAGCGGTGTAGGACTAGCTGCAATTCCAGATTACTTAACTGTGAAACAACCAAATATTGTTAAAGTTTTACCAAGCGTTCAAGGTCCAACTACTGAGGCACATTTTGTATATCCTCAATCACTTAAAAATGTTGCTAGAGTTCAAGCTTTTAGAAACTTCCTTTACAGTAAAATTTCTGAGTGGGAATTTTAAATAATTTATCCAAAAAACAGCACTAATTGCGATTGATTATCAATTGCGACAATATTGCAATTGATAATCATTTTCATTGAGAATAGTTATCATCCGCATTGCAGGACAAGTTACGTTTAATATAAATATAAATTTAAGGAGTAGAATGAGAAAATTGACAATAATTTCATTGTTTTTTGCTTTAATTTCAAGTTTTACGATTGCAGCTGAGGTCAATATTTTTAGTGCAAGACACTATGATTCCGACATTCAATTATATGAAAAGTTCACAGAAGCAACAGGAATTAAAGTAAACGTAGTATCAGGTAAAGATAAAGCCCTGCAAAAAAGAATTACAGAAGAGGGAGTAGACTGTGTTGGAGATTTATACATCACAGCTGATGCTGGAAGATTAGGTGCATTTGCAGCTAAAGGCATGATGCAAAACGCTGGTTGGTCAAAAGCTATTAAGGATGCTGTACCTGCACAATTTAGATCTGCTAAATGGACTGGAATAGCTAAGAGAGCAAGAATAATTTATTATTCACCTGAAAGAGTAAATGCAAATGAACTAAATGGCATGACTTACGAAGGTCTAGCTGATCCAAAATGGAAAGGTAGATTAGTAATTAGAAAATCTAACAACATTTATAACCAATCTTTAGTTGCTTCACTTGTTAAGAATAATGGTAAAGCAAAAACTGCAGAATGGTCTAAAGCTGTTGTGGCAAACATGGCAAGAACTCCAAAAGGTAACGACCGTGCTCAAATCATGGCTGTTGCAGCTGGAGAAGCTGATATTGCTGTTGCAAATACATACTATCATGCATTGATGTTATCTGGAAAAAAAGGTGCTGAACAACAAGAAGCAGCAAAAAAAGTAATGCCTTTTTTCCCTAATCAACAAGATAGAGGAACGCACATTAATATTAGTGGAGCTGGAATGCTTAAATATGCACCAAACAAAGCTAATGCTGTAAAATTAGTTGAGTTTTTATTATCAACAGAGGCTCAAAATCACATTGTAAATAATACTTTTGAGTATCCAATGATCGGTGGTGTAACACCTAATGATTTAGTTCCAGGCAAAGAGATGAACTTTGTAATGGATACTAAAACAAGTGTAAAGTCATACGGTGCAAAACAAGCAGATGCATTAGAAGTAATGTTGGCTGCAGGTTGGAAGTAAATGATAGCTGTTAAAAAAAAATTTACTACGGAAGTTGATTATAATAAATCTTCCAAAGCCTGTCCTGCATGTGCTTCGGAGTGTGAAAAAATCAATAAACGTGTAAATAATAGAAAATTGTCTGAAATTAAAACTAAGGAGGTTCCGCATATCCTAAAAGTATTTAATTTTTGATTTTCTAAAGTTTGTGCCTATGGTTTGGTCTCCTAAGCCATGGGCACTTTTGATTTTCATGATTATAAGGCGGATTATAATATATGAAATTTAATTCCTGGTACCTTTCTTCATTTTTAGTTTCATTTGTTGTTGCAATTCCAATTTTAACTGTGTTTGCAAGTTTCTTCCAGGAAACAACTAATTACTTTGATATTTTAAAAAATACATTTTTAATTGAATATATTTATAATTCCTTAATATTACTTTTAGGAGTTTTAGTTCTTACATTATTCTTAGGTGTTGGCAGTGCATATGTAGTTTCATTTTATGATTTTCTAGGTGTTAAATTTTTTAAATGGGCTTTAATATTATCTTTTGCAGTACCTGCTTACATTTATGCTTATTCATTAACTGCTTTTTTTGAAAACTTTGGAACACTATACTCAATATTGAAATCTTTATTTGGACCTGGTGAATATAATCAATCCATTCCAAAATTTGATGGTATGCTTGG
This sequence comes from uncultured Pelagibacteraceae bacterium, assembly GCA_902633125.1. Lineage (GTDB taxonomy): Bacteria > Pseudomonadota > Alphaproteobacteria > Pelagibacterales > Pelagibacteraceae > Pelagibacter. Next base: position 94,114 of record CACPEZ010000004.1, read on the forward strand.
TGCTATTTTATCTATTTCTTTTTCACTATTTGGATATGTTTACGTTTTAACTAGAGCATCTTTTCATTATCAGTCTCAAAATTTAATAGAATTAGGACAAAATCTAGGTTTTTCAAAATATAAATCTTTCTTTAAAATCATTTTACCATCTGCAAGACCAGCTATAGTTGCGGGTTTAGCATTAGTTGCTATGGAAACATTATCAGATTTTGGAGCAGTATCATTTTTTGGAATAGCAACTCTTACTACTGGAATATATGATTCATGGATATCTTTTGATGATTTAGCTTTTGCAAATCAGCTCTCATTTTTTTTTGCTATTATTTATATTAGGACTTTTTTTTATTGAGAATATCTCAAGAAAAAAAGCTCAATATCACTCTCCAGTTAAGGGAGGAATTAAAGAAAAGAAGAAAATTAAATTAAACTTTTCAAAAGGATCTTTAGCATTCGGATTTTGTTTTTTAGTTTTTTTAGTCAGCTTTTTATTCCCTGTTTTACAAATGTTGTATTGGACAATAATTTTTCCAAAAAATTTATTTGATTTAAATACTTTTCAATTATTTATAAACACAATTTACTTGGTATTTTTATCAAGTGTTGTTCTAGTAATTTTTTCATTTATTTCAAATTATGGAAACAGAGTAACTAAAAGTAAATTCTTAAATTATCTTACAACATTTTCTATTACTGGTTATGCAATCCCTGGTGTAATTTTAGCTGTAGCATTCATCACTTTTATTGCTTGGTTTGATAATACTTTTATAAAAGCCTTTGAATTTAATTCTATAAAGAGAGTATTTATAGGATCTATTTTTGGTTTAGTAATAGTTTATTTTATCAGATTTTATTCATTAGCTTATAACGGTTTGAAAACTGGTTATGAAAGAATAAATAGGTCAATTGATGAAAGTTCTTATCTTCTTGGTTACTCGAAAATAAAAACTTTTTTAGGAATTCATGTTCCTTATTTAAAAAATTCTGTTTTTCTTATAGGGATATTGATTACTATAGAAGTAATAAAAGAATTACCTATAACTTTGATATTGAGACCATTTAACTTTGAAACATTCGCTACAACAGCATATATATTCGCATCTCAAGATCTTTTAGAAGCAGCAGCAGTTCCATCATTATTCTTGATATTGATTGCAAGTACATTTATTTTGATCACATCTAAATTTATTTTGAAAGACTAATGGCTGATAATTTTTTTGAAATTGATAATGTTTCCTTTACTGCAGGTGGGAAAAACAAAGTTAATAATGTTACTTTAAATATTGAAAATGAAGGTGAAATAGTATGTTTACTTGGTCCCTCTGGCATAGGTAAAACCACAATATTAAGAACCATTGCGGGTTTAGAAAAAATTAATAAAGGTAAAATTAATCTGAAAGGCAGAACAATCTCTTCTGAAAATATTCATATTGAGCCAGAAAACCGTAACATTGCTCTATCATTTCAAGAGAACAGTTTATTTCCTCATTACAATATAGAAAAAAATATTAATCTTGGCTCAGATAGAGTGAAAGATGATAAAAAAATACAAACTAAAGAAGTAATTAATTTTTTAAACTTAAACAAAATATTAAATAAATTTCCGCATGAGATAAGTGCTGGCGAAGCCCAAAGAGCATCTCTAGCAAGATCTTTAGTTTCTCAACCTGATTTATTAATGCTTGATGAGCCATTATCTAATGTAGATCAAAGTTTTAAGGAGGAAATTCAAGTTGAATTAAAACAAATTTTAACAAATTCAAAAATAACTACAATAATTGTAACACACGATTCTTATGAAGCTTTTTATCTAGGCAGTAAATGTGGAATAATATTAGATGGTGAATTAAAGCAATATGATGATCCATATAATGTTTATCATTTGCCAAATTCAGTAGAGGTTGTTAATTTTTTAAACAGAGGCACATTAATACCAGCAGAAGTTACCAGTCCTAAAAGTCTTGAAAATGAAGATTTAGGTACAATAACTGGAAATTTCGCTAGACCGTTCCCAATAGGATCTAAAGTAAAACTATTAATACAGCCAGAGGACTTACAGCATGATGATGCGAGCAATCTTAAACTTGAAGTAGTGGATAGGAAATTCAGAGGATCAAATTTTATTTATACATTAAAAACATTAAGTAATAAATTAATACCAGTTTTTGTACATTCTCATCATATTCATCAACATGAAGTCGATGAAAAATTTGGTATAAAAAGACCCATCCATATCGATCATATTGTTTGCTTTTAAATTTAATCGTATAAATCACATTAAGTATGAAAGAGTTACCAAAAAGTACTAAAGTAGTTGTTATAGGCGGAGGCGTTGCCGGAACATCATGTGCTTATCATCTGGCAAAATTTGGTTGGAAAGATGTAATATTGCTTGAAAGAGATCAACTAACATCAGGAACTACTTGGCACGCTGCAGGTCTTCTAGGTCAATTAGGTGCATCATCAACAATTACAAAAATAAGAAAATATTCTTTAGATCTTTATAAAGATTTAGAAAAGACTACAGGTCTATCAACCGGAATGAAGCAAAATGGTGCAATCACAGTTGCATCTACCAAAGAAAGAATGCAAGAACTACTAAGACAAGCAACAACTGCTCAATTATCAGATGTTGAAGTAGAAGTTCTTAATAAAAAACGTTTAAAGGAATTGTATCCCGTATTACATTGTGAAGATATTGTGGGTGGTGTTTATATGCCAAAAGATGCTCAAGCAGATCCAGTTGGAGTAACTAACGTACTTGCAAAAGCTGCAAAAATGGAGGGCGCAAAGATTTTTGAAAAAACACCTGTAAAAAAAATTTTAATTAAAAATTCTAGAATTAGTGGGGTAGAAACTGATAAAGGTGTCATTGATTGTGAATACGTTGTTATGGCTACAGGAATGTGGTCAAGACAATTAGGTGAAGAAATTAATGTTAGTGTTCCTTTATACCCAAATGAACATTTTTATATAATCACTGAGCCAATAAAAAATTTACCTCAAAATCTTCCCGTTTTAAGAGATTATAATGCTTGTTTATATTTGAAAGAAGATGCAGGAAAAATGCTTGTTGGTATTTTTGAACCAAAGGCAAAACCGGCTTTTAAAGATACAGGAAGAGTACCAGACAATTTTTCGTTTGGTGAACTGCCAGATGATTTTGATCACTTTGAACCTTTCTTAGAAAAATCATTTCATAGATTGCCAATGTTAGAAAGTGCAGGAATAAGAAAATTCTTCTCTGGTCCAGAGTCTTTTACTCCAGATACTCAATATTTATTAGGCGAAACCCCTGAAGTTAAAAATCTATATACATGTTGTGGCTTTAATAGCATTGGAATTGCTAGTTCAGGAGGAGCGGGTAGGGTTACTGCCGAATGGATGATGAATGGATATATTAATGAAGATTTATTTTCAGTGGATATTAAAAGGTTTCAAAAATTCCATTCTTCAAAAAACTTTATTATGGAAAGAGTAACAGAAACGCTTGGTGATCTGTATGGAATGCATTGGCCTTATAAACAACCAAATACATCAAGAAATCAAAAACTTTTGCCCTATCATGAAGAATTAAAAAGAGTAGGAGCTTGTTTTGGAGTTGCAGGAGGATTTGAAAGACCAATGTGGTATTCATTAAATGGTAAAGAGCCTAAATATGAATATAGTTTTAATTATCAAAATTGGTACCCTTCAGCAAAACACGAAACTTTAAATGCAAGAAAAAATGTTGGTCTATTTGATTTCTCAACATTTTCAAAATTTGATTTGAAAGGTGAAAAAACTCACCAAGAACTACAAAAGTTGTGCACTGCTAATATTAAAAATGAAATTGGAAAAACAACTTACACTCATATGCTAAATGAAGATGGAGGAATAGAAACAGATTTAACTGTTGTATGTATGGATAAAAATTATTTCAGAATTGTAAGCTCAGCAGCTACGAGAGAACACGATAAATATCATATATTAAAGTATTTAGATGAAGATGTATCATTTAAAGATGTAACAGAGGATATTTGTTGTCTAGGATTATTCGGTCCAAAGAGTAGAGAGATGATTTCGAAAATAAGTAATGATGATTTTAGTAATGATGAATTTAAGTTTGGAACTGGGAAGTTCATCATGATAAATGGTATTAAAGTTTGGTCTCAACGACTTTCTTATGTTGGTGAGTTAGGATTTGAGCTTTATGTTGACTCAAGTTTAGCTAAGGATTTATATGAAATTCTAATTGAAGAGGGTAAAAACTTCGAACTATCTCATTGTGGAATGCATGCAATGGATATTATGAGAATGGAAAGTGGATTTGTTCACTGGGGACATGATATTTCACCAGAAGAAAATCAGTATCAAGCAGGTTTAAAATTTGCAATTAGCTATAAGAAAAATGTAAACTTTATTGGAAAAGATGCTCTATTAAAAATTAAAGACCAAAAATTAGATAAGAGAATGATGATGTTTACTCTTAAAGACAGCAAACCTGGTGAGCCACTTTTATTACATGAAGAGCCTATTTATATGGATGACAAAATAATTGGTAGAACAACTTCAGGAAATTATTCTTTTTGTTATGATAAAAATCTTTCTTTTGGATATGTCAATTCTGGAAATACAGTTGAAACATTAAAAGACAAAAATATATATATTGAAATTGAAAAACAAAAATATCCAGTTGAGGTGTTGGAAAAACCTTTAAACAATAAAGATTTTAAGAATTAATTTTCTTTTTTCTACTTTCGGCTTGAACAAATAAAACTCCAAAAACTATTATTCCAATAACTCCAAAAGTTTTATTAAAATCAAAAGGTACACCAAAAATATAAAAATTAATTAATGTCGACCAAATTAATTGTGAATATTGAAAATTAGTTACAAAAGATAAATTTGATAGTTGAATTGCAAATATAATTAAAAGATGACTAGTAAAACCTAATACACCTAGAAATATTAACCAAATCCACAACTTTTTATTCTCAATAGGTGTCCAGTCTAACATTACATAAATAGAGAAAACAATGGCCCCAACAACAGCAGCATAAAATAACGCCACTAAAGGATCATTATTACCAGAAATAAATTTTGTAAAAAATTGATATAAAGCCCAACATACTGGTGGTACCAAAGGAAAAATTAAGTCTAAACTTAAGACTTTCATACTAGGACTCATTGAATAAATTATACACCCGAAGCTTAATAACATTAAAATTATACCTTTAGATGAAAGAATATCTTTTAAAAATAATGCTGTTAAAATTGATACAATTAAAGGAGCTGAGAAGAAAACTACGTATATATCGACAAGGTCAAATTTTTGTAAAGAATGAATGAAAAAAAAAGTAGCAAAAACCATTAATATAGATCTAATAAAATTAATTTTAAAATTGCTTTTTAAGTTTAACTTAGGTTTTAATATCGCGAATAAAATTAAAATAATCACAAAGTGAAAAAAAAATCTGCCCCAAATTACTTGATTTAATGGCATTAATGTTCCCAGATATTTTGCAGTAGAATCTTGGCAAACTAAAATAAAAAATCCAGATATAGATAAAATTATAACTTTGGTAATAGATTTATTTTTAAGAAAATTCATATTTGTGATTAAATTTTAGACCGAGCTAAGATTATCTAAAATTTTTTTTGAACACTGTTCTGTATTACTAGAGCCTTGAAGATCTTTTGTTCGACTGTCTTTATCTTTAAGAGTTAATTCAATTGATTTTACTATTCTATCAGAAGCTTCTTTTTCACCTAAATAATCTAACATCATTGCAGCTGACCAAATTTGTCCTACTGGATTAGCTATCCCTTTGCCCGCAATATCCGGCGCTGATCCATGAACGGGTTCAAATAATGATGGATACTTATTAGTTGGATTTATATTTCCTGACGGTGCAATTCCAATAGTTCCGGTACAAGCCGGTCCTAGATCTGATAAAATATCTCCAAAAAGGTTTGATGCGACTATCACATCAAAACGTTCAGGACTTAAAACAAATCTAGCAGCTAATATATCAATATGGTACTGATCAGTTTCCACATCAGAATAGTTCTTTTTATTCTCATTAAATCTTTCATCCCAATAAGGCATTGTAATTGATATTCCATTTGATTTTGTTGCACTTGTTAATTTTTTTCTTTTTCTTTTTTTAGCCAATTCAAAAGCAAATTGTTGAACTCTATCTATTCCGTGTTTTGACATTATTGTTTCTTGAATAACAACTTCTCTATCAGTACCTTGATACATTCTCCCACCAACTGATGAATATTCTCCTTCAGTATTTTCTCTAACAATTATCATGTCAATATCACCAGGTTTTTTATTAGCTAATGGAGCATTTACACCCTCAAAAAGTTTTACAGGTCTTAAATTAATAAATTGGTCAAATTCTCTTCTAAATTTTAACAATGATCCCCAAAGGGTTATGTGGTCAGGGTATTTATCTGGCATACCAACTGCACCAAAGAAAATTGCATCGTGTTTAATTAATTTATCTTGCCAATCATCAGGCATCATTTTTCCATGTTTTTCATAATAATCACATGATGCAAAATCATAATCTTCTATCTTTAATTTGAATTGATGTTGTTGAGAAATTTCTTTTAATATTTTTTGCGCTTCAGGTACAACTTCTTTGCCAATGCCGTCACCAGCAATAGAAGCTATAGAATATTCTTTCATCTATTTAGCGAATGTGTCGTTAAATTGCTTAGTAACTCTGACAAAAGTTGTACACTTGCTTAATTGTTTTAAAGAGGGTGCACCAACATATGTACAACTACTTCTTACACCACCTAAAATATTTAAAATGGTATCATTAATTTTACCACGGTACTTCACTCTTACTGTTCTGCCTTCGCTACTTCTGTAGTCTGATAGTCCACCATAATGTTTGTTATTTGCGGTTTCAGAACTCGATCCATAAAATTCGACATATTTAGAACCATTAGATTTTACTAATTTTCCTTTACCTTCATCATGACCTGCAAACATTCCTCCAAGCATAACAAAATCAGCTCCTCCACCAAATGCTTTAGCAACATCACCTGGACATGTGCATCCGCCATCTGCAATGATATGTGCACCTAATCCATGAGCAGCATCAGCACATTCTATTACTGCACTTAACTGTGGATATCCAACTCCAGTTTGTATTCGTGTCGTACAAACACTACCTGGTCCAATTCCAACTTTAACAATATCTGCACCTGATAAAATTAATTCTTGAGTCATATCAGCAGTAACAACGTTACCTGCTATGATTGTTTTAGTTGGATATTTATCTCTAACAGATTTTAAAAATTTACTAAAATGCTCTGAGTAACCGTTTGCAACATCAATACAAATAAATTTAATGAAACTAAATTCTTTTAAAACTTTATCTAAATTTTGAAAGTCTTCTTTTTTTGTTCCAATACTTAAAGCTACATTTGGATATATTGATTTTATTTTTTTAAATTGTTTAATTTTCTTTACATCATGTTGTTTTGTTAAACATGTAATCATTCCATAGTCAGATAATTTTTCAGCAACACCAAGGACGCCTACACCATCCATGTTAGCTGCCATTATAGGAATTCCAGACCATTCGTTTTTACTGTATTTAAAACGATAGGTTCTCTTTAAATTAACATCTTTTCTACTTTTAAGAGTGCTTCTTTTAGGTCTAAAAAGTACGTCGGAATAATCTAGTTTTAGCTCTTCTTCAATTCTCACAAAAATGAAGGTATACATCCAATGAATGATAATTCAATTTAATAATTGACCTTATTAACGTTGTATTTGAACAATTTTAAAATTACTGATTGAATTATAAAAATATATATTAAAGTAAATAAATGTTTGAAGGTTTTAATAGCAGATACATAAAAGTTAAAAAAGGGAAAGTCTTTTGCAAAGTTAAAGGAGAAGGACCACCTTTATTATTACTCCATGGTTATCCTCAAACTCATTTAATGTGGCACAAAACAGCTCCAGAGTTATCTAAAAGTTTTACAGTGGTTGCAGCAGACCTTAGAGGTTATGGAAATAGTTTAGCACCGTCATCTGATAGTAAGCATTTTAATTATTCAAAAAGAGAAATGGCTAATGACATGAAACAAATGATGGTAAAATTGGGATATCCTAAATTTTTTGTTGCAGGTCATGATAGAGGTGGAAGAGTTGCTCATAGATTAGCAAGAGACCACAGAAAAAACGTGCTTGCTCTAAGTGTATTAGATATTTGTCCAACTTTAGATATGTACGAACTAACTACTAGAGATTTTGCAAAAGCTTACTTTCATTGGTTCTTCTTAATTCAACCAAAATGGTTACCAGAAAGAATGATAATGAGTGATCCAAGGAAATGGATGAAGTATTGCTTAGATAAATGGTCTGGCAATCATAAATTTGGAAAAGTTGAAGAGGGTTATCTAAAGTGCTTTAAGCAACCAAAAAGAATACACGGATCATGTGAGGATTATAGAGCATCTGCTACAATTGATCTTGATCATGACAGGAACGATCGTAAGAAAAAATTAAATATTCCTGTTCAAGTTTTATGGGGAAAAAATGGAGTTATAAACAAACAATTTAAACCTATTAAAATTTGGCAAAAATATTCAAATAAAAAAGTTGTCGGAGTTGCTGTTAAATCTGGACATTTTATACCAGAGCAAAATCCCAAAGAAACAATTAAACAATTAAAAAGTTTCTTTTTAAAAAATGTTTAAAATTATTCCTAATAAAAAAAATATAGGTGCAGAATTAGTCTGCGATTTAAATAAAATTAACAATTCGTCGTTAAAAAAAATAAAATCTGCTCTTTCAAAATATGGGATGATTTATTTTAGAAACCAAAAATTAAGCTCTGATCATTATGTAAAATTTGCAAAAAAATTTGGAAAACTTGCAAACTATCCAAGACTTAAAGGATTGAATAAAAAATATCCTCAAATAACTGTTGTTCAAAGAAAATCTACTGATAAAGGACCTAGTTTTGGGGAGCAATTTCATACTGATTCAATTTATACTAAAAAGCCACCTAGATTTACTATGTTACTATCTAAGTTAGTTCCAAAAAAAGGGCAGGCAAACACAGATTTCTGTTCCCAATATTTAGCTTATGAAAAATTACCAGCTAGTTTCAAAAGAAAGTTTAAAAATGAAAAATGTATATTTTCATCAGAGGGACCTATTTCTGTAACTAGATTGGAAAGAGAGAAAGAAAAGGGGAAAAAAACGAAAGAACTTATCTCAAAGCATAAATTAATAAGGAAAATAAATAGTAAATATACTTTATATTGTAGTCCAGGACACTTTATACGTTTTAATAATAGTAAAATTGACAAAAAATTTAAAACTTATTTATTTAAACACCAATTAAAAAAAAGTTTTCAATATTCTTTAGAGTGGGAAAAGAACCAATTAGCCATTTGGGATAATAGATCTATGCTACATCAAGCAACGGCCTTTAAAGGTAATAGAATTATGCATAGAATTACTGTCCAATAATGTTTCAGGTATTTCTAGGTTTAACTCCATTTATAGGTATTACTCTTATTGGTTATCTTTTAGGATATATTAAAATATTTGATTTACAAAAGGCTAGAATATTTAATTTATTTTCATTTTATATAGCGGTACCAGCTTTAATTATAAAACTTGTTGCACAAAGTGATGTTGGTGAAATAGATGTGTCTCAAATTTCATCATATTTTTTAATGCAATTAACAAGTGGAATATTTGCTTTCTTATTAACAAAAAATACTTTCAAAAGATCAATACAAGAATCTATCATTTGGGCTTTAACAGTTGCTTTATCTAATCACGTCATATTAGTTTTACCTATTGCAGAAATTTTCTTTTCTGGAAGTACGATAACTCAAATATCAGGTATTATTTTAATGGATAGTGTAGTTTTATTATCCATAGTTAGTTTCTTTTTAGAGCTTACTGTCAAAAAAAAAATTAAATTATTTCAGTTTTTAAAAAATTTAATATTAAATCCAATGATATTAGCAATTTTAATTGGATTGATAATAAGAATTTCAAAGATCAATATAGACGAAACCCCATTTGAGTATATTCTTCAAAGACTGGCAGCATGTGTGATGCCAGTTGGGTTATTTGCAATTGGTATTATTCTATCTTTTTACTCAAAAAAAGTTTTCAATAAATTAACAATTACTATTTCAATATTAAAACTTATTATTTCACCACTGATTTTGCTAATTTTAGGGTACACATTCTTTAGCTTGTCAAATCCAATTAATTTTGCTGGTGCTTTGTTGGTTAGTGTTGGCCCATGTGGAGCTACTTCAATTGTTATGTGTTCTGCATACAATGTAAGTCCAGAAAATATTATTAAGGCAATATTTATTTCAACATTTGCTTCAATATTTACCTTTTTATTTACAATAAATTTATTAAATTAATAAGGTATGTTTAAAAAAATTTTTAGCATTCTTTTCATTTTTCTTTATTTATCATCGATCTCAATAGCTAAAGATAAAATAGATGAAACAATTGATAAAACTACTGATTTTTTAAAATCTATAACAAAGAAAAGTTTGAATAAATCTCAAATGGCAGAATTTTTAAATAATTATGCAATAACTCTTGAAGATGAGAGAAATCAAGGTGTAGTAACTTATATATTTGATGAAAAAAATTACAAAAGATACCAAGATGGAAAAGTTATTTCAGAAGATGGATGGAGATTTACAAACTTAGGCAAGTTAAGAGTGTTTTCAGGAGACATCAAATTAACATGGAAATTTAAACTTGATAAGCAAAACGTAATAGTAATTAAGACTAAATTCCAACCACTTGGAAAAGAATATCCTTTTACCTATCAATTAAAAGATAAGTTCTTTGAAAAATTAAATTAAATGTCAAAAAGATATAGTGGAAAATCATTTAAAGACTCTAGTGTGATGAAAAAAGCTAAACTTTCTCTAAAGGAAAAACGAAAAATTAAAAAAGATAAGAAAAAGAACAAGTGAAATCTTGTTTGCATCAAAAAATAAAAGTAGTATAAACCAACAATTATTTACGGCGGGGTAGCTCAGTTGGTTAGAGCGCGGGACTCATAAGCCCGAGGTCAGTGGTTCGATCCCACTTCCCGCTACCATCAATGACCAGGAAAATCTAAAAGATTTTCAACTTTATATCCTTTTTTTAAAAGATTATCAGTACCACCAAGATCAAATAGATTAATTACAAAAATAAATCCCGCAACCCTACTTTTTGATATTTCTATTAGTTTAGCTGCAGCGTCAGCAGTGCCTCCAGTAGCAATTAAGTCATCAATAATTAATACATTATCATTTTGATTAAATGAGTCTTTGTGAACTTCAATTGTAGCTGTTCCATACTCAAGCTCAAAATCAACAGAGTGTACTTCTGCAGGTAATTTATTTTTTTTTCTTAACATTATAAATGGCTTATCTAAGATATATGAAATAGCGGAAGCAAATACAAAACCTCTAGATTCTACAGCGGCTATTTTATCAAAATTAAATTTTTTTGATCTTTCAACAATTTGGTTGATACATTCTTTAAATGCCTTTTCATTTTTTATGAGAGTTGTGATGTCTCTAAATAGAATTCCCTTTTTAGGATAGTCTTGAATTGATCTAATATGTTCTTTTAAATCCATAAAACTTAATTATAATCTAAAATGTATTATGGCAAATAATAAATTAGCAATTATCGGTGGAAGTGGCCTATATGATGTTGAAGAGTTTAAAGATAGAGAAACTTTAGATTTAAATACTCCATGGGGAAAACCCTCAGATTTAATTTTAAAGGCAAAATACAATAATAAAGAAATTTATTTTCTTCCAAGACACGGAAAAGGTCATTTTATTTCTCCTTCGAAAATAAATTTTAGAGCAAATATTGATGCACTTAAACAACTTGGTATTACAGACATAGTCTCTGTTTCAGCCGTTGGATCTTTAAAAGAAAATTTACCGCCAGGAAAATTTGTAATTGTTGATCAGTTTATCGATAGGACTTTTGCTCGGAATAAAACCTTTTTTGATGATGAGATTGTAGCACATGTATCAATGGCACATCCAACTTCAAGTGGGCTAATGAATGCTTGCGAAGACGCTATTAAAAAAGAAAATATACCTTATCAAAGAGGTGGAACTTATGTTGTAATGGAAGGTCCACAATTCTCTACATTAGCAGAGTCAAACCTGTATAGATCTTGGAAAGCTGATGTTATTGGAATGACAAATATGCCAGAAGCCAAGCTAGCAAGAGAAGCTGAAATCAGATATGCTTCTGTATCGATGGTAACAGATTATGATTGCTGGCATCCAGATCATGAAAATGTTGATGTTCAACAAGTTATAAAAGTACTCTTAGATAATGCCGCGAAAGCAAAAAATATGATTAAAAATTTGATAGATAACTTTGAAAATCATATAGATCCCAATGATCCAACTAATAATTGTTTAGATGTAGCAATAATTACTGCTCCAGAAAAAAGAACTCAAAAAACTAAAGATAAATTAAAAACAATAGCAGGAAGAGTTCTTAATTAATGAAAATTAATGGTGTTAAATATAAAACAATTTGGTTAGATGAAGAAAAACAAGTTGTAAAAATTATAGATCAGACAAAACTTCCACATAAATTTGTAATAAAAGAATTAAGTTCAGTTAAAGACGCTATAAATGCTATCAAAACAATGGAAGTTCGAGGTGCACCATTAATTGGAGGAACGGCTGCATTTGGATTAGTTCTAGCTATAAAAGAAAATAACAGTTTAGATTTTATAAAAAAAAGTTCAGAGGAATTAGTTGCTTCTAGGCCGACGGCTATAAATCTTCAGTGGGCAGTTCATAGAATGAATAACAAATTATCATTTGTTGAACCTGGAGATTTATTTAATGTTGCACTCAATGAAGCTAAAGAAATTTGTAAAGAAGATGAGGGATTTTGTGAAAGTATTGGTAAAAATGGATTAAATATTATTGAAGATATATATAATAAAAAAAAAGATACCGTCAATATTCTCACACATTGTAATGCAGGTTGGTTAGCTACAATAGATTGGGGAACTGCAACTTCTCCTATTTATCATGCACATAAAAAAGGAATACCAATACATGTTTGGGTAGATGAAACTAGACCAAGAAATCAAGGAGCAAATCTTACATCATATGAACTTAATGAAGAAGAAATTCCAAATACAATTATAGCAGATAATACAGGTGGAATATTAATGCAAAGAGGACAGGTTGATATGTGTATTGTTGGAACAGATAGGACATTATCTAACGGAGATGTGTGTAATAAAATTGGAACATATTTAAAAGCTCTTGCAGCTTATGATAATAAAGTACCTTTTTATGTTGCTTTACCAAGCTCAACTATAGATTGGAATTTAAAAAACTCTAAAGATATTCCAATAGAAGAAAGAGATCCAAAAGAACTTTCTCATGTGGATGGAATTAACAGAGATAATAAAGTTGATAAAGTTTTAATATATCCTAAAAAAAGCAAATCATTAAATTTAGCCTTTGATGTAACACCTGCTAAATATGTTACTGCATTAATAACAGAAAAGGGAGTTTGCGATGCTTCTTCTGAGGGCTTAAAAAATTTATTTAATTAATTATCTTAAAGAAGCAGCAATATTTCCACCGTCTACAGTTAATACTGCTCCAGTTGATTTTTTTGATATCGCAAGATGATAAAAAGCTTTGGCTACATCATCTGCTTTAACTTCGCTTAACAGCAGATTACCACTCATATATTGATCTGTGGTTACTTCTCTTGCCTTTGCTCTTTGTTTAATCATTTTATCATTTAATAAACCACTTCTAATTCTGTCAGCATTAACACCATTTGATCTAATACCAAGATGTCCATAATCAACTGCATATTGTTTACATAAATTTAAAAGCGCAGACTTAGGCAATCCATATGGTCCAAAATTTTTACCAGGATTAACTGATTGCTTAGAAATATTAAATAACAAACATCCATTTATATTTTGTTTTTTCATAATTTTTACAGCCTCTGAAGCACAATTTTGATGTGAGAAAAAATTATCTTCAAAACTTTTTCGAAGTATTTCATCATTAACTTCTGCAATTGATCCACCTATAGCAGTACCTGCATTAGATATTAAAATATCTACACCTCCGTATATTTCCAAAATTTTACTAAATGCCTTTTTTACACTTTGTTTTTCAGTTACATCACAGTGAATACAAAGATCGCTTATTTTAGTCTGTAAATCATTTATCTTACTTTCATTAATATCAAGCAAAACAACTTCTGCTCCATATTTTTTAAATAATTTATAGGTGGCTTTACCAATTTCACCAGTACTACCAGTGATAACAACAACGTTGCCTTGCAACTCTTTTTTTGCTTTATTTATTTTTGCTTGTTCCAAGGACCAATACTCAACATCAAATAAGTCTTTTTTTGATAAAAATTTATATCTGGATGTTTCCTCAACACTTGAAATTACATTGGCATTAGTTTGAGTTAAATCTCCTGCAATTTTTGCAGCATTTAAGGTATCTCCTACTGTAAATAAACCAAAATTCTGAACAAGAATTACTCTAGGAGATGTATCAAGCATTACTTTTTTTTCTTTAGTTTTTTTCTTATTAGTTTCAAAATATTTTTTATATTTTTGGCGGTATTCTTTAAATTTTTTTTCAGCCAAATTTTTAAAATCATCTAAAGTACAGTTTGCTTTTGGTGATATTATTAAAGGAAATGGCTTAACTCTTATAACATG
>CACPEZ010000005.1 GCA_902633125.1 uncultured Pelagibacteraceae bacterium
TTTTTAACAAGAATAATGTGGAAAAAATTTTCAAAAAAGACAAAGAGTGAAATTATCAAAAAAGGTATTAGCAAAATTAAAAATGGTGGGTATGAGTATCTCATAACTAATCAATTAATTAAAGATGGAAGAAAAAAACAAAATAAAGTTTTGAATGTTAAAATTCCAATGAAAATACCTGTTACTATGGTCCATGGTCAAAAAGATGAAGTTGTACCAATTAAATACTCAAGAGAAGTTTTAAAAATTTTCAGCAAAGCAAAAAAAAAATTAAATATAATTAAGAAGGGTGACCATAGTCTCTCGTCAAACAAAAATCTAAATATTATTTGTAAAGAGTTAGATAATATTATTAAAAATACTAACTAGCTTGACCGACTAATTTTTTATTTGATATAGGATTTTCTAACTTATCTAACATTTCTTTTGGACAAACTTGGACGAAATTATTTATTTCATTTTCAAAATTCTCAACAATTTTTTTCGAGATTGTTGAATTTGTTTCTATCGCATGCTCTTGAATTAATTTCCTTAGATGCTCAATCCAAAATTTAGTTTCTGGAGTTTGCCAAACTACACTTTCAGGATTTACTTTTTTATCAAATTGATTTTCAGGGTCATAAATAAATGCCATACCTCCTGTCATGCCAGCTCCAAAATTATCGCCAATATCTCCTAATATAATAATGTTTCCACCTGTCATGTATTCACAACCATTTGAATCACAACCTTCTACTACTGCAGTTGCACCTGAATTTCTAACAGCAAATCTCTCTCCTGCTTGTCCTGCAGCTAATAATTTTCCTGAAGTAGCTCCATACAAAACAGTGTTTCCAATAATAGTATTTTCATTTGAAACAAGGTTGCTTTCATCTTGTAATTTAATCACAATAGTTCCACCTGATAATCCTTTTGCAACATAATCATTTGCATCCCCTTTTAAAATTAGTTTTAATCCTTTAATAGCAAAAGCACCAAAGGATTGGCCTGCTGAACCTTTAAAATTTAATTCGATCGAATTTTCATCAAGATTGTTATTTCCAAATTTTTTGTACAAATGATAAGAAATTCTAGTACCAACTGCTCTATCAGTATTTTGAATTTCAAATTCTTGATTAATTTTTTCTTTTTTATCTATTTTGTCTTCTATTTCTGGCCATAATTTTTGATCTAAAGTATCTGGAACAGAATTAATTTCAGGTTTCTCACAATATCTTTTATTTTTTCCAGGATCTGCCTGAACAAAAAGAGGGTTTAAGTCTAGATCATCCAAGTTTGGTGATCCTTTGCTTACTTGCCTTAGTAAGTCAGTTCTTCCAATTACTTCATTTAAAGATTTGAAACCAAGATCAGCAAGTATTTCTCTTACTTCCTCTGCTATAAATGTAAAAAGGTTTACTACTTTTTCAGGAGTTCCTGTAAATTTCTCTCTTAATTTATCATCTTGTGTGCAAACACCCACTGGACAAGTATTTGAATGACATTGTCTGACCATTATACATCCCATTGCAACTAAAGCAGTTGTTGCTACGCCAAATTCCTCTGCTCCCATCATGGCTGCAATCACAACATCTCTTCCTGTTTTTATTCCACCGTCAGTTCTAAGCGTCACTTGATGTCTCAAGTTATTTAAAGTCAATACCTGATTTGCTTCTGTTAATCCCATCTCCCAAGGAACTCCAACATATTTAACGCTTGTCTGTGGAGTGGCCCCTGTACCTCCTGAGTGCCCTGAGATTAAAATTATGTCTGCTTTAGCTTTTGCAACTCCAGCAGCTATCGTTCCAATTCCTGATGAAGCAACTAATTTAACTCCAACCCTAGCCTTAGGATTTATTTGTTTTAAATCATAAATTAATTGAGCTAGATCTTCTATTGAGTAAATATCGTGATGTGGTGGAGGTGATATTAAAGTAACTCCTGGCGTTGAGTGTCTCAATCTCGCAATTTCATCCGTAACTTTAAAGCCTGGTAATTGTCCACCTTCACCTGGTTTAGCACCCTGTGCAATTTTGATTTCAATCTCATTACAATTATTTAAGTAATTAATGGTTACTCCAAATCTAGCTGATGCAATTTGTTTAACCCTTGAATTTGCACTATCTCCATTCTCCATAATCTTAAATCTTTTTTCATCTTCTCCTCCTTCACCACTACAAGATGCGCCTTTAATTCTGTTCATACCAACAGCAAGAGTTTCATGTGCTTCTTTAGATAAAGCTCCATGAGACATACTTCCACTTCCAAATCTTTTTAATATATTAGATGCAGGCTCAACATTAGATATATCGATGGGATTTTTAGATTTAAAATCTACTAAATCTCTTAAACTTATTGGATTTAGATTATAAATACCTTTTGTGTATTTTTTATATATTTCATAAGATCCTTGTCCAACCGCAGTTTGCAGTAAATGAATTAGTTTGCCTTGATACTGATGTGTTTCACCATTTTTTCTATATCTGTAAATACCTCCAATAGGTAAAATATTTGAATTATTGAAAAATGCTTCTTTGTGTATAGTTCTGATTTTCTTTTCTATTCCTTTTAAACCAATTCCAGAAATCTTTGATAACATCCCAGGAAAGTAATCTTTCACAATTGTTCTGCTTAGTCCCACAGTTTCAAAATTACATCCGCCTCTATAAGAACTTAAAACAGAAATTCCCATTTTAGACATTATTTTAAGAAGACCGAGATTTACTGATTTAATATATCTTGAAACACATTCATCAAAAGTGAAATTTCCAAATAATTTCTTAGAATGTCTTTGATATAAGCTATCAAAAGCTAAATAGGGGTTCACTGTAGTAGCACCAACACCAATTAATGTTGCAAAAGAGTGAGTATCTAAAGCATCTCCAGTTTGAACATTAATAGAAACATAACCTCTTAAACCTAATTTTACTAAATGTGTATTTATTGCCCCTATACATAAAAGCATCGGCATTGGCATTCTATTTTCTGAAATATTTTTATCTGATAATATTATTTGTTTAATCCCCTCTCTAACAACTTGTTCAGATTTAACTTTGAGTAAATTTATTGATGTCTCTAAATCATCATCTTTGCTGAATGTACAATCTAAAACTTTATTATTATTTCCAAAGAATTTCAAAAATTTTTCAAATTGTGCATTTGATAATATCGGACTATTTAAGACATAAATATTGTCTTTAGTTAATTTACTAAAATCTAAAATATTACCAAGATTTCCAAATCTTGTCTTTAAACTCATAACTTTATTTTCTCTTAGAGAGTCAATTGGTGGATTTGTAACCTGACTAAAGTTTTGTCTAAAGTAATGATATAGTGGTCTATATTTGTCAGATAAAACTGCTAAGGGCGTGTCATCACCCATTGAGCCTGTTGCTTCTTTAGCATCTTCTGCCATTGGATGAAGGATTAATTCTAAATCTTCTATGCTATATCCAAAACAATGTTGAAAATTCCTCAAACTTTGGCCTTCTAGCTCTACTTTTTCAGTTTCTGCCTCTAATTTTTTATCAAGATCAATAATCTGATTATTGTAATGTTTATATTCTTTTGAAAGGTAGTTTTTTATTTCATCATTTGAATATACTTTGCCTTTTTCTATTCTTACTCCTAATATTTCTCCAGGTCCTAATCTTCCTTTAGATACAATTTTTTTCTCATTTAAGTCTATCATTCCTGTTTCACTTCCTGCAAAAAGAAGTTTGTCTCTTGTCACTGTATATCTAAGTGGTCTTAATCCATTTCTGTCAGTTGCAACAATTACCCATTCATTATCTGTTGCAGCTATAGCAGCTGGCCCGTCCCAGGGCTCCATGGTACTATTTAAAAAATTGAATAGTTGTTGATGATCTTTTTTTAATACCTTATTTTTTTTTGACCAAGCGTCTGGTATTAGCATTAATTTTGCTAGAGGAGCAGGCTGTCCAGAAATATTTAATAACTCAAAAACATTATCTAATGATGCAGAGTCAGAATTTCCAGCTGGTATTACAGGCTTAAGATTCTCTATATCTTCGAAAACCGGACTAAACATCTCTTCTTCGTGAACCTTCATCCAATTAACATTTCCTTTAAGGGTATTTATTTCACCATTATGCGCTATAGATCTAAACGGTTGAGCTAAGTCCCAACTAGGCGCAGTATTGGTTGAAAATCTTTGGTGAAATATTGCATACCTAGATATAAATCTTTCATCTTTTAAGTCGGTATAAAAATCTGACAAAGCTTCTGCTAAAAACATTCCTTTATAAATGATAGATTTAGAACTAAATGAACATATATAAAAATTATTTAATTGATTATTGAGAGCTTCTTTTTCAATTACTCTTCTAGTTTCATACAATTTTTGTTCCAGAGATTTATTGACAACTTTTTTGTCATTGTATGTGAACAATACTTGAGTAATTTCAGGTCTTGTTTGTTCAGCTTTTTCTCCTAAGACAGATGGATCAACAGGAACTTGTCTCCAGCCATAGATACTAAAATTTCTCTTTGTTAGTTCACTTTCAACAATAGTTCTACATTGCTCCTGAGCGCTATAATCATTTCTTGGTAAGAAAATCATACCCACACATAGTTCAGAATTATCATGTTTATGACCAGTGACTTCAATTTTTTCCTCAAAGAAATCTTTAGGAATTTCAATATGGATCCCAGCACCATCTCCAGTTTTTCCGTCTGCATCTATTGCACCCCTGTGCCAAACAGCTTTTAAGGCATCGATTCCATATTCTACGACTTTTCTTGATTTTAGACCTTCGGTGGATGCTACTAAACCTACACCACATGCATCATGTTCCATTTCTTCCGAGTAAACATGATTACTTTTTAAAATTTTTAAATTTTTATTTCTTAACTTCATTAAGCAACTCTAAGTTTTTGTTTACTTTGTAAATAATTATCAATTGATGTTGCGGCGTCTCTTCCATCTTTGATACCCCAAACCACTAAAGATGCTCCACGAACTATATCTCCGGCTGCAAAAACTCCCTCTATACTAGTTTCCATTGTATCAAAATCCGCTTTTATTGTTCCCCATCTTGATACTTGTAATTTTTCTTCATTAAATAATTTTGGAAGATCTTCTGGATCAAATCCAAGTGCTTTGATTACAAGATCAGCTTTAATTTCAAAATCTGAATTTTCTTCCACAACTGGTTTTCTTCTACCGCTATCATCTGGCTCGCCCAATTTCATTTTATTAACAACTACACTTTCAATTTTATTTGTTCCCTTAAACTCTTTAGGACTTGTTAACCAAATGAATTCAACACCTTCTTCTTCTGCATTGCCAACTTCTCTTGCTGATCCTGGCATATTTTCTCTATCTCTTCTATATAAACATTTTACAGATTTAGCATTCTGTCTCACTGAAGTCCTTAAGCAGTCCATTGCTGTATCGCCACCTCCAATTACTACAACATCTTTGCCTTCAGCATTTAAAGTTCCGTTATCAAACAGCTCAACTTTATCACCTAGTCCTTTTTTATTTGATGCTGTCAAAAATTCCATGGCAGGGAAAATATTACTCAAATCGTTGCCAGGTAGACTAACTTCTCTAGCTTTATAAACTCCTGTAGCTATTAAAATTGCATCATGTTTTTCTCTTAACTCCGTCAAGCTTGAATCTTTTCCAACTTCAAAGTTTAAGACAAATTTTATTCCGCTTTCTTCCAAAAGTTTTATTCTTCTTTGAACAACATGCTTTTCTAATTTAAATCCTGGGATACCATATATTAGTAGCCCTCCAGCTCTGTCGTAACGATCATATATAGTTACCTTGTATCCTTTTTTTCTGAGTTGTTCTCCACAAGCAAGTCCAGCAGGACCAGAACCTATAATTCCTACACTCTCGTTTTTTTCACTATTTATTTCTATTGGTTTAACCCAACCATTTTCCCAAGCTTTTTCTGTTATATATTTTTCTATTGATCCAATAGTTACTGTTCCATGACCCGATTGCTCTATTACACAATTTCCTTCACACAGCCTATCCTGGGGGCAAATTCTTCCACAAACTTCTGGCATGTTGTTTGTGCTTTGTGATAATTGATAAGCTTCCTCATATCTTCCCTCAGCAGTTAGTTTAAGCCAATCTGGTATATTGTTACTTAATGGACAATGAACTTGGCAAAATGGTACTCCACATTGGGAACATCTGCTTGACTGTTGAACAGCTCTATCTTTTAGAAATTCTTGATATATTTCATCAAAATCCTCTTTTCGGTCTAATATATCTCTTTTAGGTGGATTTTGTTGACCTATATCAACAAACTTAAGCATTTTTTCTGACATGGTGGACGCTGTATATACGATAAAAATTTAATAATAAACAATTACAAGGTCATAAATATTGACTAATATTTCACAAAACTTAAGTAAATCAGAGGTTTTTTCTTATTATGCATAGATGATATGCAAATATGTAATTGCTTTAATTTGGTTACAATTTCATTATGAAGTATTGGATCTAAATGATTTCAAAATATGTAGAGACGCTAATTTTATCAATTATTCAAGGAATATCTGAGTTTATTCCAGTTAGCTCGTCTGCACATCTTTTAATTATATCAAGATTGAGTGACTTCAATGTTAGCAACCTACAATTAGATATTAGTCTGCATTTAGGTTCTTTGTTAGCAATCATTTTATTTTTTAGAAAAGAGTTAATAAATATCATTAATAATAAAAATATATTTCTACTAATAATTCTTGGGTCTATACCATTAGTTATTGTTGGTTATATTTTTTACTCCACAAATTTAATTGATCAATTTAGAAACTTAAAAGTTGTCGCTTGGACAACTTTGATTTTTGGAATTTTATTATACTTTTCAGATAAGTTTGAATTGAAAAATAAAATTTCTTCAGAATTAAATATTAAAAGTATTATTATAATAGGGTTATTTCAGATTTTAGCTGTTATTCCAGGAGTCAGTAGATCGGGTATAGTAATTACAGCTTCAAGATTTTTAAAATTTGATAGAGTTGAGTCATCAAAGATAGCTTTTTATTTGTCTATTCCAGCTTTAGCAGGTGCAAGTGTTTTGGGATTTAAAGATGTTATTGACGATCAAATAAATTTTGATGCTATATTTATTTTTTCTACTTCAGCTTCATTTTTATTTTCTTATTTTACAATTAAATATTTTCTTATTTATGTTAAAATGTTTAGTTTAAGTTTTTTTGTTATTTATAGAATAGTTTTAAGTATTATTCTTTTTTCAATTATTTACTTATGATTTTTTAGACGTTGGTGCAATTTGAGAAAATATTACAGCAATAAGAATTAATACACATCCTATAATATTATTTATGTTAAGAACTTGACTTAAAATAATCCATCCAGCAATTGTTGCAAAGACACCTTCAAGAGAGTAAATTATTGCTGCTGGAGCTTCTTCAATATTTTTTTGTGCAAACATTTGTAAAGTAAAAGCAATTCCTCCAGATAAGACGCCTGCATATAATATTGAACTATACTCAGTTAATATTTTTGTAATAACCACTTCTTCTAAAATAAAAGCAAATATAAGAGATAAACCAAAAACAAGAGCTGCTTGTAATGCTGCATAAAAAATTGGTATATTAAATTTCTCCATAAACTTTCCAGCAAAAATTATATGTAAAGCCCAAAATAGTGAGCATAGAATAACTAAAGCATCACCTATCATAATTTCTGAGTTTGAAAAATCACTTAATAGGTAAACACCTATTATACATAAACCTATTGAAGGCCAAAGACTCCAATGGACTTTAATAGAATAAATAAAAAATAATAAAATTGGAACTAATGGAACGTAAAAAACTGTAAAAAAAGCAGCATTAGCTATATTCGTGTATTGTAATGCGGCTTGCTGCAAGTAGGTGCCCAAAAATAATGATATACCCATTAAAAATAAATATTTTAAAAATAATTTTTTATTAGAGTTGATTTCATAATTAATTTTTTTTCTTTCTAAAATTAAAGCAATGGGTAGGACTGTAAGAAAACCAACAAAAAATCTAGATGCATTGAATGTTAATGGACCAATATTGTCCATGCCTGTGTCTTGAGCAATGAAAGCAGTGCCCCAAATAAATGTTGTTATCAAAGCGCATATAAGCGATGTAGTTTTGGACATTAATTTAATTAAATTTAGATAATATTATTCATTCTACAACAGCTATCAAAATCTTCTTTATTGATATAGCAACCAGCCATTTTTCTTTTACCTGAGAATGCACCTCTACCATGCATTACTCTCCAATTATTAAAAATTAATAATTCACCAGGTTTTAAAATATGCCTCCACTGGTATTGCTTTTGGTTTGCCATCGTATCAAATACTTTAATTGCTTTATAAAAATTAATTGTTTTCTGATTAGTTTCTCTAAAAGGCGCTCTATCGTAATTGTTAAAACTAATTTGATCAAAATTATTTTTTTCATTTAATTTTATTATTGGTCTTTTTGCCTCAAGACGAACACCATCACCAATATAAGAACCTTTAACTTTTGTATTTGTTAAAGTTTTAAAATGTTTTTTATATTTTTGTTTGATATCATTTGCCAATTTAAATCCATCTACCATTATAGAATCTCCACCTTTAGCATCATACTTACAACAAAGCAGTAATTGTAAACCCGGAGCATCATTACTATATGTAGAGTCTGTATGTGGTCTCAGTTCTTGGTTTGAATATGCACTGTCTGCTTTTTTATTATTTGACTCAAAAGTCCACAATCCTCCAAAAATTGAATTTCTGACATAACCTATTTTTTTAGCTATATATTCAACAGAGTTTAAATTCTTTGAACAATTTCTTACGACTGCAAAACCATATATGTGGATTTTTTTTAATAAACTTTTAAATCCAACTTTAGTTTGTAATTGCTTATAGTTAATGAAAATTTGATTTTTTATGTCTTTATCTTTCCAAAATTGAGTATCACTTTTAGTCTCTTCTTTTTTTAAAGAATTTTTTTTTAAAAATTCATAAGAATATTTGGTTGGTTTATTTTCATCAGACCATAATATTTCAATGAATTTCCCTTTTTTTAATAGTTTTGCTTTTTTAACTTTGATATTAATTTCTAAATTTGCGGTATAAGTTATTCTTTGATTGGTTTTAAAATCCCAGTTTTCTTTATTTTTAATATGATCTCTTAACCAAATATTAGGAAATGTTTCAAACTTATTGTCATTAAAGTAAAATACAGTTTTATTATTTAAAAGCTTAAAATTTTTTATCATTGCTTAGCTAATTTGTAGGCAAAGTTTTTACCAAGGTTATTTTTTAATTCATTATTAAATCTTGAACCCTCAGCACCGTCAATAATTCTATGATCGTAAGAGAGAGATAAAGGCAACATTGTTCTAGGTTTAAATTGTCCATCAATGTAAACAGGTTTAATATAAGTCCTTCCAATTCCTAAAATAGCAACCTCAGGATAATTTATTATAGGAGTAAAATAAGTTCCTCCAATGCCACCTAGGCTTGTTATAGTTATGGATCCTCCATAAAACTCTTTCTTATCTATCTTCAAATTTCGGCAATCATCACTAACTTTTTTTAGATCCTTGCTTATTTGATCTATATTCTTTTGATTAGCATTTCTTATTTTTGGCACCATTAAACCATTGGGAGTATCAACTGCAATTCCTACATGGAAGTATTTTTTTAATGTTATTTTTCCATTTTCAATATTGTCAATAGAACTATTAAATCTTGGAAAAACTTTCAAAGCTTCTACAACTGCCTTTATAATAAATGCCAATGGAGTAATTTTCTTTTTTTCTCCAGTAAAAGTATCAGTCAAATTTTGTCTAAATTCTTCTAACTCAGTGATATCTGCTTCATCACAACTAGTAACATGCGGTATTGTTTGCCAAGAATTTGATAAATGTGGAGCAGCAATTCTTTTAATTCTTGGTATATCTTGAATTTCTACATCTCCAAAATCAGCGTGATCATATTCTGAGGGCTTTATAGATGGAGCCTTCTTTTCTTCTTGAGGTTTATTAAAATTAGAAGATACGAATTTTTTTATATCCTCCTCTATAATTCTTCCTGATCTTTGTGATCCAGTAATATTATTAATGTCAACACCAAGTTCTCTTGCAAATTTTCTAGTTTTTGGACTAGCAAGTGCTTTGCTTGATTTGAATACACTAACTCTATTATTTTTTAATATTTCTTTTGGTTTTGAAAT
This sequence comes from uncultured Pelagibacteraceae bacterium, assembly GCA_902633125.1. Lineage (GTDB taxonomy): Bacteria > Pseudomonadota > Alphaproteobacteria > Pelagibacterales > Pelagibacteraceae > Pelagibacter. The sequence continues at coordinate 10,192 of CACPEZ010000005.1, forward strand.
TACTTTTTCGTGTGGTTTTTGTATAATAGTTTCTTCTTTAATCTCTTTGACCTCTTCTTCAATTTGCTCATCTGGTTTTTCTTCTTCTGAACCAATTATTAGTATTGATGAACCCTCTGAAACCTTATCACCAACTTTTAAATTAACTTTTTTAACACTACCTGAGTATGGGCTTGGGATTTCAACACTTGATTTATCGCTTTCTATTGTAATTATCGGATCATCTTTATTAATATTTGATCCTGCCTCTATTAATACCTCAATTACTTCAACATCTTTAAAATCACCAATGTTTGGAACTAATACTTCTTTCTCGCTCATTATAATTTTGTGGGCATAGGCTTATCTTTATCAATTTTATATTTTTTAATTGCATCTACTGCATGTTTAGAAGCAATTAATTGTTCATTAGATAAAATACTTAAGCCATATGCAACTATATGCTCTTTATCAACTTCAAAAAATTTTCTTAGATTTTTTCTTGTATCACTTCTACCAAATCCATCTGTGCCCAATGAATAAAAACTTTTATTTATGTAAGGTCTAATTTGGTCAGAATTCATTCTCATATAGTCTGAAGCTGCTAAAATAGGACCTTCGGTTTTTCCAAGGCATTTTTCAACGTAAGAGATTTTTTTCTCTCCTCCTGGATTAAGCAAATTATACCTTTCTGTTTCAAGTCCGTCTCTTCTTAATTCATTAAAACTGGTAACACTCCATACTTCACTATCAACTTGATATTCATTTTGTAAAATTTCTGCTGCTTCAATCATCTCTCTTAAAATTGTTCCTGAACCCAATAATTGAATCTTATTTTTTTTATTCTTGCTGAAATCTTTTATTTTATACATCCCTTTTAATATGCCTTCTTCACAATCTTTGGGCATCTCTGGATGAGAATAATTTTCATTCATTGTTGTAATGTAGTAAAAAATATTTTCATGTTTTTCATGCATTCTTCTTAAACCTTCTTTAAAAATTGTAGCTAATTCATAATGAAAGGTTGGATCATAAGAAACACAATTTGGAATTGTTGATGCTAATAAATGACTGTGACCATCTTGGTGTTGAAGACCCTCTCCAGCCAAAGTTGTTCTTCCAGCTGTAGCTCCAATTAGAAATCCTCTTGTTTGACTATCTCCAGCCGCCCAAGCAAAATCGCCAGTTCTTTGAAAACCAAACATAGAATAAAAAAGATAAATTGGTATCATTTCTATATCATGATTTGAATACGATGTTCCTGCAGCTATCCATGAAGCCATGGATCCAGCCTCATTTATTCCTTCCTCTAAAACTTGACCACTTTTCTCTTCCTTATAAGAGCTTAATTGAGCTGAGTCCTCTGGCTCATATTTTTGACCTTCATGCGCATATATACCTATTTTTTGGAAAAAACCTTCCATACCAAATGTTCTTGCTTCATCAGGGATTATTGGAACAAGTCTTGGAGCAACATTTTTATCTCTTAGCAAATTCGTCAACATCCTAACAAGTGCCATAGTAGTTGACATTTCTTTTTCACCGGTTGATTTTTTCATAAAGTCAAAAATATCATTACTTGGTGTTTTGATTGGTTTCGAAAAAGACGATCTCTCAGGAATATATCCTCCTAAAGCCAATCTTCTTTTTTTTAAGTATTTTATTTCCTCTGAATTTTCATCAGGTCTAAAGTATTCTATATTTTTGACTTGTTCATCTGTTAATGGAACATCAAATCTATCTCTATAATATAGCAAATCATCTACACCTAATTTTTTTTGCTGATGGGTTGTATTTATACTTTCACCAGATTTTCCCATACCGTATCCTTTAATTGTTTTAGCTAATATGACTGTTGGTCTGTCTTTTGTGTTAATAGCTTTATGATAAGCAGCATAAACTTTATGCGGGTCGTGACCGCCTCTATTTAATTTCCAAATATCGCTATCCGTATAACTTGCAACTAGATTTTTAAGTTCAGGGTATTTCCCAAAGAAGTTATCTCTAACATATAAACCGCCTTTTGCTTTAAAGGCTTGGTATTCTCCATCAACTGCTTCGTTCATTCTTTTTACAAGTAAACCTGATTTATCATTTGCGATTAAAGGATCCCAATATGATCCCCAAATGACTTTTATTACATTCCATCCAGCTCCTCTAAAAATTCCTTCTAATTCTTGAATAATTTTACCATTGCCTCTTACTGGACCATCTAATCTTTGTAGGTTGCAGTTCACAACATAAATCAAGTTATCTAACTTTTCTCTTGCTGCTAAACCAATAGATCCTAGAGCTTCTGGCTCGTCTATTTCACCATCTCCTAAGAAAGACCAAACTTTTCTACTCTCATCTTTTATTAATTTTCTATTAATAAGATATTTCATAAATCTTGCCTGATAGGTTGCCATCATTGGTCCAAGACCCATGGAAACAGTTGGAAACTGCCAAAACTTAGGCATCAGCCAAGGATGAGGATAAGATGACAAACCTCCTGGGTAAACTTCCTGTCTGAATCTATCTAATTGCTTCTCGTCAAGTCTTCCTTCCAAATAAGCTCTAGCGTAAATACCTGGCGCTGAATGTCCTTGGAAATAAATTAAATCTCCACCAAATTTATTGCTTTTAGCTCTCCAAAAATGATTCATTCCTATATCATAAAGAGTTGCTGCTGAAGCAAATGTCCCAATGTGACCTCCTAATGAAGGATCTCTCATGTTTGCTCTGACAACCATCACTGCTGAATTCCATCGAATTAGTGCTCTAATTTTTCTTTCGATATTTTGATCGCCTGGAGATTTTATCTCTTCATCTGCTGGTATAGTGTTTATGTATGGTGTATTTTGGGTGTAGGGTATATTTGATCCCTCTTTATATGCCTGATCAATTAATTGTTTAATTAAAAAATGAGCTCTCTCAGGTCCTTCGGAATGTACTACAGCAGACAAAGATTCTAACCATTCTTTTGTCTCTTGAGGATCAATATCATTATTATTTTGAACTATTTCTAATCTTTCATTATGTTCTTCTACTTCTGTATTTTCTAATTTGATCTCTTTATGTGCACTCGTATCTAATTCAGAATTATTATACCCATTTGAATTTTCCGCTTCGGCAATTATTTTTTCCGTTGCAGGCGGTATCTTTTCAATAGTTTCTTGTTTTTGGTTAGTTCCATCCTCAGAGGATAATGTTAGTATCAAATCTCCTTTAGAAACCTTATCACCAATCTTTATGTTAATACTATCTACAACACCCTCAAAAGCAGATGGTACTTCAACACTTGATTTATCACTTTCTAAAGTTATTACAGGGTCATTTTTAGAGATTTTATCTCCTTCTTTTACAAGAATTTCTATGATTTCTACTTCTTCAAAATCTCCAATATCTGGAACTAGTAATTTTTCACTCATTTCGCTATTTGTATATATATATATTATTTACTTTTAATAGATGTATATTTTTGACCATTATTAAAATTTAGTAAAATTAATAATAAATGTTAAAAGAATAGATTAAATTTAGCGCCTGTAGCTCAATTGGATAGAGCGCTTGGCTACGGACCAGGAGGTTCTGGGTTCGACTCCTAGCAGGCGCACCAAAAAGAAGGAAAAATGAAAATATCTTTGCAAAAATCTGTAATTTATTTTTTTGTAATAGTGTTAATAATATTATTTTTAATAACTTTAATAATTTAATGAAAAAATTTAAACAAATTAGCGTTAAAAAAGGTTTCATGAGACACAATGGTGGTTTGCTACTAAGAGATATCTCAAAAACAAAATATGAATTTAAAACTAAAATAAAAAAAAACCATCTTAACAGAGCTGGTATAACTCATGGTGGGTATATAGCATCGATCATAGACACCGGGTGTGGATCTGGAGCCCATAGAATTTCGGGTAATCAGCCTTGTGTAACAATAACACTTAATATTAACTTTATCGGACCTTCAACTATTGGTGATGAAATTTTTGGATATGTAAAAATTAAAAAAAAAACAAAAAGCATGGTTTTTTTAGAGTGCTATTTAGAATGTAAAGGTAAAATAATTGCATCTGCTACAGGTATTTGGAAAATACTTCAACGTAAGTTACCCCATGCAGGTCTAAGCTAAATTCTTCTTCTTATATTTAAATAACCAAAGATTGATAAAAGAATAAGAGCGATAGGATAAATTATTTCTTTTTTTGGTCTATTCTGATTTTCAATTTTAAATTCATTAATAATATCTCCCATATCTAAACCAGATTTTTTTGCAATTCCATTCCATTTTAAAGTATCAATTAAGGTTTTATTGTCTTCTACAACTAAGCTCATTCCATAATCATCTAAACTGAAATTTTCATCAAAACTATTTTTTTCAATTACAAATAATTTATATCTTTCGCCGTACTCTGTAAGTCTAGTAATTTTAATTCTTATCTCTTTATTATAATCAAACTTTTTTTTGTTTATTTCTTCAATACTTAAATAGTTATATTTTGGGTAAAATTTATTTAGAATAAATTCTGGAGATAATAATGATATTGAAATTATTAAAAAAATAATAATCTCATACCATCTCAATTTATTTATAAACCATCCTTGAGTAGCAGAAGTAAATACTAAAATCCCAATCAATGAGGTTGCTATGACCATTAAGCCATGCCATATGCTTTCAATACCAATTAATAATAACTCACTGTTAAATAAGAATACAATAGGAAGTATTCCAGTTCTCAAACTATACCAAAATGCCTGAGCTCCTGTTCTTAATGGGTCTCCACCAGAAATAGCAGCAGCTGCGTAAGATGCTAAGCCAACTGGAGGTGTTACGTCTGCCATTAGGCCAAAATAGAACACGAATAAATGAACCGCAATTAAAGGAAAAATAAATCCTGATGCATTTCCAACATCCACAAGAACAGTTGCCATTAGAGATGCTACAACAACGTAGTTTGCAGTAGTTGGTAAACCCATACCCAATAGTAAACACAAAATAATAGTCAAAAATAAAAGAATAATAACATTATCTTTTGCAATCGACTCGATTACAATTATTAAATTAGTGCTCAAACCTGTAGATCCAACTGCACCAACTATAATACCTGCTGTTGCAATTGCTATTCCAACACTAACCATATTCAAAGCACCCTTTTCAAAACCAACAACAGTTTGGTTGTACCAATAAATTAAAGCATTCTTAAAGTTCTTTTCTTTAAAAATTTTATTTAAAAGATTGACTATAATTAATGTTATTGTTGCAAAAAAAATAGAGTAAGAAGCTGTAAGCCTCATATAAACTAGTAGATATATAAGAACAAATATTGGAACTAAAAAATGTATTCCTTCAAAAAATGTTTTTTTCAATTTTGGAATATCATTTTCATCCATACCTTTTAAATTTAATTTAAGCGCTTCAAGATGAGATATATAAAATAGCGCAATGTAAGAAATTATAGCTGGTAAAAAAGCATGTTTGACAACTTCAAAATATGTGACACCGATAAAACTTGCCATCACAAAAGCTGCTGCTCCCATAACAGGAGGCATTATTTGACCATTAACTGACGAAGATACTTCGATTGCACCCGCTTTTTCTTTTGAAAAACCTGTCTTTTTCATAATTGGAATTGTAAATGTTCCAGTTGTAACTGTATTAGCAATTGATGATCCTGAGATTAATCCTGTCATACCAGATCCAAGAATAGCTGCCTTGGCAGGACCACCTCGCATTTTTCCAACCAACGCAAAAGCTAAATCTAAAAAATATTTACCTCCTCCAGCAGTCTCTAGAAGTGCTCCAAAAAGTACAAAGAGAAAAATGAAATCAACAGAGACACCTATTGGAATTCCAAAAATTGCTTCTTGATCAAACCATTGAAAACCAATTAACCTTTTTAATGATAATCCACCATGTGAAATTATATCTGGTGCATATTGACCAAAATAAGAAAATAACAAAAAACAAACTGCAATAACGACTAATGGGATACCTATTACTCTGCGTGTAGCCTCTAGAAGAATTAATATTCCAATTATTCCCAGTATTAATTCAATTGGAAGAGTAAAATTATCGGAAAGATTTATTTTAAGTAATATTCCACCCCTATCTACTAATTGATCATAAAAAAAATAAATATATAAACAACAAGCAGCACCTGTTATTGCAATTAATATATCTACAAAATTTACTTTTTTACCCCGTGCATATGGAAATATTAAAAAAGCTAACAAAAGTGCAAAACCAAGGTGAATTGCTCTAGCAGGCAAACCTTTAAACATTCCAAAATTAAGCCAAAATGGAAATGGAGAAGCATACCAAAGCTGAAATAAAGACCAGGTTATTGCAATAACTGCAACTAACTTTAAATGAAATCCTGATAGGTTTCTTGTAGGAGAAAGATCTTCTTTAATCTTATTTTCAATTTTTTTTTCTATGTCTGCTGACATTCAGCTTAATATATAAAAAAAAAGGCCCAATAGATATATTGGGCCTCAATTTTTTTTATATAGATTTAATTACATTAAACCAGCTTCTTTGTAGTATTTAACAGCTCCAGGATGAAGTGGTGCTGATAAACCATCAGCTATCATATTTTTTTTCTCTAAAGGAGCAAAAGCTGGATGTTGTTTTCTAAAATCATCAAAATTTTCAAAAACAGCTTTTGTAACTTGGTAAACTAAATCTTCAGATACATCCACACTTGTTACTACAGTAGCTTTAACACCGAATGTAGTTACATCTTTTTTCTGTTTAGTATAAGTACCTTTCGGAATTGTTGCAGATGCATAATAGTCAGCTCCACTTATAATTCCATCAATTACGTCTCCTGTTAAATTGATAGGCATAGCTTTAGCTGCACATGTTGCAGCTTGTTCCATTGCTCCATTTGGAAAACCTACTGAATATCCAAACGCATCAATTTTACCATCACATAGAGCTTTTACTTGCTCTGAAGATGTCAGCTCAGTAACTGATTTAAAGAAACTGTTATCAACTCCCATAGCTTTCATTAATTCTTCCATTGTTCCTCTTTGACCAGAACCTGGATTTCCAATGTTCACTACTTTTCCTTTAAGACCCATAAAATCTTTTACTTTTGCTTTTTTTCTAGCCCAGATTTGAAATGGCTCGTTATGTACTGAGAAAACAGCTCTTAAATTTTTGAATTGTTTCCCTTCCCATTTGCTTGATCCATTGTAAGCATGATATTGCCAGTCAGATTGTGCTACACCAAATTGAAACTCGCCATCTTTTATTTGACCGATGTTATAATTTGATCCTCCAGTAGAAGGAGCGGTACATCTGTATGCTTTATCTTTCATACCTTTTTTTCTACCATGCTCAGCACTAATCGCTGACTTGTGTAACATTTTACAAATGGCATTTCCTGTCTGAAAGTAAACTCCAGTTGGTCCACCTGTGCCTATTGTAAAAAACTCTGCTGATTTTGCTATTGATCCAAATGAAAATATAGCAGTAAAAATAATCAGAGAGCTTGATATTGTTGATAATATTTTTTTCATATACCCTCTCTTAAGTTTTAAAGTTAAATCTAACTATTTATTGCTTCTAGTGTCTAGTAAATTCATTAAATATAAGTGTTGCTAATTAAGGAATTTTTTAACTGGTTATTAATTTTCAACCCAAGATTTTAATTTATTCACTCCTTCTACAACTTTTGGGGCATACAATCTTATTAGCTCATCATTAATATCAGTTTTTTCATTAATATTTTTCATGAATGTATCTCCATCAAAGTCTGTAAAACTCAAACGAACTATCATCCTTTTTTGATCGAATCCAAAATCACTTCCCGGAAGTAAAGCAATATTTAAATCGGTTAAAATCTCATCGCATAAAATGGAAGAGCTATCAAATTTTTTGTTCAAGAATTCTGGCAATAAATAAAATCCTCCCATTGGTTTATTCATAATGATATTATTAGATGATAAATTTTTATAAACGTACTCACCAACAGCTTTAAGAATTTTTTTTGATTTTAAAATATAGTCTTCATGATTGGTATTAAAAGCAGATATTGCAGCAAACTGAATTGGTGAACTTACCGCGGAAAATGTTTCACTTGCTAAAACTTTCATAGATTTAAGTAATTCAATTTTTTTCTTTGGGATTATAAAGTACCCAAGTCTCCATCCTCCAGCACCGCACCATTTACTAAGTCCGTTACTTATTATGACATTATTTGGGCATTGCTCAAAAATTGAACTATAATTTTCATCAAATGTTAATTCAGAATAAATTTCATCTGATAAAACCAAAATATTATATTTTTTTATTATTAAAGAAATTTCTTTTAAATTTTTGCATACCTGCCCTGAAGGGTTATTTGGAGAGTTAAGAAATAAAAGATATTTTTTATCTGGTCTTTTTAAAATAATTTTTTCTATTTCTTGAGCATTAGGAAACCAATTGTTTTCGGCTGATGTTTGAATCCAATTATAGTTATTTTTAGCTATAATTGATTGAGGCTTATAGGATACCCAACTTGGAGCTGGCAACAAAACTTCGCCTTCAAATGCTAAATGCATCAAGAACATTAGCTCTTTGGTTCCAGGGCCTACTATGACCTGATCTGATTTAAAATTGTAACTTTTCTTTTTTGACTCATAATTTGCAATTGAGTCTCTTAATTTATCTAATCCTTGAATAGGTAAATAACTTTTCTGATGTGCATTTTTTTTTAATTCTTCAACAATAGTAACTGGAACTGGGAATGGTGATTGTCCAAATCCAAACTTAATAATATTTTTTCCCTGATTTTCAATAACTTTTGATTTTTCATTTATTTTTAGTGTTGCTGATAAACTTAGATTTTTAATAGTATCTTTAATCATTACGATTTTAACTCAATAAGTTTTTTATATTCATTTAAAGCAGAAGGATTAGATAGTGCTTCAATATTATTTATTTTGTTGCCATCTATTATATTTTTAACAGCAACCTCTACGATTTTACCATTCTTGGTTCTTGGAATATCGTTTACCGCAATTATTTTAGCAGGTACATGCCTAGGAGAAGCCTCATATCTAATTGTTGTTTTTAGCTTCAAAATTAATTTTTCATCTAATTTATTATTTCTTGATAGGACTACAAAAAGTATTATTCTTACATCGTTATCCCAAGATTGACCTACTACGATAGACTCTTTTACCTCTTTAAATTTTTCAACAACAGAATAAATTTCAGCTGTACCAAGTCTAACACCACCTGGGTTTAATGTTGCATCTGATCTTCCATAGATAACATAAGAGCCATTACTCTTTCTCTCAGCATAATCTCCATGATGCCAAGTATTTTTAAATTTCGAAAAATAAGCTTTTTTATATTTAACTTTTCCAGGATCATTCCAAAATTTTAAAGGCATCGATGGAAAAGAGTTTCTGCATACTAATTCACCTTTTTTATTTAAAATTGATTTACCCTTTTCAGAAAAAACAGCTGTATCCATGCCAAGACCATTATTTTGTATTTCACCGCTATTTACAGTTGAATAAATGTTTCCATTTACAAAACAGGAGACAATATCTGTTCCTCCAGAAATAGAAGCTAAATGAACATTATTTTTTATATTTCTATAAACAAATTCAAAACCATCTTTAGAAAGTGGAGATCCTGTAGAGCAAATCGTTTTTAAAGACTTAAGTTTTATTTTTTCTTTTACCTTAACATTCTGTTTAATAAGTTGATCAATATACTTTGCACTTATACCAAATAGAGTAACTTTCTCTCTATTTGCAATTTTTAACAATAAATCTGGAGATTTATGCATAGGAAAGCCGTCGAATAATAATATTGATGCCTTAGATGCTAGGGCTGTAACAAGCCAATTCCACATCATCCATCCACAAGTTGTAAAGTAAAATACATTATCATTTGGTTTTATATTGCAATGTAATCTATGTTCTTTTAAATGTTGTAACAAAACTCCGCCAGATCTATGGCAAATACATTTGGGTTTGCCAGTTGTACCACTTGAGTATAAAATTGCTAATTCGTGGTCAAAATCAAATTTTTTTAACTTAGTTCTGTTTATTTTAAGTTTTTTAATTTGTGTGAAATAATAAATTTTTATATTTTTAATTTTATTTAATTTTCTTAATTTTTTTCCAGGATAATTCAAAATTAATACCGATTTTATGCTTTTTATTTTTTTTAATATTGTAGGTAATCTCTCAATAATATTTATTTCCTTTCCGTCATAGTAATATTTATCAGTTATAATTAATAATTTAGGTTTAATTTGAGAAAAACGTTCTATAACTCCAGGCACACCAAAATCAGGTGAACACGAGCTCCAGATTGATCCTATAGCACTAGCACTTAAGAAACACTCCACTGTTTCTATCTGATTTGGGGTATATGCTGCTATCCTATCCTTTTCAGAAATATTTATTTTTTTATAAAATGTAATTATTTTTTTTACATCAATATTAAGTTCTCTCCAGGATTTTTGTTCTCTGTAACCATTTTCACTAACAAATGTGATGGCTTTTTGATTGGAATTTTTAGCTAAAATATTTTCTGCAAAATTTAATTTTGAATTAACAAAAAACTTACTATTAATAAGATCCTTTGTTATTTTAAATTTATCCGTTTTTTTACCTATAACTTCAAAATATTCCCAGATTGAATTCCAAAAATCCTTAGGATTTTTTATACTCCAATTTAATAATTTTTTATAATTTTTTGAAAAATTATATTTATAATATTTTGAAATAAATTTCTCATAAGCAAATAAATTTGAATTTTTTATAAGCTCTTTAGACGGTTCCCAAAGTTTTTTTGGCATTAAAAATTTATATTTATATTGTAAAATTTATGCTAACCTTAGATGATAAAAATTGAAAATGAGAACTTTTTCCTATCTGATTCGGACTAGTTTTAGTCTATTTTTGTTCTTTTTGAGTAACAAAATATAGTAGGCCAAAAAAAGATCATACTAAAAGTTGATATGTCAAAAAATAAGATAACAGCAGTTCTTGGTCCTACAAATACTGGTAAGACTTTTTTAGCAATAGAGACAATGCTATCTTTTGACACCGGAATGATTGGATTTCCGCTAAGACTTTTAGCGAGAGAAGTTTACGATAAAATAATACAAAAAGTAGATGCTTCCAAGGTAGCTCTTATTACTGGGGAAGAGAAAATTATACCACTTAATGCTAAGTATTTTTTATGTACTGTAGAGTCAATGCCTGTAGATAAGGTTTTAGATTTCGTAGGTATTGATGAAATTCAAATGTGTTCAGATCATGAGCGAGGTCATATTTTTACAGATAGATTATTAAACCTAAGGGGAGAAAAATTAACAATGTTAATGGGTTCAAATACCATCAAAAGTATTATTCAAAAACTTGATGATGATATTGAATTCATAAATAAACAAAGATTGTCAAAACTTTCATTTGGAGGACATAAAAAAATTTCAAGAATTGAAAGAAAAAGTGCGGTAATAGCTTTTTCAACTGAAGAAGTTTATGCTATTGCAGAACTTATAAGAAGGCAAAAAGGCGGTGCAGCTATCGTGATGGGGTCTCTAAGTCCTAAAACAAGAAATGCTCAAGTAAATTTATATCAATCAGGGGACGTCGATTATCTAGTTGCTACTGATGCTATTGGAATGGGAATAAATATGGATCTAGATAATGTTTATTTCTCAAACATAAAAAAATTTGACGGGAAAAAAATTAGAAGGTTAAAAATCTCAGAAATTGGACAAATTTCAGGAAGAGCTGGTAGATATTTAAATGATGGAAGTTTTGGTATTACTGGGGACTGTGATGAAATTAATCCAGAAGAAATAGAGTTTTTAGAAAATCATAATTTTCCAGAGATACAAAATATATTTTGGAGAAATTCCAATCTAAGTTTCAATAATAAAGAACAACTTCTGAAATCATTAGAAGAAAAACCTGATAAAGATTGGCTTAGAAGGGTTGGAGAATGTGAGGACGAGAAAGTTTTAAAATATTTTTTGAAAGAAAATAAGAGCATTATAGAGGATGACTCAAATGTTTTAAAAATTCTTTGGGAATGCTGTCAAATACCTGATTTTGTTAAAAAAACTTATGGTCATCATCTGGAAGTTGTTAGCAAAGTATTTAACTTTTTAATAGGTAAAGAAAAAAAAGTACCTAATTATTATATGAAAAAACAACTTTCTATGCTTGATAAAATTGATGGTAATGTAGATTCGATTTCAAATAGAATATCTAACGTTAGAACCTGGTCATATGTTTCGAATAAATCTAATTGGGTTGAAAACAGAGATTACTGGATTGAAAGAACTAAAAACTTAGAGGATAAATTATCAGATAGACTTCATGAAGAATTAACGAAAACGTTCATAGATAAAAGAGCAAGTGTATTAGCAAAAGGCCTGAAACAAGATATAGAATTAAAAACAGAAATTATTGATGAAGAAAAAGTATTGATCAATGGTCAATACATTGGGATTTTGAAAGGACTGAAATTAAAATTAGATTTAAAAGTTGATGCATTAGATACAGATGTAAAATCTTTAAAAAAGGCTGCAAGACAAAATGTAGGTCCTGAAATAACTAACCGAATTCAACAAATAATAGATACAGGACTTATAGAGTTAAAAGATGATTTTAAAATCTATTGGAGAAATGATCCTGTTGCAAAATTAATAGCCGGATCTGATTATCTAAATCCAAAGATTGATTTAATAATTGACGAAATGATTGAGAATGACGAGAGAAATCTATTAAATGAATATTTAAAAAGTTGGGTAAATAAAAAAATAGTAACAGAACTTAATAGTCTGATAGAATTAAAAAATATTAAAGAAAATAATCCAGATTTGAGAGCATTAGCCTACAGACTTTATGAAAATAATGGAGTAATTAAAAGATCAGATATATCTGCATATTTAAAAAAAATAAATCAAGACGATAGAAAAAAATTAAGAAAGCTGGGTGTAAAATTTGGAAGATATCATATTTTTTTATTTAAATTATTTAAACCCAGCTCAGTTTCTTTAAGAATATTATTATGGAAAAGTTTTAATAGCAAATTTCTAAGTTTATCTCCTCCAACTTTTGGGTTGAATTTTTTAGATGGTATGAAATCTGCAAATAAAGATTTTATGTTACTTTGTGGTTTTGAAAAATTTGAAGATATTTACGTACGAATTGATATACTTGAAAGATTATTTTTGCTCATTCTTAATTCTAAAAAAGATGATAAAGAAGAGATAAAGGTCGTTCCAGAAATGCTAAACTTGCTAGGCTGCTCCAAAAAAAACTTTAAAAGGCTATTAAAAAAAATGGATTATAGAATTATTGAGAAAGAAAATAATATATTTATAAGGTATATGCCAATAAAAAAGAAAATTTCAAAAAAGAATGACAAAAAAGACTATTCTAATAATCCATTCAGTGTATTAAATGAATTAAACTTAAAATAATGTTTGATTTGTTTGCAAAAAAAAAAGAGACTAGAAAAGACAAAAATCATTTATCATTAATAAGCGTAGCTGCACTTTTAGTTCATTCAGCGAAGATAGATGAGAATTTTACAGAAAAAGAACGAATTATTATAAAAAAAGCATTAGTTGAAATGGGTGCTGACCAAAATAATTTGGATAATATAATAAAAGATGCAGAATTAAGAGAAAAAGACTCAAATCAAATCTTAGAGTTTACTAGAGAAGTTAAAAATAAAAATATTGAGGAAAAAATTATAGTTATAGAAGCCTTGTGGAATATTATTTATTCTGACAAGAATGCTGATATGTATGAAACAAACTTAATGAGACGATTATCTGGTTTATTATATTTAGATCCAAAAATAGTTGGAGATATAAAAGATAAAATAGAAAACAAGAAATGACATATTTGGTCAACGATAAATGTATAAAATGTAAACACACAACTTGTGTTGAAGTTTGTCCTGTTGATTGCTTTTATGAAGGCAAAAATATGCTTGTAATTAAACCTGATGAGTGTATAGATTGTGGCGTTTGTGAACCTGAGTGTCCAATAGATGCTATAGTTTCAGATACTGAAGCAGGAAGTGAAAAATGGCTTGAGTTAAATACAAAGTATTCTGAGATATGGCCAAATATAACAGAAGTGAAAGACCCTCTTGAAGATCACGAAAAATTTAAAAATGAAGAAAATAAGTTTGATAAGTACTTTGAAGAAAACATTTAAAGCTAAGAAAGCTACTGTTAAAAAAAAAAGCTCTAAGCAAATAACTAAAATAAAAAAAGTTAAAGTAGCTGTGAAGCAAAAAAAAGCGAAAGTTAATTTAAAGCAAAAAAAAACAAAGATTAAAAAAAAAATAGTAAAATCTAATATAAAATCGAAAATTAACAAAATTGATAAAAAAGAAAATCCAGAAACAAATAATTTACTTCGTATTCCAAAAAGTAATGAGCAAAAACCTGAAATAAAAAAAGTTAAAAAACAAGACACTGAAAAAAAAGAGTACAAAGTTAAAGATTATGTTGTTTATCCAAAACATGGTGTGGGACAGATAACAGAATTTAAAAAAATGAATATTGGTGGAATAGAGATTGAAGCATACATACTTAAATTTGAAAAAGATAAAGCTAGCGGCATGGTACCTGTAAATAAACAATCACACTTAAGACCTTTAGCAACTATAAACCAAGTTAATAAATGTATAAGTATTTTAAAAAGTAAACCGAAAATAAAAAGAAGTATGTGGAGCAGGAGAGCACAAGAATATGAAGCAAAAATATCTTCAGGTAAAATATATGAATTAGCAGAAGTCGTAAGAGATTTAAACAAGGGAGATGATTTGATGGTAGATCAATCTTATAGTGAAAGACAGTTATTTGAGAAAGCATATGATAGAATTCTTAATGAATTTCAGATTGTTTTAAATATGAGTTTGGAGGATACTCAAAAAAAATTGGACAAGGCTTTAAAAAGAAATTTAGAAAAACAAATAGAGAAATTACAACAACCTAAAGCTTCCGAAGAAGTATCTGAAGAAATAGCTAAATAAAAAAACGCTCCCCACGCAAGCGCCATGAGAAGCGTTTGTTAAAAAGAATACTAAACTATTTTCTTCTTCTTTTTTTAGCTTTTTTCTTAGCTTTTTTCTTAGTTTTCTTTTTAGCAGCTTTTTTTCTTCTTTTAGCCATCTTTAGCTCCCTTTTTTAATTACGAATCTTTTTGATTCGTTTAATTACCTTTTTGTAATTTTTTTGAATAGTTATGTCAATTACATAATTTTTTGTATTTTTTTAAATTTTTTTTTTAGAAAAATAAAAAAATATATAACTAAAAAAAGTTCAGTAAAATAGCGATAATTAAACAAATTTTTTTCAATTAATTATAAAGTTTTTCAAAATTATTTTTATATTTATTTATAATTTTGTATCTTTTTAACTTTAATGTTGGTGTTAACATTCCATTTTCAATTGAAAATTTTTCTTTGATTGAAAAAAACTTTTTAATATTTTCTATTTTAGAAAGATTATTATTTAAATTATTTATTGCATTATTAATTTCTTCATCTTTAATATTAATAAATTCATCATTTAAGACTAATAATGCTACCAAATAAGGTTTATTATCTCCATAAACTACAGCTTGATCAATAAACTCTAAATTTACTAATTCATTTTCAATTTTTAGTGGTGAAATATTGTCTCCTCCAGGAGTAATGAGAATATCTTTTTTTCTATCAGTAATTTTTAAAAAATCATTTTCAAATACTCCAATATCTCCTGTGTAAAGCCAGCCATCTTTTAAGACTTTTTCTGTCTCTTCTTTATTATTCCAATAGCCCAACATGACATTTTCACCTTTTACTAAAATTTCACCATCCTCAGCTATTTTTACTTCATTTCCTTTAAATGGAGGGCCAACAGTATCAATTCTTATATCATCTATTGGATTGCAGCTTACCACTGGAGAAGTTTCTGTTAGCCCATAACCTTGTAGAGTTGGTAAACCAATAGCATTCAGAAAATATCCAACTTCTTTATCTAAGGCACCACCCCCAGAAACAAATGTTTTGAGAGATCCACCAAATTGTGATTTTATTTTTTTTCTTACCAATTTCTCCAAGACGATATCTTGTATTTTTTCAAAAATAGTTAAATTTTCTTTTTTTATTTTTTTTAGACCTAATTCTAACATTCTAAATATTAAGTTTTTTTTCAATCCTGTAGCTTTTTTAAAGTTTGCATTAATTTTTTGATAAAGATTTTGATAAAATCTCGGTACAGCCGTCATGATTTCTGGAGAACAATCACCCATATTTTTTACTAATTTATCGATGCTCTCAGCATAAAAAATTCTAGCTCCCACAGTAATTTGTACAAATTGAACAGTGTGCTCATAAGAATGTGAAAGTGGAAGCCATGTGAGAAACCTGGGCTGTTCTTTGGATAATAATGGTTTAAGAATATCAATTGCACCCTCACAATTATTTAAGATACCACCATGACTTAAAATCACCCCTTTAGGATTTCCTTGCGTACCTGAAGTGTAAATTATGCAAGATGGATCTTTTCTTGAGGCTAGAGATTTATGAATTGTTAAATTTTTATTATTACTATGGATTATGTCTTCTAAATTAATATATTCAATTTCTACATTTGGTAATTTTTCGAAAGAAAATATTTTTTTTATAAATTTTTTATCCTTAATAATATTTTTCAATTTATTGAATTGTTCAATGTTTGAGAAAAAAATTATACTTGGAGTACAATCATTAAGAATATAATTATAGTCATTTTCTGCATAAGTTGTATAAGCTGGAACAGTTATTCCGTCTGATAGCATAATAGATAAGTCTGCGATAAACCATTCAGGTCTATTTTCAGAAATTAACAAACATCTATCACCTTTTGATATTACTTTCCTTAATTCATTAGAAACTAAATTTATAAAATCATATGTTTCTTGCCAAGAATAATTTTTTCTATTATCACCTAAAGTTGATAGCAAGATTTTGTCTTTATTAATTTGTTTATTAAATTGATCAAAAAATAATTCAGTTAAATTATTAATTTGTTTTAAGTTCATATATTTTTTGGTGGGCAAAGAGAGAATCGAACTCTCACAGTATTGCTACTATTGGATTTTGAGTCCAACGCGTCTACCAGTTCCGCCATTCGCCCAATTATTTTTAGTTTCATAGAATATAAATAATAGTATTAAAACACTATTTATATTAAAAGAAAATATGTTTAAGGAACTATTTAATAAAACAATTAAACTTGCAGGACACAAGAATTCTAAAAAAATTTTAGGATTTATATCTTTTATTGAGAGTTTTATATTTCCTATTCCACCAGATGTTCTGATTATTCCGATGACTATTGCTGATAAAAAAAGATGGATAAAAATAGCATTCATTGCTACGACAGGATCAGTTTTGGGAGCATGTTTAGGATATTTCATAGGGTATGTTTTTTTCAATGAAATTGGTATTAAAATTTTTGAGCTTTACGGTGTAGATAATGCTTCATTTTTGAAAGATAAAATTTCTTCAAACGGAGGAGTTCTTGCATGGGCAACATTGCTAGCTATAGCAGGTTTTACTCCCATTCCATTTAAATTACTCACAATAACTAGTGGGTTTGTCCAATTTAATATTCTTTATTTTATAGTTGTCTCTTTGCTTACAAGAGGATCTAGATTTTTTATAATAGCATTTTTGATTGGGAATTTTGGTCCAGCCATGAAAACAATAATTGAAAAAAAACTGCTTAGAGTTTCAATTACAATCTCAATTGTATTAATAGTTTTTGCTTTTTTGATTTATAAATTTTTACAAAACTTTATGAACTAAAATGAATTTTATTTTGAAAAGGAAAAATATTTATTTATTGATTTTTATATACTCAATTATTGCCATATTATCTGCGATCTATATTGAAAAAGTTCTTGGGTATTTGCCATGTAAATTATGTATTTATCAAAGAATTCCTTTTTTAGTAGCGATCTTCATTTGTTTTTTGGGATATAACTATTTTAAATCTGATAGAATATTAATTGCTTTAATCATTACATTCACACTAAGTACCGCTCTTGCAGGTTATCATTTTGGAATAGAAAATAGCATTTTTGATGAATATGCTGGTTGCACGAATACAAATATGGATATCACAAATAAAGAAAGAATAATCGAAAGTCTTGGAATGGTTAAAAATTGTAAAGATGTAGAGTTCACTATTTTAGGAATCTCTTTATCTGGATTGAATTTTTTAACATCTTTACTAATTGTATTATTTTCGCTAAGAGCACTTATTTATGAAAAAAACTAACAAGAAAAAATTAGAAGAATTTATTAGAGTTGATCATGCTGGTGAAAGAGGTGCAATTAAAATATATGAAGGTCAACTTTTAGCACTTAAAACATTTAAAAAGGATCCTGAACTATTAAAATTAGTAGAAGAAATGAGAGAGCATGAACAAGAACATAGTGATTTTTTTGAAAATGAAATCAGGGAAAGAAATATAAAACCAACTAAATTTTTACCTCTATGGGATCTATTAGGAGTAGGTTTAGGTTTCGGCTCAACAATATTGGGAAAAAAGGCAGCGATGCTATGCACAGCCTCTGTTGAGGAAGTAATTGATAAACATTACCAAAGCCAAATAAATCAATTAGAAGATGATGAGAAAAAACTTAGAGAAAAAATTAAAAAATTTAGAGCCGATGAATTAGAACATAAAGATATTGCATATGAGCATGGAGCGACAAAAAAAGGATTATATTCGGTAATGGATAAAATTATTAAAACTGGCTCAAAGATCGCAATAAATATATCTGAAAAAATTTAATTAGGATCTAATTCTACATCCCAATATAAATAATCCATCCAACTACTGTGAAGAAAATTTGGAGGAAAATTCTTCCCATTTCTATGAAGATCCTCTGTTGTTGGTTGAAAAGGCCATTGATTTAATTTCATTCCTGAATTTTTTAGCAATCTTCCACCTTTTTTTACATTACATGCTGAACAAGCAGTAACAACGTTTTCCCAATCAGTTTTCCCTCCTTTTGATCTTGGAAGAAGATGGTCAAAAGTTAGTTCATCATTACTTCCACAATATTGACAACTGAATTTGTCTCGTAGAAAAACATTAAATCTTGTGAAATTTGGATTTGAACGAGGTTTTATAAAAGATTTTAATGCGATAACACTCGGTAATTGCATAGAGAATGATGGGCTTCTTATCATTCTATCATAATGACTTACAATTGAGACTCTATCTAAAAATACAGATTTAATAGCATCTTGCCACGACCATAGCGATAAAGGATAATAACTTAATGGTCTGTAATCCGCATTAAGAACTAAAGCTGGACATTTTTCGAGTGAAAGGTTTTCATTGATCATCAGAGTCATATTTATTTAATATATTATATATTATTATTAATCAATGTAACAAAAAAGTTAATTCTCTTTAAATATCAAAATTATCTTTGATAAATTTTAATGCGTTACTTGAAGCTTCAACTGGTATATGATGGTCGCAGTCTTTAATCATCAAAGTTTCTATACTAATATTATTGCGTGTAAAAAAATCTTTTGCTTCCAATAAATTGTAGGGTGGAACTATTTCATCTTTTTCACCATGAATTAATAAAGTTTTTGTTTTAGAAATTAATCTTAAACTAAGATCCTCTTTATCTATAATCTTTCCTGAAAATCCAACAATACAATTAAATGGATCTTTAGAAGTTAAGCCCAAGTTTATTGACATCATGCAACCCTGACTAAATCCAGATAAACATATCTTCGAATTTTCCAAATTATATTCTGCTTTAACTTCTTCAATGTATTTTCTTAACTTATCTTCAGCTTTTTTTACTTCATTTAAAATATAATTTTTATCATTTGTTTCTAAATCAAACCATTGATAACCAATTGGATTAATTTTACATGGTTCATGTCCATTCGGACACAAGAATACTGTATTGGTTAAAAACCTTTTCCAATTCAGAGTTAACATGCTTATATCTTTTCCATCTCCACCATATCCATGAAGTAAAATTACTGCATTTTTGATGTCAGACCCATTTTCAGGTTTTATAATTGTTGATTCAAGGCAAAATGTCATAGATAAGTAATTATGTTTTTTTATTTTAAAAAGAAACTAAAATCAAAGTATGATTTCTGAAATATTTGTTAAAATTGCAGCAATTGTTTTGCTTGCAGCTGTAGCTGTAGTCTTAATTCTTGGAATTAGAACACTTTTTAAAGGAGACGGAGATAAAAAAACATCTAACAAATTAATGCAGCTTAGAGTTTTACTACAATTTGTTGCTATAATTGTGCTTGTAGCATTGGCTTACTTTTATAAGAATTAATTTAATTCATTTAACCAATTTAAAAATTCATCACTGTTAAAATCTATTGAGCCAACAATTCTTGCAAACTCATAACCATTTTTATCAATGAATAGTGTTGTGGGTAGTCCTCTTAATTTTAAATTTTTTGCAATTTTAGCACCATCACCAACAAAAACTTGTAATTCTTTTATGAGCAGGTCATCAAAAAACCTCTTTGATGTACTAATATTTTCCCCACCTATATTTATTGGGATAATCATTATTTTTTTTTTACCCTTAAGTTTTTGAAGGTTGTTTAATGATGGCATTTCCTCTCTACAAGGAGCACACCATGTTGCCCAAAAATTCAAAATAATTATTTCAGATTTAAAATCTTTCAAATTAACTTTATTTCCAGCCTCATTTAAAAAGTCAAAAAACTTAATTTTTTGTTTTTCCTCATAAATTATTAGATTTTTTATATTTGGCGCTTCTATTGAATATGAAGAGCTAAATGATATGAAGTAAAGAAATATTATTTTAATGGATATAAATATAAATTTCATAGATTTATAATTGAATAACATGAGTAAAAATAAAAACAATAAACCAATTTGGGGTACTAGAATTAAGAAAAATGCCTCAACTTTATTTAAAAAAGTTGGTGGTTCATTACCAGTAGATAAAAGACTATTTAAAGAAGATATCGAAGGATCAATTGCTCATGTCGAAATGCTTCACAAACAGAAAATTATAAATTTTAGAATAAAGAATAAAATAATCTGGGGATTAAAAAGAATTAAAAATGAAATTGTAAAAAAAAAATTCAATTTTAATTACGATTTAGAGGATATCCATATGAATATAGAAAACAGATTATTTGAGCTGATTGGTGATGATGCTGGACATGTTCATACTGCTAGATCTAGAAATGATCAGGTAATTACCGACCTTAAATTATGGTTAAAAGAAGCAACAAAAAAAATAATAATTTTATTAGATAATACAAATTCAAATGTACTCAATCTTGCACAAAAAAATATTAGAACAATTATGCCTGGATTTACACATTTAAAAAATGCACAACCATTATCTTTAGCACATTATTTATTAGCATATGTTGAAATGTTTAAGAGAGATAAGAAAAAATTTAAGAATAATTTAGAGTTTTTAGATGAAAATCCTCTAGGTGTGGGAGCTTTATCTGGTACTTCTTTTAAAATTGATAGAAACTTCACAACTAAAAAACTTAAATTTAAAAAACCAACAAACAATTCTGTAGATACTGTATCTGATAGAGATTTTGTATTAGACTTTTTATATTCTTCTCTAGCTTGCTCTTTACACATTTCTAGAATTGCTGAAGAACTCATAATTTGGAATTCAGATGCATTCAATATGATAACTTTGAATGATAAATTAGTGACTGGTTCTTCGATAATGCCACAAAAAAAAAATCCTGACCCATTGGAATATTTGAGAGGTAAAACTGGAATATTTATAGGGAATATCAATTCTATGATTTCAATATTGAAAGGTTTGCCTTTGTCATATTTTAAAGATTTACAGGATGATAAAGAAATCGTTTTTAAAACAAACGATCAATTAAAAATATCACTATCATTATTGAATGATGTATTAAAAAATTTAATTGTAAATAAAAGGAGTATGCTATCCCTTGCAGGAAAAGGATTTACAACAGCTACAGATTTATCTGATTATATTGTAAGAGAGCTTGGATACCCATTTAGAAAGGCGTACATGCAAACAGCAAAAATAATTAATTTAGCGGAAAAAAAAAATAAAAAACTTCACGAGCTAGAATTGAAAGAAATAAATCAAATTGAGCCAAAGCTAACATTGGATGTTTATAAAATACTAAATCTAGAAAGTTCAATTAATTCAAAAAAATCTTATGGCGGAACCTCTTTTGAGAATGTCAAGAAAATGTTAAAAAAAGCAAAAAATGAGTAAAAAAATTTTAATTATTATACTTTGTTTATATTTTGTAGCAGCTTGCGGACGTAAAGGTGATCCAGAATATCAATCTGAACTAAGTAAGAATATTCAAAAAGTATTATGAGATACATAAACAATAAATTTTTTATTGAAGGTAAAAATATTAAAAGTCTAACAAAAAAATTTAATACACCTCTATATTGCTACTCGTATAAAAGTTTAAGAGACAATATTGGAAATTTTAATAAAGCTTTTAAGGAAATTGGACCTTTAATTTGTTTTTCTGTAAAATCTAATTCTAATATTTCATTATTAAAAGAAATAAAAAAACTTGGCCTTGGAGCAGATGTAGTTTCAAAGGGTGAATTATATGCATCACTTAAGGCTGGTATTAATAAAAACAAAATCGTTTTCTCTGGAGTTGGTAAAACAAAAAATGAAATTGAGTATGCAATTAAGCAAAAGATATTATTAATAAATTCTGAGTCTTTGAGTGAAGTTTTGGCGATTGAGGCGGCTGCAAAAAAACTAAATAAAGTTGTTGATATAGGACTAAGATTAAATCCAGATACAGATGCTGAGACACTAAAACAAATTTCTACCGGCAAAAGTGAAAATAAATTTGGTGTAGATAAAAAGACATTTGTTAAAATTATTAATTTGATGAAAGACTCAAAATTTATAAATATTAAATGTTTAAGTGTTCACATTGGTAGTCAAATATTAAATCATAAACCCTATGAAAAAATGCTGAATGTTCTTGATAAACTTTTAAGCAGTTTAGATTATAAATTTGAGTTTATTGACTTAGGTGGCGGGATGGGAATTAATTATGATAATAAAACAAAAAAACTTAATTATTTAAAATATAAAAAATCAATAATTAAATTTAAAAATAAATACAATTGTAAAATAATTTTTGAACCTGGAAGATCTATAATTGGAAATGTTGGTATACTTGCAACTAAAGTAATTTATTTAAAACATAATAATACGAAAACATTTGTGATATTGGATGCAGCAATGAATGATTTAATAAGACCTGCTTTATATAATGCAAAACATAGAATAGTACCGTCCCTAAGAAATAAATCGCGATCAAAGAAAATATTAGAGTTTGTTGGCCCAGTATGCGAGACAACTGATAAATTTTTAACAGAAAGGAAATTTCAGAATATAAAAGAAAATGATATTATGATTATTTGTGATACAGGCGCATATGGTTTTTCATTATCATCTAATTATAATCTTAGATTAAGACCTGCTGAAATTTTGATTAAAGGAAATAAAGTAAAGATTATTAGAAAAAGACAAAAAATATCAGATATAGTCTAACCTTGAATTGTAATGAGAAATATCCTATTTAAAAGTATATTTTTTTCTGGATTAATAGCCATATGCATTATTTTTCTTCCGTCATTAATATTGCCAAAGAAAATAACTCTTTTTGGAGGTAAACTTTTTGGATACTGGTCCTCGTTATGTTTAAAAATTTTTTACTCAACTAGCATAATAATTAAAGGTCAAGAAAACATAATTAGTAACGAGAACTACTTTATTGCGTGCTCTCATCAATCAATGTTTGAAACCTTTTTTTTACAGACAATATTTAATTCGCCAATTTTTATTCTTAAAAAAGAACTATTAAATATTCCAATATTTGGTTGGTATTTAAGAAAGATAGACTCTATTTCTGTAAATAGAAATAAAGTTTCTAAAGAAAACCTTAATTTTACAGAAAAAATTAAACAAGCTATGGAGAAAACAAAAAGACCTGTTATAATTTTTCCCCAAGCTACTCGAGTTCAACCAGATGAAATTATTCCCTTTAAAAAGGGAGTTGGAAGAATTTACAGAGAATTAAATGTAAAATGTCAACCTGTTGCAATTGACTCTGGAAGAGTATGGCCAAAATCTGGAAGGATAGTACCTAATAAAACAATTACTATTTCTATTTTAAAACCAATTAATACAGGTATTGAGGAAACAGAATTTGTAAAACTATTGCAAAAAGAAATATATTCAGAGCTTGGTCTTGCTAACTAACCTTTCATAGGCATTACAACATAAATACTATCAAAGTCTGCAGGATCTTTTATTAAAGCAGGAGACCCGGTATCTTTCAAATATATTTCAATGTTATCACCATTTAATTGGGATGCTATATCAAGTAAATATCTAGAGTTAAAACTTATATCTAAATTTGTCTCAAATTTTACTGATAAGCTTTCTTTACCATCGCCACTGTTAGTATTATTAACTGATAGATCTAAGTTATCTTTAGTCAAATTAAATTTTACACCATCTTTTTTATCTAGAGAAACTGATGCTACTCGATCTACAGAATTTAAAAAAGATTTTAAATTAATTTCTAATTTTTTTTGATTTTCCCTAGGGATAACTTGGATATAATTAGGGAATTTTCCATCGATTAGTTTTGATATCAAAACACTGTTATTAAGTTCAAATTTAATTTTAGATTTAATGTTTGAGACTTTAACTTCGCCATCATAATCCTCTAAAAGAGAACATAATTGAAATATGGTTTTTTTTGGAAGTATTATTGGTTCGAATTGAATTTTACTTTTTAGTCTTACTTTTGAAATAGACATTCTATGGCTATCCGTTGCTGCTGCTGTTAAGAAAATTTTTTCATCTGTTTGAGTCTGATGGAAAAAAATACCACTAAGATAATGTCTTGTTTCATCATTCGAAATCGAAAATTTACATTTGTTTAAAAGTTTTAATAAATCTTTTGAATTTATAGAAAATTCATTTTCATTAAAATTTTCATCAGTGATTGGAAATTCAGATGCATTAATTGAATTTAAATTGAATAGAGATTTATTTGACTCTAATTGTAATTTACTTTCTCCAGTGTTTTCAAAATTTATCTGACTACCAGAGGGTATTTTTCTAACAATATCAAACATAATTGACGAAGAAGTAGTTGTTTTGCCCTCATCAAAAATTTTTATATTTGATATTTCATTTACAAAGATTAAATCTAAATCTGTTGCTGTAATTTTTAACTTTGAATTTGCTGCCTCTATTAAAATATTTGAAAGAATAGGTAAAGTGCTTCTTTTTTCTATTACACCCTGACAGTAACCTAAAGATTTTTGCAAATCTTGTTGATTAACACTAAATTTCATTTTCTTGTTTGTATAATATTTTATTCTTTAGGCTATCAATGCTTAAATTTAATTCATTATCATCTTTTCTTAATTTCTCTATTGTTTTAACTGAATGAATAACGGTTGTGTGGTCCCTATTAGCAAATGATCGCCCTATCTCTGGTAAAGATTTAGATGTCAACATTTTTGCCAAATAAATAGCTGTTTGTCTTGGTCTTACTAGATATCTTGACCTTCGTGGAGAAAGCATTTCATTTTTACTTATTTTAAAATATTTACAGACTATTGTTTGAATATTGTCTATATCAACTTTATTTTCAGTTAAATTTAATAAATCTTTTAATATTACTTTTACCTCTGACATTGAAGGTGTTTTTCCATAAATTCTTGAGAAAGATACTATTCTATTAAATGCACCTACAAGTTCTCTGATACTAGTGTTAACTTCAGTGCTAATAAATTTTATGATCTCGTCACTGATTTTAATATTATTTGGATCATGAATTCCAAGATCTTCATTTTTGGATTTTATTATATTGTATCTTAATTCAAAATCAGCATTTTGAATATCAACCACTAATCCTCCTGAAAATCTAGATTTAATTCTCTCTTGTATTCTAGTTAATTTGTTTGGTGGTCTATCTGCTGATACAATAATTTGTGATCCTTTCTCTAGTAAAACATTAAATGTGTGGAAAAACTCTTCTTGCATAGCTTCTTTTCCATTCATAAATTGAATATCATCAATCAAGAATATATCAGTATTTCTAAAATACTCTTTAAACTTTACCATATCATTGGATTTTATCGATTTTACAAATTGATACATAAATCTTTCAGCTGAAATAAACATTACTTTATTTTTTTCTTTCAAACTTAATCCAATTGCATTTAACAAATGTGTCTTACCCATTCCAACTCCACCATAAATATATAGAGGATTATAATGAGCTATTTGTTCTGAGACTTTTTTTGCAGCTTCAAAAGCTAGTTTATTACTTTTCCCTAGCAAGAAATTCTCAAAGTTCTTGTTTGGATCAATTCGATTATATTGAAGATATGAATCTTTAATAAATGAAACCTTTTCATTATCAGATGAATTATCTTGTTTTATTTCATTATTATTAGTCTTTATATTCTCGTTAATTACAAACTCTATTCTGGAAATATCTTTTTTATATAATTTAATTATTTTTAATATTTGATCTAAATATCTTGAGGTTATCCAGTCTCTGATAAATCTTGTCGAAACGGATAATAAAACATAATTTTTAAACTCATCAACTAAATCAATTTTTTTTAACCAGCTATCATAAATCTCAGAACCAAACTTATTTTTCATTTCATTTTGTAATAATTTCCAATCAATCTTATTAATATTGTCTGATTTAATGTTAGTGAGATTATTTTTCATGAGAGTCTGTTAAACTCCTATTCATAATTCAATGCAATAAATTTATTTTTATTCTCAAAAAAAAATAAAATTTACAATTGTATAAATTAATAATTGAATCTCTTTTTAGGGACTTAAAATTAGTAATCTTAAATTTACTTTTTTGATTTTTTTTTTATTTAGGGACTAAAAGATTAAAAGATTCTTTTTTTAATTGAAAAAATAATCTCTAGGGTTGTAATTTCTTTAAGTAAACTAAAAGTTGTTATAAGGAATTTATTTTTTTTGTTATTCTAGAAATATTTCTTGACGCGTTTTCCTTTTTTATCACCCCTGTCTTTGCTATTTTCATCAATTCAGAGTTTAATTTTGGCAAGAAAGCTAAAGCTTCTTTTTTATCCTTTTTATCAAGAATTAAATTCATTTTTTTTATTGCAGATCTAAACCTGCTTTTTCTAGATTTATTTACCTTTGTTTGACGTGATATACGTCTTATTCGTTTAATAGCTGATTTAGTGTTTGCCATAAACGCGATTGTATATAACGAGAAATTTATACGGTCAATATAATTATTTTTTTATTTTTGACAAATATTACAAAAAAATGTCGATCTATTAGTGATAAATTTTTTTTTTATTGTCCCTTTGCATCCTGGTGAAAGGCAACTCTTATTTTCTCTATTGTATACTTTAAACTTATCTTGAAAAGATCCATTTTTACCAACTATATTTTTAAAATCTCTTATACTAGACCCACCTTTTTTTATCGCTAAATTTAAAATTTTTCTTGAATATTTAATAATATTAATACAATCGTTATCAGTTAAAGATTTTGCTTTTTTTTTTGGATTTATTTTAGAGCTGAATAAAATTTCACTTGCATAAATATTCCCCAAACCTGAAACAAACTTTTGGTCTAAGAGAAAATTTTTTATATTCTTTTTCTTTTTATAAAAATATTTTTTTAAGTAGGTGAGATTAAATTTTGAAGAAAAAGGCTCAGGACCATAGTTATTTATAAAATTTTCTAAGTTATTCTTATTTTCAAATAATTTGAAATAACCAAATCTTCTGGGATCATTATATATAATTTTTATGTTATCAAATTCCAAAAACACATGGTTATGTTTTTTTGGCAAATAAGGACTATGATAAAAACTTGCATTTGTTTTTTGATTTAAAATATTTTTTCTTAATAGATGTATAGTGCCAGACATTCCAAGATGAATTAAGCAAAATTTTTCATCATTTAAAACTAATATGATATATTTTGAAAACCTCTTAACTTTTTTTATTGATTTTGAATGAAGTCTTGTTTCAAAACCTTTTTTTATTTTGTACCTTAAATTCCTATTCTTTATACTTACTTTTTTTATTTTTTTTCCTGTTATTGTTCTGCTTAGTGACTCTTTAACAACTTCTACTTCTGGCAATTCTGGCATTTATTATTATATTAATTAATATTATTTATTTTATGCAACAATATATTCAAAATAAAAAAGGTCTAGTCCAAGGTGTCTTTGATAAAGTTTATGATAAATACGACATCATGAATGATTTGATGTCACTCGGAGTTCATAGAATCTGGAAAAGAAATTTAATAAATTGGATGAACCCAGGTAAAAATAAAATTCTAGCAGATGTTGCATGTGGCACAGGTGATATAGCAAAACTTTTTATCGATAATAGTTCAAATAAAAATATAGAATTATTTTGTATTGACCCCAATGAAGGAATGATGAAAAAGGGAAAAAATAGACTATCAAATTATAAAAATATCAAGTGGATTAAGGGGTCGGCAGAGAAATTGCCTTTAAAATCTAATTCATGTGATTATTACACAATCAGTTTTGGTTTAAGAAATACAAAAAATATTAATAAATCCTTAAGTGAAGCGTACAGAGTTTTAAAGTCAGGAGGTAGATTTTTTTGTTTAGAATTTTCAAAAATTCAAAATTTAAACTTAGATTTAGTCTATAAAAGATACTCTAAATTAATTCCAGAAATAGGAAAATTTGTGGTTGGTGAAAAAGAGCCTTATGAATATCTAATAAAAAGTATCCAAGAATTTGTTAATCAAGAGGAATTAAAGGGTTTAATGGAGAAAAATAATTTTATTAAATGTGAGTATAGAAACTTTTCTGGTGGAATAGTAGCTATTCATTCAGGTTGGAAAATATGATTAAAAAATTATACATACTTTTTAAGCTTGGAAGGAAATTAGCAAAATCTGACGCTTTAAGTATATTCACAAAGTTTCATAATCCACCGATTGGAATAAAAATTTTATTCTATTTGTTGTCTTTATCATTTTCAAAAAAAGATAATTCTTTTGTAAGTGAAACTGAAGGTGAAAGATTATCAAACTCCTTGCAATCTATGGGTACAACATTCATTAAATTAGGTCAATTTCTAGCAACTAGACCAGATATAATTGGAGAAAAGTTATCAAAGCAACTAGAGAGTTTACAAGATCGTTTGCCTCCCTTTGAATTATCTAAAGCTAAAGAAATAATCAAAAAGGATCTAGGGGAAGATAATTTTAATTCAATTATAAATCTATCTGAACCAGTGGCAGCAGCATCTATAGCTCAAGTTCATAAAGCACAAATAAATGATAATGGCACAATTAAAGATGTGGCTATAAAAATTTTACGACCAAATATAAAAAAAATATTCAACGAAGAAATTGATGCTTTGATGCTTTTTGCTTTTTTAACTGAGTCAATCATCAAAAAGACAAAAAGACTTAAATTAGTTGAGGTTGTTTATTTGCTAAAAGAAATAACCAATTTAGAAATGGATTTAAGATTTGAAGCCGCTGCAGCTAATGAGTATTCTGAAAACACAAAGAATGATAGTGGATTTCAAGTTCCTAGAATTTATTGGAATTTTACAAGTGAAAATGTAATGACTTTAGACTGGGTTGAAGGTGTCTCTATAAGAGAAACAGAAGAGTTAGAAAAAAGAAATATAGATACCAAAAAAATTGCATCAGATATTATTCAACATTTTCTAAGACATGCTGTTAGAGATGGTTTTTTTCATGCAGATATGCATCAAGGTAACATTTTTATAAACAATAGTGGTCAAATAGTTCCTATCGATTTTGGTATAATGGGAAGGCTCGATGATTTGAGTAAAAAATTTCTTGCTGAGATTTTATATGGATTTATTAAACGAGATTATAAAAAAGTGGCTGAAGTTCATTTGGCTGCGGGGTTAGTTCCAAAAGAAGTGCCTGTTGATGATCTCGCCCAAGCACTAAGATCAATAGGAGAGCCAATATTTGGTCAGTCAATTAAAGATATATCTGGTGGTAAACTACTCAAACAACTTTTTGATGTGACAGAAAAATTTAATATGCAAACTCAACCACAGTTGCTCATGCTACAGAAAACCATGGTAGTAGTTGAAGGTGTTGCAAGAAGATTAAATCCAGAGACAAACATTTGGGAAACGTCAAGACCTGTTCTTGAAAAATGGCTTAAAGAAACAAAAGATCCTATAACAACATTAAATGAAACTCTAAAAAATTCTGCAGAAGTTATAAAAAGATTACCAGAAATGCCGCAAATAATGGATAAAGCAAACCAAGCATTAACATTTCTTGCAAGTGGACAAATTCCACAAAATACTAATACGTATAATGATCTAAATACAAAAAAAAATGAAATGGTAGCTTTCAGAAATCAATCAATCATTGGTTTATTATTACTTGTAATTTTAGGATTAGTAGTATTTTAATCTCGACGATGAATTATTTTGAGAATAAAAAAATACTGTTAATTATATGTGGTGGAATTTCTGCTTACAAAAGTCTTGAGTTAATAAGATTATTTAAGAAAAATGGTGCTCGTGTAAAAACTATATTAACAAAAAATGCAAAAGAATTTGTAACTCCACTATCTGTTTCGTCTCTTTCCCAAGAAAAAGTTTATGACAGTATATTTAGTGCAGAAAACGAAGCTGAGATGGACCATATTTCTTTATCAAGATGGGCTGATGCAGTATTAGTTGCACCAATTACAGCTAATACCATATCTAAAGTAGCCTCAGGAAATGCAGAAGATTTGGCGTCTACTGTTTTATTAGCTTCTAACAAACAAATATTTTTAGCACCGGCAATGAATGTAAGAATGTGGGAGCATCCTTCTACTAAAGAAAACATATTAAAATTAAAAAGCTTTGGATACAAAGTTATTGGGCCAGAGATAGGAGATATGGCATGTGGTGAATACGGTGAAGGAAAAATGACAGAACCAAATGAAATAGTCAATACGCTTAAAAATTATTTTTCTAATTTAGATAAAAATAAAAAATTAAAAGCTTTAGTTACTGCAGGACCAACTAATGAATATATTGATCCTGTAAGATTTATAACAAATAAATCCAGTGGCAAACAAGGATATGAAATAGCCAAATGTCTTAGAGACAATGGATTTGATACGACACTTATTTCTGGAAAGACAAGTATTAAACCTTTGGACGGTGTTAATTTTGTAAGTGTTGAAACAGCTGAAGAGATGTTCAAAGAAAGTTTAAATAATCTTCCAACGGATGTAGCTATTTTTTCAGCAGCTGTTTCTGATTTTAAAGTGAAAAATTATAAAAGTACAAAGATTAAAAAGAATGAAGAATTTAACCTAGAGCTAGAAAAAAATATCGATATTTTAAATCATATATCTAATCATAATTCATTAAGACCAAAAATAACAATTGGTTTTGCGGCAGAAACAAACAATGTTTCAACAAATGCAAAGGAAAAGTTGAATGAAAAAAATTGCGACTGGGTAATTGCAAATGATGTCTCAGATCAAACTATAGGATTTGGATCAGATTTTAATAAAATTTCTATATTTTACAAAGATAAACCCGAAGAAAATTTTGAAAAGATGAGTAAATCATTGGTCGCTGAAGAAATAGTCAAAAGAGTAATTCAACAGATTAATTAACTTAATGGTGAAAGTCTTAATTAAAAAATTAGACAAGAAAGTTAAACTGCCAGAATATAAAACAACAGGTTCATCAGGACTAGATTTGACTGCATTCATTGAAAAGAAAATAGTAATTAAACCAGGCGAAAACTCTTTAGTGCCAACAGGTATATCCATTGCAATACCTGAGGATACCGAAGTTCAGATCAGACCGCGATCAGGTTTGGCAGCTAAAAATAATATAAGTGTATTAAATACTCCTGGAACAATTGATAGTGACTATAGAGGAGAAATAAAGGTAATTTTATTTAATCATGGAGATAAAGACTTTACAGTAAATAACGATGATAGGATTGCGCAAATGATATTAATGCCAATTCTAAAAGTAGATTTTGAAACTGTGGAAACTTTACCTGAGACAATTAGAGGTTCGGGTGGATTTGGATCAACGGGTAAGTGAAAAATTCATTATCTAAACGAAAGCTTGAGAGATACTCTAGACAGGTAATACTTAAGGATATTGGTATATTAGGACAAAAGAAAATAATTAATTCAAAAGTTTTAATTGTAGGAATTGGTGGATTAGGTAGTCCAGTTGCAGATTTGTTGGCTAGATGCGGTGTAGGGTATATTGGTGCTATTGATCACGATAAAGTAGATATTTCAAATCTTCAAAGACAAATTTTGTATACTTCAAAAGATGTTGGAAAATTTAAGGTTGATATCTTTAAAAATAGATTAAAATTAATTAACAGAGATGTAAAAGTCAAAATTTTAAAAGAAAAAGCTTCTGAAAAAAATTTAAATAGGATTGTTAAAGATTTCGATATAATTGTAGATGGAACAGATAATTTTAAAACTAAATTTTTAATAAATAAATTTTCATTAAAATATAAAAAGAAATTAATAGTTGGTGCTATTAATAAATTTGATGGACACATTTTTTCATTCGATTTTAACAATAAATCAAGTCCGTGTTTAAAGTGCTTTTATCAATCAGAACCGAATGATGAAATTTTAAATTGTGAAAGTGAAGGAATATTAGGAACTACATCTAATATAATTGGGAGTATGCAAGCAAATGAAGTTTTAAAAAACATAATTTCGTCAGATAAAAGTCTTCACTCATCAATTCTGATTGTTAATCTGAAAAAACTTGAATTTAGAAAAATAAAATTTACTAAAAAAAAAGGTTGTTTGTGCAATTAATCTTTAAGATTTTAATCATTATATTTTTTACTTCTAATGCCATTTCTGAAAATAATGAAAAATTTTTGATGCTTAAAAATGATAAGGTAAACGTAAGATATGGTCCAAGTTTTGATTATCCAATAAAGTATATTTACAAAAAAATAAACTTGCCGGTAAAAGTGATTGATAAAAAAGAAAATTTTAGAAGAATAATTGACAATAAAAAGAATGGTGGGTGGATACACATTTCTCAATTGAAGCAATCAAAATCCTTTATAACTGTATCAAATAAAATTCTATTCAAAAAACCAACTAAATTTTCTAAACCCTTGGCTAAAATAGAAACTGGAAGATTATTGATAGTGAAAAAATGTGAGAGAAATTGGTGCTTAGTAGAAACTAAAAGTTTTAAAGGGTGGGTTGACAAAGAAAATCTTTGGGGAAAAATCAACTAACCTTCAAAGTTATATATATTAACTAATTATTTTTGTTGGACACAAACGTCTTTGATAACTGGAGCATTCGCACAATCGACACATTTAGTCTTCTGAACTATACATCCATCATCAAGGACTTCAACATCAACTATTTTATCACATTTGGAGCAAGTTGAAGAGATTGTTAATCCACATTTTTTACAATTATAATTTTCTATTTGCATATTTTAAAAATTAAATATGAAAAAATTATTTTCAACAAATATCCTTGCGAATAATTATTATTTACACATTTTTTTTGCGAATAATTATTATTACTACAAATTATCCTAATTAAATTTTTCCTAAATACTTATTGATAATGATTATTATTTACTTTTTGATCTACTTGCCCACCACTTATCTAAAATGAAATACCAAATAGAATTGGCAATTGGTTCTACAATTGCATCGGTCAAAGCTATCATAAAAGATACATCAGCAACTAACATCAAAACAGTTATAGCAATTGCAAAATGACCAACTGTATAAACAATTGTTCTTAAAATAGAGCCTCTGTTATTGGAATAAATCTGACCGGCAGCTTTGAAAATACCGTTTGTAACTTCCATTATTCTTTAAACGGGCTTTCAAGAACACAAGCAACTAAGTGAACTCTAGCCTGTTCTCCACCATTAAAAAAGTTATGATACTTTGTATTGTTAGTAATCCATACATGTCCATCTGCAGGCAAATGTTTTGCAACATTTTCAATGACCATTGAACAACCTGCATTAGTTACTATCGGAATATGCAATCTACACTCTGGATCTTTGTGCCAGCTTAGCGTTGATCTTGGCTCTTTTAATAAAAGCCTTACTCTTCCTAGTTTAAATTTTTTACTAAGAATTTCATAAACCTCTTTAAAATAAGTTTTCTCGAACTCTGGTAGCAACTGAGTATATTTCGACTCATCAATATCAATATCTCTTGAGACCTCTTTACCTGTCTCATCTGCAATAGTCCAATATCTACCTCTGATATTATTCCCTTCTATAGAGTCTTTGTTATTTGGAATTTGATTTAGAGGAATTGCACCAAAGTGAGTAACACCTGGCGAATTAAATTTCTTTTTCTCTAAAATTAGATTTAAGTCATTTCGCAATCTATTTATATCAAACTTAATTTCAGGAACTTTATAAAAGTCTTCGAACGATAGTGATGTCATTTTCCGCATTCCTTAATACTAGTTTAATCTTAAATCAAATCTATCTGCATTCATCACTTTGACCCATGCAGATACAAAGTCTTTAACAAATTTGTCAGATGAGTCTTTGCAGGCATAGACTTCAGCTAATGCTCTTAATTGAGAATTTGAACCAAAAATAAGGTCAACTCTTGAACCTTTCCACTTAGTTTTTTTAGACTTTCTATCTTTACCAACAAAATATTGTTCAGATTTGTCAGTTTCTTTCCAAGTGGTACTCATATCAAGAAGATTTACAAAATAATCTGTTGATAGAGTTCCAGGTTTTTTTGTGAAAACTCCATTTTTAGAACTATCATAGTTTGTATCTAAAACTCTCATTCCTCCTACAAGAACTGTCATCTCTGGTGCCGTTAATCCCATTAATTGTGCCTTATCAATTAATTTTTCCTCAGCTGAAACATTAGATTTACCTTTTTTCATGTAGTTTCTAAAACCATCCGCTTGCGGCTCAAGTAATCCAAATGAATTTACATCTGTTTGGTCTTGTCTTGCATCTCCTCTTCCAGGAGTAAATGGAACCTGAATTTTATGACCAACTTTTTTTGCTGCCATCTCTATTCCAACATTTCCACCTAATACTATAAGATCCGCCATTGAGACTGATTTTTTATTTGTATCAAATTTTTTTTTAATTTTTTGTAAAGCTTTAATAACCTTTGATAGTTTTTTAGGGTTATTAACTTTCCAACTTCTTTGAGGCTCAAGCATAATTCTTGCTCCGTTTGCTCCACCTCTTTTATCAGAACCTCTGTATGTGGAAGCAGATGCCCAGGCAGTAGAAACTAAATCAGACACAGAGATTTTTGATTTTGAAAGCTTTGATTTCAAATCTCTTATATCTTTTGATTTAAGGTTATATTTTGGTTTATCTATAGGATCTTGCCAAATTAATTGTTCTTTTGGTACTTCGCTACCCAAATAACATGCTCTTGGTCCCATGTCTCTATGAGTAAGCTTAAACCAAGCTCTTGCAAATGCATCAGCAAATTCATCTGGATTTTGATAAAAATGTTTTGAAATTGGTCCATAACTTTTATCCATTCTCAAAGATAAATCAGTTGTTTGCATCATTGGAGGATGCATTTTGCTTTTATCATGAGCATCAGGAACCATTTTAATTCTCTGACCATTCTTTTTTGGAGTCCATTGAAATGCTCCAGCAGGTCCTTTTGTCAATTCCCATTCATGGTTAAATAAACAATCAAAGTAACCCATATCCCACTGTGTTGGTGTTTGTGTCCATGCCCCTTCAATACCACTACTTATTGTGTGTACACCTTTTCCTGATTTGTAATTACTATTCCAACCAGTTGCTTGATCTTGAATTCTTGATGCTTCTGGATCAGGTCCTTTATGTGATTCAGGTGCAGCACCATGAGATTTTCCAAAAGTATGACCACCAGCAACTAGTGCAACTGTTTCATAATCATTCATTGCCATTCGTCCAAATGTTTCTCTAATATCATGAGCTGCTTTCAATGGGTCTGGATTAAAATCTGGACCTTGTGGATTTACATAAATTAATCCCATGTGAGAAGCCCCCAATGGTTGTTCAAGATCTCTTTTTCCGCTATATCTCTTAACACCTAACATTTCTTTTTCTGAACCCCAGTAAATATCATCTTCTGGTTCCCAGATATCAGTTCTTCCCGCTCCAAAACCGAACGTTTTAAATCCCATTGACTCTAATGCTACATTTCCAACTAGTATAAATAAATCTGCCCAAGAAATTCTTTTTCCATATTTCTGTTTTATTGGCCACAAAAGTAATCTAGCTTTATCTAGATTAACATTATCAGGCCAAGCATTTAACGGTGCAAACCTTTGATTACCTGTTCCAGCTCCCCCTCTACCATCACCTGTTCTGTATGTACCTGCTGCATGCCATGCTAATCTAATAAATAAAGGACCATAATGACCGTAATCTGCTGGCCACCAATCTTGTGAGTCTGTCATTAATTTGTTTAAATCTTTTTTGAGTGCTTTGTAATTCAGTTTTTTAAATTCTTTAGAATAATTAAATTTTTTCTCC
Source organism: uncultured Pelagibacteraceae bacterium (assembly GCA_902633125.1). Classification (GTDB taxonomy): domain Bacteria; phylum Pseudomonadota; class Alphaproteobacteria; order Pelagibacterales; family Pelagibacteraceae; genus Pelagibacter. The sequence goes on from CACPEZ010000005.1 coordinate 46,807, forward strand.
ATTGGATTTGATAAATTCGAGTGCTGACTTAAAATTTTCAAATTCAAACTATTTGGCCAAAAATCTCTATTTGTTTGTCCTCTACCAGCGCTAAATTTTGCTGGTGTACCTGCACCCGTAAAAGGGCACTTACTTAATTCTGCTGATTTAAATGTTTTACTTTTATGAAATTCCGCACTCATTATTATATATCTCCTTTAATATTATAATTATTCTAATTCGTTGTTTATAATTATTCTAAAGAAGATTGTCAATAAGTCAGAATATTTATGATTTAATTTTGAATCTTAGTCTTCTAATTTTACTAAAACTTCAACTGATTTAATTTTTTTTCCAGGTATGGATTTTTGTATCTCTATCGGTCCCACATCCTCATTTTTAAGATCAATAAGCTTTTCTTCTTTAACATCAAAGAAATGGTGGTGATCTGTGACATTTGTATCAAAGTAGGTTTGATTAGAATTTATTGGAATTTCTTTTAGATATCCTTTTCTATGAAATGCATGAACTGTATTGTAAACAGTTGCTAAAGAAACTTTCTCTCCAGTTTTATCTTTTATCAAATTGAATAAGTCGTTTATTGTGAAATGGAAAGTTTTATCTCTATTAAATAAAACCTCGCATATATTTATTCTTTGTTTAGTTGGTCTTAAGCTCGAGTTTCTTAGTTTTTCAATAAATTCTTGTTTACTAGTCATTAGCAATTTAAAACTATTCTAAACTATTTGTATATTATAATGTACCTAAATCAAGTAATAAGATTACAAAATTATGAAAAAAAGTTCCTTTAATTACAATGAACTAATTGATTGCGCTAATGGTAAGTTATTTGGTCCAGGTAATGCAAAATTACCTTCTCCACCAATGCTTATGTTTGATAGAATTACAGAAATAACTGAAAGTGAGGGTTTTTATAAAAAAGGATCTATGAAAGCCGAACTTGATATTAAGGATAATTTGTGGTTCTTTGATTGTCATTTTAGAGAAGATCCAGTTATGCCAGGTTGTCTTGGTTTAGATGCAATGTGGCAGCTGGTTGGCTTTTTTCTTGGTTGGCTTGGAAAACCAGGAAGAGGTAGAGCATTGGGTGTAAGCACTGTAAAATTTACTGGTGAAGTTCTTAAAAATGTCAAAATGGCAACATACGAGATTGATATGAAAAGAATTCTTGTTAAAGGAGAAACAACTGTGGGACTTGCAAATGGAATATTGCTCGCTGATGGAAAAAAGATTTATAGTGCAGAAAATCTTAAGGTAGGATTATTTAAATAATGAAAAGAGTAGTTGTAACAGGACTTGGTGTAGTTTCATGTTTGGGAAATAACCAAGATGAAGTTTATCAATCGTTAGTTAATACAAAATCGGGAATAACATTTTCTGAGGAATACAAAGAGCATAATTTAAAAAGCCATGTTCATGGTAAACCAAATATCAAATTGGAAGATTATATAGATAGAAAAGTTATTAGGTTTATGGGTGCTGGATCAGCATATAATTATGTTGCAATGAGTGAAGCAGTTAAAGACTCTGGATTAGAAGAAAATGAGGTTAGTAATATTTCAACAGGTATGGTCATGGGATCTGGAGGACCATCAATTGAAAATGTGATTTTAGCATCAGATAAAACTAGAGAAAAAAATCCAAAAAAAATGGGTCCATTTATAGTTCCAAGAACTATGGCAAGTACTGCCTCTGCCACTCTAGCGGTTCCATTTAAAATCAAAGGCACTAATTACACAATAAGTTCTGCATGCGCAACGAGTGGTCATTGTATTGGTAACGCAATGGAACTTATTCAATTAGGAAAACAAAATATTATTTTTGCAGGTGGAAGTGATGAGGTTCACTTTGCAATGACTGCAATGTTTGATGCAATGACTGCACTATCCTCGAAATATAACGATACCCCTGAAAAAGCCTCAAGACCGTATGATAAAACAAGAGATGGTTTTGTGATTGCTGGAGGAGGTGGAGTTCTTGTTTTAGAAGAATACGAACATGCCAAAGCAAGAGGTGCTAAAATATACGCAGAATTAACTGGATATGGAGCAACCTCAGATGGCTATGATATGGTTGCACCATCTGGTGAAGGAGCGGTGAGATGTATGAAAATGGCTCTAGCAACTTCAAAAAACAAAATTGACTATATTAATACTCACGGGACATCAACACCTGTAGGAGATATTACAGAATTAAAAGCAGTTGGAGAGGCTTTCCCAGACTATAAACCTAAGATAAGTTCTACAAAATCTTTGTCAGGTCATTCATTAGGTGCAACTTCAGTTCACGAAGCAATTTATAGTTTGATAATGATGAAAAATAATTTTATTTCAGCGTCAGCAAATATTTCAGAAATGGATGATGATGCTAAGAACTATCCAATTGTTACACAAGTTGAAAAAGACGTAAATCTAAATGCAATTATGTCTAACAGCTTTGGTTTTGGTGGAACTAATGCAACATTAGTGTTTGAGAAAGTTTAGATCTATGAGTTTAATGAAGGGAAAAAAAGGTCTTATCATGGGGGTTGCCAATGAAAGATCAATTGCATGGGGTATATCACAAAAACTTGCAGAAGCTGGAGCAGAGTTAGCTTTTACATATTTGGGTGATGATTTAAAAAAAAGAGTTGTTCCACTTGCAGAAAAACTAAATTCAAATGTAACATTTAGTTGTGATGTTGAAAAAAAAGAAGAGGTTGTAAAACTTTTTGAAGATGTAAAAAGTAAATGGGGAGAAATCGATTTTGTAGTGCATGCAATTGCATTTTCAGATAAGTCCGAGTTATCAGGAGAATATCTAAATACTACTCGTGAAAACTTTTTAAGAAGTATGTTAATATCTTGTTTTTCATTTACTGAGGTTGCTAGAGAAGCATCTAAAATAATGAAGCAAAGTAGTAGTATGATTACTTTGAGTTATGAAGCAAATAAAGCCATACCTAATTATAATGTGATGGGAGTATGTAAAGCTGCACTAGAATCTAGTGTGAAATACTTAGCAAGAGATCTTGGATCAAAAGGAATTAGAGTAAATGCAATAAGTGCGGGACCAATTAAAACTCTAGCAGCTTCTGCTATTGGGGATGCTAAATTTCTTTACAAGTGGAATGCCGATCATTCATTTTTGAAAAGAAATGTTGATAATCTTGATGTTGGAAATTCAGCATTATATCTTTTAAGTGATATGGCTGGTGGTGTTACTGGTGAAATTCATTATGTTGATGCTGGTTACAACAAAGTTGGAATGCCAGATCCTAAGAACATTACCTGAAATTTAGTTAAATTTAGTTAAATTATGATGCAACAAATTAGTCTTTATCTAACGAGTATAATATTGGGAATTATGCTCTTCTTTTCTTTTGTTGTAGCACCCGTTACTTTCACTGCATTAAATGAGGAAAATGCTAGAAAATTCATAAGAAAAATATTTCCTTATTACTACAATGTTAATTTAGCTATTAGTATTTTAGTTTTAATTTGCTTTATAATTCTAAAAATTTTTTCCTTAGATTTTTATTTAATTTTAAGTATTGCGGTATTATTTGCTGTATCAAACTTTGTACTTATGCCGCTGATAAATAAGTTTAGAGATGAAAAGCAGGATAAAAAATTTAAACAATCACACTTTGTTTCTGTGGTGATAAATTTTGTTCAAATAATTTTGTTGGTAATTGTTTTAATTTAAAAAGAATTAGTAATACCTAAGCCAACGGCAATAAAAATACCTAACCAAATTAAACCTTTAATAAAAAAAAAATGCAAAACTACCAAGTAATAAATATCTTCCATATTTATTTTTCTGTAGTTCTAACTTAAAGTTTTTTAAAAGCTTCATTCTATTATAATTTATTACAATTATTTTTTTACTTGATCTTTTCCCACTCTTTCATGCCACCAGTGATATTTTTGACATTTTTAACGCCCATATCTTTCATAGTTTTGGTTGCTAATGTTCCTTGTCCACCAACACCACAAAAAACTACAAATTCTTTATCAGGATTATTTTTAAACATATCATTTTCAAGAGGACTGCCTTCTGCTAAATAAAATTCTAGTAAACCTCTATCTAAGTGAATTGCATTACCAATCGTGCCTTTTGAAAAGCTCTCTTTATCCCTAACATCGATAAATTGAACATTTTTGTCATTTAGCTTTTTTTTTGCATCACTAGCACTGATATTTTCAATTTCATTGCTTACGCTCATCAAATCATCAAATTTTTTCATATTTCTCCTATAAATTTATATTGCAGCTTGTTTAATTGATAACTTAACTTTTCCTCTATCAAAGCCTATTACTTTAACTTTAACTTCATCACCTTCTTTTACGACATCAGTTACCTTACCAACTCTTTTATCAGCAAGCTCTGATATGTGAACGAGACCATCTTGTTTTCCTAGAAAGTTAACAAATGCACCAAACTCCATAATTTTCATTACTTTTCCATTATAAATTTTATTGAGTTCAGCTTTAGCAGTTAAGTCTTTAATCATTTGCATAGCTTTGTTTCTTGATTCCTCATCTGAAGCGGCTACTGTGACTTCACCTTCGTCATTGATGTCAACTTTGGCGCCAGATACCTCAACTATTTCTCTTATAGTTGCTCCACCTTTTCCAATTACTGTAGCAATATCTTTCTTATCTACAGTAATTTTCTCCATCTTAGGAGTATGTTTTCCAACATCTTCCCTTGATTTAGATAAAGCTTTATTCATTTCACCTAGAATGTGAATTCGTCCATCTTTTGCTTGTTTTAAGGCTTGCTCCATAATTTCAAATGTTATTCCTGTAATTTTAATGTCCATTTGAAGAGATGTTATTCCGTCTTTAGTTCCAGCAACTTTAAAATCCATATCTCCTAAGTGATCTTCATCTCCAAGAATATCTGAAAGCACACTAAAATCATCTCCTTCTTTAATTAACCCCATTGCAATACCAGCAACTGGTTCTTTAATTGGTACACCTGCATCCATCAATGCTAAAGATGAGCCACAAACAGTCGCCATAGAAGAAGAACCGTTTGACTCGGTTATCTCTGATACAATTCTAAATGTATATGGAAAACTTTCCTTTGAAGGCAAAGAAGAATTTATTGCTCTCCAAGCTAATTTTCCATGACCTATTTCTCTTCTCCCAGTACCTATTCTACCCGTTTCTCCAACAGAGAAAGGTGGAAAATTATAATGCAGCATAAACCTTTCTTTTTGTAACCCTTCAAGACTTTCTATTTTTTGCTCATCATCAGATGTACCGAGTGTAGTAGTAACTATTGCTTGTGTTTCTCCTCGAGTAAACAAAGCAGAGCCATGTACTCTTGGAAGAATTCCAACTTCACACATAATTGGTCTAACATCCGCAAGACCTCTTCCGTCAATTCTATTTTTATTTTTTAGAATATCTGTTCTAACAATTCTTTTTTCTAAATTTTTTAGTTCAGAATTTACGTCAAGATCTGTGTAATTTTCATCATCTTCATATAACTTTTTTGCTTTATCAGTAATTTCAGATATTAAATTCGATCTTTCTTGTTTATCTTTTATTGAAAATGCTTTTTTAAGTTCCTCAGTAAACTCTCCTTCCAATTTATTTTTTATTTCTGAAAGATCTTTTTTCTCAACTACCCAGTCAGGTTTTTTACATTCTTTAGCTAATTCCTCTATCATTTCAATTATAGGAACAAACCCTTCGTGACCAAATTTAACAGCATTTAACATTTCCTCTTCGGTTAAACCACTTGCTTCAGATTCTACCATTAAAACTGCATCTTTTGTTCCTGCTACTACAAGATCAAGTTTTGAATCTTTAAGTTCTGCTTTAGTAGGGTTAAGAACGTATTCTCCTTTAATAAAGCCGACTCTAGACGCACCTATAGGACCAAGAAATGGCATTCCAGAAATTGCTAAAGCTGCTGATGAAGCAATTATTGATAAAATATCAGCTTCGTTTTCTTTGTCATAAGATATCACAGTTGGCAGTACTTGAACTTCATTTTTAAATTCATCCGGAAAAAGTGGTCTGATAGGTCTATCAATTAATCTTGAGATTAATGTTTCACTATCTGTAGGTCTTGCTTCTCTTTTAAAATATCCACCTGGAATTTTACCAGCTGCGTAATATTTTTCTTGATAATTTACTGACAAAGGAAAGTAATCCATATCTGGATTAACTTTTTTAGCTCCAACTGCTGTTGCTAACACAACTGTTTCACCGCATTGAGCTATAATTGCTCCATCTGCTTGTCTTGCAATTTTACCTGTTTCTAAACTTAACTTTTTTCCTGCTACTTCTATTTCTTTCTTTACAACTTTAAACATTTACTTCCTTAAATTTAATTTTGATATTACTTCTTTATAAGACTCCATTTTATTTTTTTTTAAGTAGTCTAATAATTTTTTTCTCCTATTTACTGCTCTTAAAAGTCCAACAGATGAGTGTTTATCTTTTTTGAACTGTTTAATATGTTTAGACAAGTTCTCAATTTTATCTGTTAATTGTGCAACTTGAACTTCCGAAGAACCTGTATCCTTTTCATGGATTGCTAGTTCTTTTGCTTTCTTTGACATTTTCTTTTCCTTATTTATTTGTTTGTTTTATTAAATTTTCAATTTTTTCCGCATAATCAAAAGAGACATCTTTTACAAAAAATAGTTTTGGTAAAAATTTCATTACTATCTTTTTTGATAATACTTTTCTTATTACAAATGAAAATTCTTTTAATTTAGCAACGACTTCTTCAGCGTCTTTTCCACCTAAAGGCATTACAAAAATTTTTGCTGTTTTTAAATCTGGAGACATTCTTACTTCTGTTACTGTTATTTCTTTTGTAGATAAATTCGGCAGTTTTGCCTCATCTCTAATAAATAACATCCCCAAAGCTTGTTTAATCATCTCACCAACTCTTAATTGTCTTTGGCTAACTGGTTTTCCTAAATTTGTCATTATATTGATCTCTCTGTTATAGTAGAATTATAAACTTCAATTACGTCATTTTTCTGGAAATCTACAAAATCCTTGAGTGTTATCCCACACTCTAGACCGGCAGATACCTGTTTTGTTTGATTTTTTTCTCTGAATATTGAGCCTATTTTTCCATTAAAAATTATTGTCCCATCTCTGATAACTCTTGCATTAGAGTCTTGGGTAATTTCTCCATCTGTTACTTTAGACCCAGCAACTTTACCTACTTTCGAAACTTTAAATATTTCCAATATCTCTGCTGTTCCAATAATTTTTTCATCAACCTCCGGAGTTAGTAAACCGGACATTTTACTTTTTATGAAATCTAAAACTTCATAAATAATATTAAAGTTGGATATAGAAATCTTTTCTTGCTCAGCTCTTTTTTTGGCTTCTTTACTAGGTTTTACGTTAAATGCAATGATTACCGCGTTTGACGCTTTAGCTAAAGTAACATCAGTTTCTGTAACCATTCCTATGTCTGATAAAAGTATTTTAGGTTTAACTTCGTCATGTTTAATTTGGTTTATTGCATTTTTTATTGCTTCAGAAGAACCATGAACATCTGATTTTATAATTATATTTAATTCCTCTGATGTTGAATCTTTAAATGCTGAATCTTGAGTAACAAATGTCATTGGATTTTTATTTTCTTTTGATTCCTGTATTCTTCCATCGCAAAGTGATTTTGCCTCTTTCTCTGTCTTGAGAACTATAAAATCATCTCCAGATTTAGCTGCTCCATTTATGCCTAATATTTCAATTGGAGTTGCCGGTTCTGCATTATCGACTTGTTTTCCTTTATCATTAATAATTGCTCTCACTTTTCCCCATTTTAAACCACTTACAAAATAATCTCCTTTATTTAAAGTTCCAGCAGTAATTATAACATTAGCAATTGGTCCTCTTCCTATATCGATTTTTGATTCTAGAACGATACCTTTAGCTTCGGTATCAAAATCAGTTTTTAAATCTAATATTTCAGCTTGTAAAATAACACTATCAACTAATTTATCTAAATTTTGTTTTGTCTTAGTTGAAATTTCTACCATTAAAGTGTCTCCTGATAAATCTTCAGCTATTAGCTCGTATTCTAAAAGTTGGTTTTTTATTTTTTGAGGGTCGGCTTCAGGAAGATCACACTTATTAATGGCTACAACAATTGGTACTTTAGCAGCTTTAGCATGTTTTATTGATTCAATAGTTTGAGGTTTAACGCCATCATCAGCCGCGACTACAAGAATGACGATATCAGTCAATTTTGAACCTCTCGCTCGCATTTCGGTAAATGCTGCGTGACCTGGAGTATCAATAAAAGTTATTTTATTTTTTTCATGAGCTATCTGATATGCTCCAATATGTTGAGTAATTCCTCCAAACTCCCCTGAAACTACATTAGCTTTTCTTAATGTATCTAAAACAGATGTCTTTCCATGATCAACGTGACCCATAACAGTTACAATAGGAGCTCTACTTTTTAAATTTTGGGTCTTTATTTCTTTAATTTTATCTAGGATTTCTTCTGTTTTCTTTTCTTTAACAGGATTATGTCCAAATTCCTTAACTAAGTACTCTGCTGTATCCGCATCAATCGTATGATTTATAGTAACAGTTACACCCATGCTCATTAAGTGTTTGATGATGCTACTGGATTGCTCTGCCATTCTATTTGCTAACTCTCTAATAGTAATTACTTCAGGTATATTAATATCTCTTTTAATTGGTTTAAAAGTTTCCTTATCTTCATACTTATTTAACAATCTATTCTCTTTTTGTTTGGCCCTTTTTAATGAAGCTAAACTTCTTGATCTTGTACCAATATCATCTTCACTCAATGCACGAGATACTGTTAATTTTAGCTCTCTTCTTTTCCCAACTAATTTGGAATTTTTATTTTCTTTTTGAACATTTTCACCTTTTAATCTTCTTGTTGCTCTCTGTTCTGCTAATTTTCTTTTCTCAAAATCAGATGTTACTGGTGGTGGTGATTTAGGAGAATATGTTTTTTTTTGATTAAAAGTACCCTGTGTTTTACTTTCGTTTATTTTTGCCCCTCTAGAAAAGTTTGGTTTACCACCAAATCTAGAGGACCTGTTTTCTATTACTACGGTGTTTTTGGATTGAGATTTTGCTTGTTCAATACTATTAATCGTCTTTTTTGAAGCTCCAGAAATTGACAACTTTAATTTTTTTTTTTCCATTTTTCATCTCTCAATCTTTATAAACTATCTGTCTTGCGGACATAATTAAATCATCTGCTTCTTTTTTTGAAAGGGCAAAATCTTCTAAATATCCTCTAATTTTAACACGTTCACCTTTAACAACATCATAAGCTCCAGTTAACTCATCAGAAGCAAGATCTGCAAAATCACTCAATGTTAATATTTTTTGTTCCCCTAGTGTCACCAGCATTCCTGGGGTTAAACCTTTGTGATTAATAAGGTCATTTTCTAATCCTAAATCTTTAATCCTATTTGCAATTTCCTCTTGATCTTTTTGGTAAAATTCCTTTGCTCTTTCAATTAATTCTTTTGCTGTATCTTCTTCTATACCTTCAATTTTGGTTAATGACTCAAAATTGCTATCTTTAATGTCGTCTATAGATGAAAAACCTTCCGCAACAAGTAACTGACCTAATGTCTCGTCGAGCTCTAAATTTTTAACAAAATTATCCGTCTTTTCTTTAAATTCTAATTGTCTTCTTTCAGAATCTTCTTGGTCAGTCATAATATTGATTTCATAATTCATTAATTTTGTAGCTAGTCTTACGTTTTGTCCTCTTCTCCCAATTGCTTTACTTAAATTTTCTTCATTTAATATTACATCAAGTTTTCTATTTTCTTCGTCAACGTTTACTCTTTGTACTTCAGCAGGGGAAAGTGCATTAGCAACAATAACTGCTGGATCCTCTGACCAATTAACTATATCTATTTTCTCTCCTTGTAATTCGTTGACAACTGCTTGTACTCTGCTTCCTCTCATACCTACACATGCTCCCACGGGGTCCAAAGAAGTATCTATAGCCTTTACACAAATTTTAGCTCTACTACCTGGATCTCTTGATGATGATTTTATTTCAATAAGACCATCATAAATTTCCGGGACCTCTTGAATGAATAATTTTTCCATAAATTTAGGGTGAGCCCTTGAAAGAAATATTTGTTGTCCTCTTTGCTCTCTTCTTACATCTAAACAATACGCTTTTACTCTGTCACCAGCTTTAATATTTTCTCTAGGTATCATTTCATTTTTTTGGATTATTGCTTCAGTTCTTCCAAGATCAACAATTACATTTCCAAATTCCAATCTTTTTACTATTCCACTTAAGATAGTATCAATCTTATCTTTAAAATCATTGTATTGTCTTTCTCTTTCAGCTTCTCTTACATTAAAACTTATAACTTGCTTTGCAGTTTGTGCTGCAATTCTTCCAAAATCGAAGGATGGTAATGGTTGTAAGATCTCATCACCTATTTTTTTTCCTTGATTATTCTCATTAAGTTTTATCGCATCATCTAAAGATATCTCTAAATTAGAATTTTCTGGACTTTCAACAATCACTAATTTTCGAAAAATTCCAATATCTCCATTCTCCCTATCTATTTCAACTTTGATTTCGTTCTCAGATCCAAACTTGGATTTAGCAGCTTTTGCGATACCATTTTCCATTGAACCAATGATCAGTTCCTTATCAATAGATTTTTCTAAAGCAACTGCTTCAGCTATTCTTATCAATTCTAATTTGTCCGCTCTTCTATTTAACATTTTTATTTTTCCTAAAAAAAAATGGGCCGAAGCCCATTTTGAAATTTCAATAATGTGATTGAAATATATTTATTTTTTTTTAATATTCAACTTTATTTACTTACTAAATACATTTGATTTATCAGTCTTTTCCCATGAAAATGAGCCTTTATCATCAGGAATTCTTCCGAAGTGTCCATAGGCAGCTGTTTTTTCATAGATTGGTTTATTAAGGCCAAGCATCTCTCTTATACCTCTAGGACTTAAATCAAAATTTTCATTTATAAGCTTTTCTACATGTTTGTTTTTTTCTTCATTGTTGTCAAATAGGTCTACATAAATAGATAAAGGTTTTGACACTCCGATAGCATAAGCAAGTTGGATCAAACATTTATCTGCTATTTTTGATGCAACAATATTTTTTGCTAAGTATCTAGATGCATAAGCAGCGGATCTATCAACTTTGGTTGGATCTTTGCCTGAAAATGCTCCACCTCCATGCGGAGCAGCCCCACCATAAGTATCAACAATAATTTTTCTACCAGTTAAACCACTATCACCATCAGGGCCTCCAATTACAAAATTTCCAGTTGGATTTACATAAATTTCTCTTTCATCCAATGAATTTAATAATTCTTTGGGTATTGATCTTTCAATGTAAGGTTTAACTAAATCTCTTACTTGCGCTTGATTTACATCGGCTG
>CACPEZ010000006.1 GCA_902633125.1 uncultured Pelagibacteraceae bacterium
GCCAGGAATGATGGATACTATTTTAAATCTTGGACTAAATGACAAAACTGTGATTGCTTTAGCAAATAAAACATCAAATATGAGATTTGCAAAAGATAGTTATAGAAGATTTATACAAATGTATGCAAATGTTGTTATGGGTGTTGAAAGTTATAATTTTGAAGAATTAATTGAAAATTACAAACTTACAAAAGGTGTTTTGCTAGACACTGATTTGGATGAAGATGATTGGGATGGATTGATTAAAGACTTTAAAAATATTGTAAAAGAAAAAACAAAAAAAAATTTTCCTCAAAATATTAATGAACAATTACTAGGTGCAATTAGTGCAGTCTTTTTGTCATGGGAGAGTAACAGGGCAAAGGTTTATAGAAAATTAAATCATATCCCTTCAGAGTGGGGAACTGCAGTAAATGTTCAGTCCATGGTTTTTGGTAATATGGGAGTTGATTGTGCGACAGGTGTTGTGTTTACACGTAATCCATCCAATGGAATCAATGAAATCTATGGTGAATATTTAATAAATGCTCAAGGAGAGGATGTTGTTGCAGGGACAAGGACGCCCCAACATATAACTATGAAAGCTAGAAAAGATGCAAAAGAAACACTTCTTTCAATGGAAGAGTCTATGCCTAGAGTTTACAAAAATCTGAAAAATATTCTTATAAAGCTGGAGAAACATTATAAAGATATGCAGGATGTGGAGTTCACAGTTGAAAATAATAAGTTGTGGATGTTGCAAACTAGATCAGGAAAAAGAACTGCAAAATCATCAGTCAAAATTGCTGTAGATATGGAAAGAGAAAAACTCATCACAAAAAAAGAGGCTGTGCTTAGAGTACAACCAAATTCATTAGATACTTTGCTCCATCCAACTTTAGATGAAACAGCGAATTTAGAAGTAATAGCCAAAGGCCTTCCAGCTTCTCCGGGAGCAGCTAGTGGAAAAGTAGTATTTACATCTGATGAGGCTGAAAGATTAAATGGAATGATGCAAAATACAATCCTAGTAAGAGTAGAAACATCACCTGAAGATATCAATGGAATGCATGCAGCTAAAGGAATTCTTACTGCAAGAGGTGGGATGACCAGCCATGCTGCAGTAGTTGCAAGAGGAATGGGTAGACCTTGTGTATCTGGCTCAAGCGAAATAGAAATAGATTACCAAAATAAAATTTTTAAAACAAAAAATAATGAAATTAAAGAAGGTGATTTAATTACAATTGATGGATCAACTGGTAGAATTATAAAAGGAGAGGTTAAAACTGTTAAACCTGAAATTTCGGGAGATTTTTCTAAACTTATGAGCTGGGCTGACAAATTTAGAAAATTAAAAATTAGAACTAATTCTGAAACACCTCTTGATAGTAAAACTGCTAGAGAATTTGGAGCTGAAGGAATAGGTCTTTGTAGAACAGAACATATGTTTTTTGATGAAGAGAGAATTTTATCTGTAAGAGAAATGATTTTATCAAAATCAAAAGAAGATAGGGCTAGTGCTTTAAAGAAACTACTTCCTTTTCAAAAAAAGGATTTTATTGACATCTTTAAAATTATGAATGGTCTACCTGTTACAGTTAGATTATTAGATCCACCACTTCATGAATTTTTACCAAAAAATCAAAAAGAAATTAGCGATGTAGCAAATGCTTTAAATATCAAAAGTTCTGAATTAGAGGGTAGAATAACAGAACTTCATGAACAAAATCCAATGCTTGGTCATAGAGGTTGTAGATTAGGTATATCATTCCCAGAAATATATGAGATGCAGTGCACAGCGATTTTTCATGCTTTAGTCGAATGTAAAAAACTCAAGATAAAATCTATTATTCCTGAGATCATGATACCTTTGGTATCAACAGAAGCAGAGATAAAAATAATGAAAGACTTAGTAATTAGAGTTGCAAAAGAAGTTGAAAATAAAACTAAAACAAAACTAAATTTTTTAGTGGGTACAATGATTGAGCTCCCAAGAGCAGCAATCAAAGCAGATGATATATCTAGACATGCAGAATTCTTTAGTTTTGGAACAAATGACTTAACACAAACAACTTTTGGCATTAGCAGAGATGATAGTGGTAAGTTTTTAAATGATTATATTGATAATAAAATTTTTGATATTGATCCATTTGTTTCCATAGACGACGGAGTTGGAGATTTGATAAAAATAGCAACAAAAAAAGGTAGAAAAATTAACAAAAAAATCAAACTCGGTATATGCGGCGAACATGGAGGTGATCCGAAAAGTATCAACTTTTGCGCACGTGCTGGTTTAGATTATGTATCCTGTTCTCCTTATAGAGTGCCTATTGCAAGACTGGCTGCTGCTCAAGCTCAATTAAAAAAATAAAATTAAATCTTAGATTTCCAATTTTAAGTCTAATGCATTAATTGAGTGAGTTAAAGATCCTATGGAAATCCTATCTACACCAGTAGAGGAAACATTTTTAACATTCTCTAAGTTAATTCCTCCTGATGCTTCAGTTTCATAAAGTTTTCTAGACATTTTGACTGCTTTTTTTAAATTTTTTGAACTCATATTATCTAATAAAATCCTATCAAATTTCAGACCCAAAATTTTCTTTAACTGAGATAAATTATCAACCTCAACTGTAATTTTTTTTCCTCCCTTTTTTTTGATAGCTCTTTGAATTAAATTTTCAAAATTTTTTTCAGAACTTATATGGTTATCTTTTATTAAGTATTCATCACTTAAATTAAATCTGTGGTTTGTTCCACCACCTAATTTTACAGCATATTTTTGGATCACTCTAAGATTTGGGATCGTTTTTCTTGTGCAGCAAATTTTTGTTTTTTTTCTAACTTTTTTTACAAACATATTTGTTTTCGTTGCTATTCCAGAAATATGGGAAACAAAGTTTAATGCTACTCTCTCACCGATTAGAATACTTTTTAGGTTACCATCAATAGTCGCAACTATCTCGCCTTTCATTATTCGAGATCCATCTTTTTTTTTATTTTTAAAATTTATTTTTTTATCTACTAATTTAAAAGTCTCTTTAGCAAAATCTATCCCACCTAAAATACCATTTTGGTTACATACCATTTTAACTTTTTTTTTAATGTTTTTGTCAATTAGTTCTGAAGTAATATCGCCTGATGGATATAAGTCCTCATTCAAAGCCAATTTACATGATGATTTTATAAAATTTTTACTTAATTGAATTTTAGACACAGATTTTATCTGCCTATTTCTGCCATTCTCTCTACAGATTTTCTTGCTTTTTCGATTGTCTCATTGTCCATTATTAATTCATTAGTTTCATTTTCTAAACAATCTAATATTTTAGGCAAAGTTATTCTTTTCATATGAGGACAAAGATTACATGGTCTAATAAATTCAACATTTGGATTATCAATTTGTACATTATCGCTCATTGAGCATTCAGTAACCATCATGACTTTTTCTGGTTGATTATCTCTTACATATTTAATCATTCCACTTGTAGAACCTGCAAAATCAGACGCTTGTATCACATCAGGTGGACATTCTGGATGTGCTATTATTTTTATACCTGGATTAGCTTTTCTAATATCATTAATTTCTTGATCATTGAATTGTTCATGCACTTCACAAGTTCCCTTCCAAGAAATAATTTCTATATCAGTTTGCGATGCCACGTATTTAGCTAGAAAATCATCGGGTAAAAATATTACTTTTTTTACTCCTAATGACTCTACAATTTTTACTGCATTTGCAGATGTACAGCAAACATCAGTTTCAGCTTTCACATCAGCAGATGTATTTACATACGAGACCACTGGAACACCAGGGTATTTTTTTTTGAGATTTCTAACATCATCGCCTGTTATAGACGAAGAAAGTGAACAACCTGCTTTCATATCTGGTAATAAAACTTTTTTTTCAGGACTCATTAGTTTTGCAGTTTCAGCCATAAAGTGAACACCGCACATTACAATTATATCTGCTTTTGTTTTTGCAGCCTCTACTGCTAAAGCTAAAGAGTCTGCAGAAAAATCTGAAATTCCGTGATAAATTTCTGGTGTTTGATAATTGTGAGCAAGAATTACTGCGTTCTTCTTTTTTTTTAATTTATTAATTTTATAAATATATGGTGCATGTGTAGCCCATTCTATCTCAGGAATTTTTTTTGATACTTTATTATAAATAGAGTTTGTTGCTTTTTTTATTTCACTAGTAAATTCCATAAAAAAAACTTATCAACTTGAAATAGAATTGTCATTCATTTAATCTGCCGCATAACATGCGGTCATGCTGAAACTGGTAGACAGGCACGGTTGAGGGCCGTGTGGGCCTAGCCCATGAGAGTTCAAGTCTCTCTGACCGCACCAAAAACAAATATTTATTAAGGGGCGTTCTGTTGCCAGGTGCCCCAAACCCCGTAACTTAATTAATAAATTAATTAAGCTGCAAGTGCGTAACTTTCGTTAGCATTTATAAATTAGCCCTTCACGGTGGAACAATACCGAACGAAAGAATAACTTTTAGTCATCCGTCGATCCTAATTCACCCCCATAAGTTGAAAATGGTGGAGGTGGTGGGTACTGCCCCCACGTCCGTAATGGTTATTACGAAATTCGTTTATCGTCATAGTTGGAAAACCAACATTAATAATATAAAACCAAATTCAACAGATTCAATAAATTATTCATGAAGTTAACCGAAGAACAAATAAAAGAAATAAAAGATCAGCAATCTCAGCAAAATTCCACAAAAAGAGTAACAGCTCCAGAACTTGAAAAAATTCTCTACGATGCAATTCCAATATTAGACCACGGTTTTATAAGAGTTGTTGACTATATGGGCGATGATACCTCTGTAGTTCAATCAGCTAGAGTTTCTTATGGAAAAGGCACGAAAAAAATTTCAACAGATTCTGGTTTAATAAAATATTTAATGAGGCACTGGCATAGTACTCCTTTTGAGATGTGTGAAATAAAATATCATGTAAAGCTACCCATATTTATAGCAAGACAATGGATTAGACACAGAACAGCAAATGTAAATGAATACTCCGCAAGATACTCAATCTTAGATAAAGAATTTTATCTACCTGAGCCACAACATCTTGCTGCTCAATCACAAAGTAATAGACAAGGTAGAGGTGATATCTTAGATGGAGAAAAAGCAAAAAAAGTTTTAAATTTATTAAAAGGAGACGCTGAACAAACTTATAATAATTATGAAACAATGCTTAATCAAAGATATGATGGATCAACAATAGACGAGAATGCTGTAGGTTTAGCAAGAGAACTTGCTAGAATGAACTTAACATTAAACACTTACACTCAATGGTATTGGAAAACAGATTTATTAAATCTGATGAATTTTTTGAGGCTTAGAGCAGATCATCATGCACAATATGAAATAAGAGCTTACGCAGATGCAATGCTTGATACAGTTAAAAAATGGGTACCAATAACTTATGAAGCCTTTATGGATTATAGGGTAGGTGGAACAGAAGTTTCAGCAAAAGGAAAAATTATTATTCAAAAACTTATAAAAGGTGAAAATATTTCTATCAATGATACAGGTTTATCGAAAAGAGAATGGAACGAACTTATGGAAGCTTTTGATCTTAAAGATAAATTGATTTAATTTTTTCGGCAAACTTAAAATATTTTTTTGATATTTCATGTTCTGGCTTGCTTTCTACTAGCGGCGATCCCAAATCTCCTTGCTTGCCAACTTCAGGATCAATTGGTATTTCTCCCATAAAATCTTTTTTAAATTCTTCAGCAGTCTTTTTGACACCTCCCTCACCAAAAATTGCATACTTCTTTCCATCATCTCCAATAAAATGACTCATATTATCTATAAGTCCTAATATTTTTACTTTAAGTTTATCAAACATCCTAATTCCACGTTTTACATCCTGTAAGGCTATTTCTTGTGGGGTAGATATAATAATTACTCCATCCATGTTAATTTCTTGCGCAAAAGTCAATTGTGTATCTCCAGTTCCTGGTGGCATATCAACAATTAAAAAATCTAAATTTTTCCACAAAACTTTTTGTGTAAAAGTTTTTATCGCAGAAATTACCATTGGACCACGCCAAATCATTGGTGTTTGCTCTTCTGTTAAAAATCCTATGGACATACATTGAATTCCATATTTTAAAATTGGCTTTATATTTTGCCCATCACTTTCAGGCTTTTCATTTATTGAAAATAATTTTGGAAGTGATGGTCCATATATGTCTGCGTCAAGCAATCCGACATTTAAGTCTATTTTTTTTAATGCCAAAGCAAGATTCGAGGCAAATGTTGACTTTCCAACTCCTCCTTTTGCACTTGAGATTGCAATTGTAAACTTTGTTCCAATAATCGGGTTCCTTCTAAAGGTTTTTGGCTCAGTTTTTGCCTTTGTTGTGTCACTTAAACCTACTTTTTTATTGTCCATAATTTACCATTACCTTGTTTTTACTAATAAAGACACTATATAGAGTGTCTTATTATGAGTGATTTTAAAAATCAAAGCCCATGGGGAACACCTCCGGGAGGAGGAGGTAGTGGAAATGGTGGATTTAGAAAAGGTCCTACCCCTCCAAATATTGATGAAGTTATAAGTAAACTACAATCAATAATAAACAGATTCTTGGGTGGCGGCAAAGGTGGCGCTAAGCCAATAATAATTGGTCTTATAATTCTTTTAGTTGTTTGGACTTTAAGTGGTCTTTATAGAGTTTTACCTGATGAACAAGGAGTTGTTTTGAGATTTGGAAAATTTGTCAAAACTACACAACCTGGATTAAATTATCATCTCCCTTTTCCAATTGAGAATGTATTAACCCCCAAAGTCACAAAAGTTAATCGAATGGATATAGGATTTAGGTCAGAAAGAGACAGTGGATTTTCCTCTGGAGGCGTTGCAGATGTTCCAGAAGAAAGTTTAATGTTAACTGGTGATGAAAACATAGTTAACATAGATTTTTCAGTATTTTGGGTAATAAAAGATGCTGGTAATTTTCTATTTAAAATTCAAGATCCAGAAGGAACAGTTAAAGCAGCTGCTGAAACAGCGATGAGAGAAGTCATTGCACGATCTGATATTCAACCAATTCTGACTGAAGGTAGATCTCTCATAGAAGCTGATACTCAAGAAATAATTCAAGAAATTTTAGATGAATACACAAGTGGAATTCAAATTACACAAGTTCAAACTCAAAAAGCCGATCCACCAGACCAAGTTATTGATGCATTTAGAGATGTCCAGGCAGCTAGGGCGGATATGGAAAGATCTAAAAACGAGGCAGAAGCTTATGCTAATGATGTGATTCCAAGAGCACGAGGAGAAGCAGCAAAAATTCTACAAGCAGCAGAAGCTTATAAAAAAGAAGTTGTTGCTAAAGCAGAGGGAGAAGCAAGTAGATTTTTATCAATATATAATGAATATGCAAAAGCCAAAAAAGTAACTCAAGAAAGAATGTATCTTGAGACAATGGAAGAAGTATTAGCTGATATTAATAAAATAATAATCGATAAAAATTCAGGCGAAGGTGTAGTGCCGTACTTACCTTTGCAAGAATTAAAAACAGGGACTAATTAAAATGAAAGCTGGAAAATTTTTACTACCAATAATTATTCTTATTGTAGCTACAATATACTTTTCTGTTTTTATTGTTAAAGAAGTTAATCAGGCGATAGTTCTACAATTTGGTGATCCTAAAAGAATTATATCAAAACCAGGAATTAATTTTAAAATTCCATTCATACAAAATGTTGTATTTTTAGATAAAAGAATTTTAAATCTCGATACACCACCAGAGGAAGTAATTGCATCAGATCAAAAAAGACTTATTGTTGATGCATTTGCCAGATTTCAAATAATTGATCCTCTTAAGTTTTATATATCTGTTGGAAATGAAAGAGTTGCAAGATCAAGACTAGCAACAATTATAAATTCTAGAATAAGAAACGTGCTTGGTCAGCAAGAACTCCAAACACTTTTGTCAGAAGATAGAACAAAACAAATGTCGTTAATTCAAGAAGGTGTAAATAATGAAGCAGAAAACTTCGGTATTAGTATTGTTGATGTAAGAATTAAAAGAGCAGACCTTCCTCAAGCAAACAGTGATGCAATTTTTAGAAGAATGCAAACTGAAAGAGAGAGAGAAGCAAAAGAATTTAGAGCAAAAGGTGCAGAGATGGCTGTAACAATTACCTCAACCGCTGATAAAGAAGTAACTGTTATACTTGCAGATGCACAAAAAAAATCTGAGATTATGAAAGGTGAAGGCGATGGTTTGAAAAACAAGATTTTTGCTGATGCCTTCGGACAAGATCCAGAGTTTTTTGCATTTTATAGAGCTATGCAGGCATACCAAAAAGCTTTAATTGGCGGTGAAACTTCAATGATACTTTCACCAGATAGTGAATTTTTTAAATTTTTCGGAAATATTGATCAAAAAGTAGAGTAATTTTAATGAGAGAATTGATCATCGCATTTGGTCTATTTCTTTTTATTGAAGGTATTCTTTACGCCATATTTCCATCAAAAATGAAAAATATGATAATTAAATTAAAAGAAGCCACTGATAATCAACTAAGAACTGGTGGATTAATATTTGCAGTGATCGGTTTTTTTATTATTTGGTACTTAAAAAGATGAGATTCATAAAAATTTTATTACTAATATTATTTTCAATTAATATTCAGAATACATCTAACGCAGCAAATATGCCTGCATCTTTTGCAGATCTAGCTGAAAAATTAATGCCGTCAGTAGTAAATATCTCGACTACAACAACAGTAACCACAAGATCTAATCCATTCCCATTTGAATTTCCTCCAGGGTCTCCTTTTGAAGATATGTTCAAAGATTATGGAACTCCTCAAAAGAGACAGACAAGTGCCCTTGGATCAGGTTTTATTATCGATAAAAAAGGAATTGTTATTACAAATAATCACGTGATACAGGGTGCAGAAGATGTTTTTGTTAGAGTAAATGGTGAAAAAAATATAAAGGCAAAAGTAATTGGAGCTGATCCTGGTATGGATTTGGCAGTTCTTCAAATAGAGTCTGATCAGAAATTTATCCCAGTTAAATTTGGAGACTCTGATACTGCAAGAATTGGTGATTGGGTTATTGCAATTGGAAATCCATTTGGCTTAGGTGGAACGGTTACAGCAGGAATAATCTCTGCAAGAAACAGAAGTATCGGTCTTTCTAGATATGAAGACTACATTCAAACTGATGCATCTATAAATCAAGGTAATTCCGGAGGTCCGTTGTTTAATATGAATGGAGATGTAGTTGGAATTAATACAGCAATATTAGGTCAATCAGGCTCAATTGGAATTGGTTTTGCAATTCCTTCTAATAGTGCGCAAAAGGTAATTAATCAATTAATTGAATTTGGTGAAACTAAAAGAGGATGGTTAGGTGTAAGGATCCAAACAGTCACAAAAGATATTGCAGATGTTGAAAAATTAGATGAACCTAGAGGAGCACTTGTTGCTAGTGTAGCAGAAAATAGTCCATCAGATAAAGGTGGAATTAAAGCTGGAGACATAATTTTAGAATTTGATGGCAAAAAAATTAATGAAATGAGTGAGCTTCCGAGAATAGTTGCAGAAACTGAAGTTGGAAAAAAAGTAAAACTCAAAGTTTGGAGAAATAAACGTAAAATCACAAAAGAAATTATACTTGGAAGACTGGAGACATCAGAAGACTTTAAATCTCAAGGTTTAGTAACTGAAAAACCTAAAGAAGATACAATAGAAGGATTGAAAATAAAAGTCAGATTGCTAAACAAAGATGATATCAAAGAAAGAAATTTACCAAAAAATACAACAGGATTAGTTATCACTGAGATCGATAAAGATAGCCCGGTTAATTATCTTCAAGTAAATAATATTATTGTTGAAGCACAAAAGAAAAAGATTAATACCATTGGAGATTTAGATAACATTGTAAAACTAGCTCTAAAAAGTAATGATAAAAGTTTACTTATCGCAATTTACAATAACAATAACCAAAGAAGATATATTGGTGTTAAACTAAATTAATGGACCTAAAGTCCAAAATAATTCTTATTTCAGGACCAACAGCATCTGGAAAATCAAAATTCGCTATTCAACTTGCAAAAAAAATTAATGGTGAAGTAATAAATGCAGATAGTATGCAAATATTTAAAGAATTAAAAATTCTTACGGCAAGACCCCAGCAAGATGATTTAAAAAATATAAAACATCATTTATATGGATTTAAAAGTGTTAAGGATAATTATTCCACGGGAAATTGGCTAAAGGACGCCAAATTAAAAATTAATAATATTAAGAAGAAAAATAAAACTCCAATTCTTGTTGGTGGCACAGGTTTATATTTTAAAGCGCTTATCGATGGTATTGTTAAAATTCCCGATATCCCACTCGCTATTCGAAATAGAATAAGAAAAAGACAGTCAAAAATAGGACAAATTAAATTTTATTCTGAACTTATTAAGCTAGACCCACTTTGCAAAAAAAAAATTAACAAAAATGATTCTCAAAGATCAATAAGAGCATATGAAGTAAAAAAGTTTACAAATAAATCTTTGTTTGATTGGTACAGCGAAACATACTCTGATTTTAATCAGGACAGCTTTATAAAGCTACATATCGATTATCCTAGAGATAAGTTAATTGAGAGAATTTGCTTAAGAACAAATGAAATGTTAAGAGATGGAGCAATAAAAGAGGCTAAGAGGTTTTATAAATTAAGACTAAATAAAGATTTATCATCTAATAAAGTTATTGGTCTAAGTGAGATTAAAGAATACTTAGACAAAAGAATAAATATCAATGAGCTGAAAGAAAAAATATCAATAAAAACAAGGCAATATGCTAAGAGACAGTCCACCTGGGCAAGAGGACAAATGTCTGATTGGCAAAAAATAAAATTTAATACTCTTAAATCATTTTTAAAAAAATTTCCTAAATCAGCATAGATTGCTTGACCTATTAGCACAACTTCAGCTAGATTGTCTGAATGTCAAAATTATACTCAGGTGCTGAAATTGTATTTAAGTGTATGGAGGATCAAAACGTTGATCATATTTTTGGTTATCCAGGAGGTGCAGTCCTACCAATTTATGACGAATTACAGAATTTTAAATCAATCAAACATGTTTTGGTTAGACATGAACAAGGTGCTGGTCATGCAGCAGAAGGATATGCAAGATCATCAGGTAAACCTGGTGTTATTTTAGTAACTTCAGGTCCAGGTGCAACAAATGTAGTTACAGCTTTGACAGATGCATATATGGATTCAATTCCATTAGTTTGTATTTCTGGACAAGTTCCCACTCATTTAATTGGTACAGACGCATTTCAAGAATGTGATACAACTGGAATAACCAGACCTTGCACTAAACATAATTGGTTAGTCAAAGATATAAATGATTTAGCTAGTACAATACATAAAGCTTTTGAAGTAGCAACTACTGGTAGGCCAGGACCAGTCTTAGTTGATATACCAAAAGATATTCAGTTTCAAAAAACAAAATATAACAGACCAAAAAAAGAAAAAAAACTTAACGGTAAATCTCATAATCATTTTAATCAAAATAGTATTGATGAATTAATTGAATTAATGAGTAAATCGTCAAAACCTATTTTTTATACTGGTGGTGGAGTAATTAATTCTGGACCTAAGGCTAGTGAACTTTTAAGAGAACTTGTTTATGCAACAGGCTTTCCTATTACATCAACATTACAGGGATTAGGATCTTTCCCAGGTGATGATAATCAATTTTTGGGAATGTTGGGTATGCATGGAACCTATGAAGCTAATAATGCAATGCATGATTGTGATTTAATGATTAATATTGGGGCACGTTTTGATGATAGGATAACAGGAAAAATAGATGAATTTTCACCAAAATCAAAAAAGGTTCATATTGATATTGATCCATCATCTATTAATAAAAATGTTAAAGTTGATTTAGCTATTGTGGGAGATGTAAAAACTGTTCTTTCATCTACTTTGAAAAGTTTAAAACAAAAAAAATCAAAATTTTTAAAATCAAATAAACAAAAGACTTCTAAGTGGTGGGAAAAAATTCAAAAATGGAGGTCGGTTAGATCTTTAGATTATATAGGAAGCGAAGAGACTATAAAACCTCAGTATGCGATTGAAAGATTATATGAATTAACTAAAGATAAAGATTCCTACATTACAACTGAGGTAGGACAGCATCAGATGTGGGCTGCACAACATTATAAATTTAACAAACCAAATCGTTGGATGACATCTGGTGGTTTAGGTACAATGGGATATGGTTTACCAGCAGCAGTGGGTGTACAAGTTGCTCATCCAAAAAAATTAGTTATTGATATTGCGGGAGAAGCATCAGTATTAATGACAATACAGGAAATGTCTACAGCTGTACAATACAACCTTCCAATTAAAATATTTATATTGAATAATCAATACATGGGTATGGTTAGACAATGGCAAGAACTATTACATGATAAAAACTATTCAGAAAGTTATACTGCTGCTTTACCAGATTTTGTCAAATTAGCAGAAGCTTATAACTGCGTTGGTATACGAGCAAAAACTCCAGAAGAGTTAGACGATAAGATTATTGAAATGTTGAATACAGATAGACCTGTAATATTTGATTGTATGGTTGATAAAGTAGAAAATTGTTTTCCAATGATACCATCAGGAAAGCCTCATAATCAGATGATTTTAGGACCCAAAGATCAAGAAAATAAGAAGATTACTGGCAAAGGTAAGTCCTTAGTTTAATGCCTAATTCAAAATCAGCGTATAGTTTTTCAAATAAAAAAGAAAAATTTGATACACACATCATAGTCGTTTGGGTCGACAATGAAGCTGGTGTATTAGCTAGAGTAGTCGGTCTATTTTCTGGTAGAGGTTATAATATCGAATCTTTAGCAGTTGCCCAAGTTGATGAAAAGTTAAAGATATCAAGGATAACAATTGTAACTACAGGAACACCACAAGTTGTTAATCAAATTAAACTTCAATTAAGAAAACTTGTTCCTGTTCATAAGGTTGCAGATTTTAAAAGAGAAGATAAAGCAGTCATTTTTAAGGAGATGGCGTTATTTAAAATTGTTGGTCCAAAAAATAAATTAGAGGGTGCATTGAAAGCTTGTAAAAAATATAATCCTGTATTACTAGACAAAACAAAAAAATCGAATGTTATTCAAATAACAGCCTTAAGACGAGAAATAGACAAAATGTCAAAGGATTTAAAAAAATTTGGATTGGTGAGTGTTTCAAGAACAGGAGCCGTAGCTATGACAAGAGGTGCAGATATATTTAAATAATTAATTAGGAGAAAAAAAATGAAAATGTTTTACGAAAAAGATACAGATGCAAATTTAATAAAGGATAAAAAAATTGCAATCTTTGGATATGGTAGCCAAGGGCACGCTCACGCTTTAAACCTAAAAGATAGTGGAGTAAAAGAAGTTGTTGTAGCTCTTCGAGAAGGGTCATCAAGTATTAAAAAAGCAGAGTCTAAAGGGTTAAAAGTTATGAACCTTTCAGATGCCGCTGAATGGGCTGATGTTGTTATGATTTTAACTCCAGATGAATTACAAGCAACTATTTATAAAAATCATATTGAACAACGTGTTAAAGAAGGGACATCTATCGCTTTTGCTCATGGATTAAATGTTCATTATGATTTGATAAAAGCAAGAAAAGATTTAGATGTATTTATGGTTGCACCAAAAGGACCAGGTCACTTAGTTAGAAGTGAATATGAAAAAGGTGGTGGAGTTCCGTGTTTATTTGCCGTTCATCAAAATGGATCAGGAAAAGCTAGAGATCTAGCCATGTCATATGCTTCAGCAATTGGCGGTGGAAGATCAGGTATAATTGAGACAACATTTAAAGACGAAGTAGAGACAGATTTATTTGGTGAGCAAACAGTTTTATGTGGGGGTCTTGTTGAATTAATTAAAAATGGATATGAAACTTTAGTTGAAGCAGGCTATGAACCTGAAATGGCTTATTTTGAAACAGTTCATGAAGTTAAACTTATCGTAGATTTAATTTACGAAGGGGGAATAGCTAATATGAATTATTCTATATCTAATACAGCTGAATATGGAGAATACGAGTCAGGTCCAAGGATCATAAATAAAGAAGAGACAAAAAAGAGAATGAAAGAAGTTTTAGCAGATATCCAGTCTGGTAAATTTACCAAACAATGGATGGATGAATGTAAAAACGGTCAGAAAAATTTCCTAGCCACAAGAGCTAAACTAGCAGAACATCCAGTTGAAAAAGTTGGTGCTACTTTAAGAGAAATGATGCCTTGGATTGCTAAGAAGAAGCTTGTTGATAGTGATAAGAAATAACTTGATGTTAAAATTGGGTTAATTATCCCAAATTATTTTGCAATCTGAGCGAGAGCATGTATTATGCTCAGGCTAAAAA
Organism: uncultured Pelagibacteraceae bacterium; assembly: GCA_902633125.1. Classification (GTDB taxonomy): domain Bacteria; phylum Pseudomonadota; class Alphaproteobacteria; order Pelagibacterales; family Pelagibacteraceae; genus Pelagibacter. The sequence continues at coordinate 14,412 of CACPEZ010000006.1, forward strand.
ATACAATGTCAGATAAAGAAAAACTATACATATTTGATACGACAATGCGTGATGGCGAACAATCACCAGGTGCATCTATGAGTGTCGAGGAGAAAATTCAGATATCTAGAGTATTTGATGAAATGGGAATAGATATTGTTGAAGCAGGATTTCCAATTGCGTCCCCAGGAGACTTTGAGGCAGTTTCTGAAATAAGCAAAATAATGAAAAACTCAATTCCATGTGGTCTTTCAAGAGCATTAAAAAAAGACATTGATGCATGTCATGAGTCGTTGAAGCATGCTCCAAGATTTAGAATTCATACTTTTATTTCCACAAGTCCGTTACATATGAAACACAAACTAGAGATGACAAACGAGCAAGTTTTAGATGCAATTAAAGAGAGTGTTACTTATGCAAGAAATTTTACCGATGATGTAGAATGGTCATGCGAGGATGGAACAAGAACTGATATGGATTTCATGTGTAAAACTGTTGAACTTGCAATTAATTGTGGAGCTAAGACTATAAATATTCCAGATACAGTTGGGTATTCTATCCCAGAGGAATTTGCAAAAACAATCAAACATCTAAAGAATAATGTTCCAAACATAGATAAAGCAATATTATCTGCACACTGTCACAACGATCTTGGCTTAGCAGTAGCAAATGCATTGGCTGGAGTTTCAGAAGGTGTAAGACAAATAGAGTGTACAATAAATGGAATAGGTGAAAGAGCAGGGAATGCCGCATTAGAAGAAGTAGTTATGGCAATTAAAACTAGAAATGATTTGATGCCATACAATACAGGAATTAAAACAGAATTAATAAGTAAAGCCTCTAAAATAGTTTCAAACGCAACTGGTTTCCCAGTTCAATTTAACAAAGCAATAGTTGGAAAAAACGCTTTTGCACATGAGTCGGGAATTCATCAGGATGGAATGCTAAAAAATAGAGAAACCTATGAAATTATGACTCCTGAAAGTGTTGGAGTAAAGAAAACATCTTTAGTAATGGGTAAACATTCAGGACGACATGCTTTTAAAGATAAATTATCTGATTTAGGCTATTCAGATCTTACTGACGATATTATCCAAGCTGCATTTGGAAAATTTAAAGTTTTAGCTGATAAAAAAAAGCATATATATGACGAGGATATAGTTGCGCTAGTTGACGATAGCCTAATTGTAGATAATAAAATAAATGCAATTAATTTAAAATCTTTAAAAGTTTTTGCTGGCACAGGAGAACCACAAAAAGCCGAAATGACATTAGATGTATATGGCGATATTAAAAATACTACAGAAACAGGGGATGGACCGGTTGATGCAATATTTAAATGTATAAAAAAATTATTTCCTCACGATGTAAAATTATCTTTATACCAAGTACACGCAGTAACAGAAGGTACAGATGCTCAAGCGACTGTTAGTGTAAAAATTGAAGAAAATGATAGGACTACAGTTGGTCAATCAGCTGACACAGATACTTTAGTTGCATCAGCAAACGCATATTTAAATGCATTGAATAAAATGCTTATAAAACGTGAGAAAAAAGCGCCATCTCAAAATATTAAACATCAAAAAGTGAAAGGAATATAATTCAATGTCAATGTTTACTAATTTAAGAAAGTTTTGGAGCCAAGATATGGCAATTGATCTTGGAACAGCTAATACATTAGTTGTTTTAAAAAGCAAAGGTGTAGTTCTAAATGAACCGTCTGTTGTAGCAGTTGTTGATAATAAAGGAAAAAAATCAGTTTTAGCAGTAGGTGATGAAGCTAAAACAATGTTAGGAAGAACACCAGGTAACATACAAGCAATAAGACCTTTGAGAGATGGTGTGATTGCAGACTTTATTGTGACAGAAGAAATGATTAAACATTTTATTAAAAAAGTTCATAAAAAAACTTTGGCAAATCCTAGAATTTTAATATGTGTACCAACTGGATCAACACCAGTTGAAAGAAAAGCTATTCAAGATAGTGCACTTGCAGCTGGAGCAAGAAGAGTTCAGTTAATCGAGGAGCCAATTGCAGCTGCGATTGGAGCAGGATTACCAATTCAAGAAGCGACAGGATCTATGGTTGTAGATATTGGGGGTGGTACAACAGAAATTGCTGTTATGTCATTAGGAGGCGTTGTTTACTCAGAGTCATTAAGAGTTGCAGGAGATGCTATGGATAATGCACTGAAAGATTATATGAGAGAAGAATATAACTTGATGATAGGGGACAGCACTGCAGAAAAAATTAAAAAAGATATTGGAACAGCAATTCCAACAAATAATAATACTTATGCAGTCAAAGGTAGAGATTTAAGATCTGGAACCCCTAAAGAGGTAAACATCTCAGAACAAGATACTTCAGAAGCTTTAAATCCGATACTTAAAGATATTGTATCTGGAATAAAAAAAGCATTAGAAAATACACCGCCAGAGTTATCAGCTGATCTAGTTGATATGGGTTTAACAATGACAGGAGGAGGATCGCTTTTAAAAAATATAGATAAAAGATTCTCTAAAGAAACTGGTTTACCAGTAAATATTGCTGATGATCCATTGTCATGTGTTGCAATAGGAACAGGAAAGGCGCTAGACGATCAAGAAATATTTTCTACTGTATTATCTGAGTATTAAATATTATGTCAACAGAATCGAGTAGAGACGATTTTATTATTGCTATTCGTTCAGCATTTCTAAAAAAAGGAAATAGACAAAAATTTTCATTATTCACTCTATTAATTATATCTATTCTGGTTTTATCATTAGAGTATTTTAAAACCGGCCCAGTTAATCAATTCAGATCTATCACAAAGGATATAATATTTAGAGGTTCATATGTTGTGTCAAGTCCATTCAAATATGTAAAAGACAAATACTATCTATTTCAAGATCATATGAGCATGTATGAAGAATTTTCAGACTTAAAAATTAAGGATCTTGACCTTGACTCACTGAGAAAAGAAGTTGATTTTTATAAATCAGAAAATGCTCTCTTAAAAAAATTGATAGAAGAAAGAGATCTTTTTTCCAAAGAGTATATGTTAACAAAGATTTTATTAGACAAACAAAGTCCGTATTTAAAGTCTTTGATAATTAATAAAGGTCAAAAAAATGGAGTTAAATTAGGATCAGCTGTTAAAGATCGATTATATTACATTGGAAAGGTTGTAAATGTTAACTTTTTAAGCTCTAGAGTATTACTGGCTAATGATCTTAATAGTAAAATCCCAATCATTATTGAGCCAAGTGGCATCAATGCAATACTCTCAGGAAATGGAAATGATGAATATGCAGAACTAGAGTACCTACCGAAAGACAATGAAATAAAAGAGAATGAAATTGTATATACTTCAGGTTCAGATGGCACAATTCCAGCATCAATTCCTGTTGGAAAAATAATAATTAAAGATAATAAAAAGTATGTAAAGTTTTTTAGCAACTTAAATCAACTAAATTATGTACAGGTAAATAAGTAAAATGGCTAGAGGAGATACAAAATTTTATCAATTTTTGTTAAATGGTTTTCCAATTATTTTATTATTTTTCTTTGCTTTGACAGGTTATTCATTTTCATTTAACATATTTAAAATAAATATATCTTTTAATTTTATTCACTTAATTGTTTTTTATTGGGTTTTAAGGAAACCGGAAATGCTTGGTTATGGCCTTATTTTTTTTGCAGGTGTAATTAATGATGTTGTACAAAACCTACCAATTGGAGTTTCATCAATAAATTATCTTTTACTATGTGTCATCGCATCTTTTTTTAGGACTAGAACTTTAGTTCCTAATCTAATTTATGATTGGATACTATTCTTTGTCGCAATATTAATTATAAGCTCAATTCATTTTACAGTAATTGCAATTTTTTTTGATGGAAGTATTAGTTATGGGGCTTTAATGTCAACGGCCTTTTTTTCATTTTTAATTTATCCAGCAGTTGCAAAATTATTCAATCAAATTTATTTATTAGGTTTAAAGCAAGAAAATGTTGAATAGAGGGAGAAATATAGAGAAAGGCAGAGTTATAACAAGGAGGATGTTTATACTGGCTGCAGCAAAAATATTACTCTTTGCAGGTATTTCATCAAGATTATATAATTTACAAATTTCTGATAGAGAAAAATACGAAATTTTATCTGATAAAAATAGAATACGTGAATGGAAAACTCCCCCTCAGAGGGGAATAATTGTAGATAACTTTAACAAAGTACTAGCAAGCAACGATAGAGTTTTTCAGCTTCACTTAATATTAGATGAAATTAGTGATTTTGATGTAACAATATTTAAAATTAAAAATATAATCGGATTAGATCAGTTTCAAATTAAAAAATTATATAAAAAGAAGGACAGATTAAAACCTTGGGATACTTTGGTAGTTTCGGATAATTTAACTTGGGAACAATTCTCAAAAATTAATTTATATCTACATGAATTAGAGGGAGCCAAACCTGTATTATCGACATCTAGGTACTACCCTTATGCAAATGATCTAGTTCACATAGTTGGTTATGTAGGTGATGCTAGTCCAAAAGATCTTGAAAAACCAGAGATAAAAGAAAATTTTGTTCCTGGTCTAAAAGTTGGAAAATATGGAATAGAAAATTCACAAGAGAAAATGTTAATAGGTAACTACGGTATAAAAAGATATGAAGTTAATGCATCTGGAAAAAGAATAAGCCAGATAGACTATATTAAAGAAAGACAAGGTAATAAAGTTAACTTAACTATAGATATAGAAATTCAAAAATATGCCCAAGAGCTGCTTAAAGGAAAAGCAGGTTCAATATGCGCAATGGACATTTATACTGGAGAAGTTGTTGCAATGGCATCATCACCAACCTATGATCCAAATAAATTTACACACGGAATTAATCAAAAAGACTGGCAAGAAATTAGAAATAATCCTCTAAAACCATTGATAAATAAGTCTATTGCAGGGCTTTATTCTCCTGGTTCAACTTTTAAGCCATTAGTTGCTCTAGCAGCTCTTGAATATGGAATATTAGATCCAAATAAAACAATAAGATGCAAAGGTCATAAGCATCCATATGAACTATATGGAGTTAAATATCATTGTTGGAAAAAAGAAGGTCATGGTTACATGAAGTTAAGAAATGCTATCAAACAATCTTGTGACATTTACTTTTATGAAATGGCAAGATTACTTGGGGTTGATAAATTATCAATAATTGCAAAAAGATATGGTCTTGGGACTAATGTGCTTGGTGAGACTTACAATGATGAAAAAAGTGGTTTGGTTCCTGATACAAAATGGAAAAGACGTGCATTAGAGCAAAGTTGGTACTTAGGAGAAACTGTAATCAACGGTATAGGACAAGGCTATATTCAAACAACTCCTCTTCAACTTTGTCTGATGACTGCTCAAATCGCAAATGGAGGATATAAAATAAAACCTCACATCATAAAAGACGAGTCTATAAATTATAAGGGTGTAATAAGTAAAATTAAATTGGATCAATCAAATTTTCCTTTGCATGAAAGAAATTATTTAGATGACATAAATGTTGAATATTATCAGAGAATGTATCACAAAAAGTCTAACATAAATTTTGTTTTAGATGCAATGTTTGGTTCTACAAATGAACAATACGGAACATCATATAAATCTCGTTATGAAAATCCAAAGTATCAATTTGCAGGTAAAACTGGAACTTCGCAGGTTAGAAGAATAACTGATCTTGATAGAGAATTAGATTTAGATACTGAACAAATTGAATACAAAAAAAGAGACCATGCATTGTATATTGCTTTTGCGCCATATAAGGACCCACGATATGCAATAAGTGTTATTATTGAACATGGAGGCTCCGGAAGTAAAGCAGCTGCACCAATCGCAAGTAAATTGATTAAAAGAATTATTGATAGGCATAAATTAAGAGAACAATTTAACAATGGAAATACAAGTTTAGCATAATGTTAAGAGAGAGAATACAAGCTAGCAACTATAGTTTTTTAGATAAATTAAGATCTATTGATTATTTATTAATATTATTAATCATTTCCATAGGATCAATTAGTGTATTTGCAATTTACTCTACAGAAGGAGGAAAATTTTCTTTTTACACAAAAAATCATATAATTAGGTTATCTGTATTTTTCAGTTTATTTTTAGTTTTATCTTTTGTTAGAGTTTCAACATGGTATAAAAATGCTTACTTATTTTATATTGTTGGTCTAATTTTATTAATAACAGTTTTATTTTTTGGAATTTCAGCATCTGGTGCAACAAGATGGATAAACTTATATTTTTTGAACTTACAACCATCAGAATTAATGAAGATTGCTGTAATAATATGTTTTGCAAGATATTATCATAGAATTCAAAGTTCAGACATTCAAAGCTATAAATTTTTAATTCAACCAATTATTCTCTTAATAATTCCATGTTACCTTGTTATTCAACAACCTGATTTAGGAACTTCTATTTTAATTGCAGGAAGTGGTATTGCTATAATATGGCTCGCAGGATTAAATATTAAATACTTTGTTTACTCAGGATTATTGTTATTAGTCTCATTACCTTTTGCCATATCTATTTTAAAACCTTATCAAAAATCAAGAATTCTAACTTTCTTTAATCCAGATAGAGATCCTTTAGGAGCTGGATATCAAATAATTCAATCTAAAATAGCCATTGGATCTGGTGGCTTTTTTGGAAAAGGATATTTAAAAGGAACTCAAAGTTATCTAGAATTTTTACCTGAAAAACATACCGATTTTATATTTACACTTTTCTCAGAAGAGTTTGGGTTTCTTGGGTCAATTATACTTTTATTTTTATACATACTATTAATTTATAGAATAATAAATGTTGGACTAGTCTCAAGGAGCTTCTTTGCAAAATTATACTGTTTTGGTTTTGCTACAGCAATTTTTTTATATGTATTTGTTAATATAGCAATGGTCTTAGGAATGTTACCAATTGTTGGTGCACCATTACCTATAATGTCTTATGGTGGATCATCATTATTATCTATTATGTTGGGATTGAGTATTGTTATGAGTTGTAAAATATATAATCAGGAACAAATATCAGTTTATTAGCTATTTTCCATCTATAGCAACTATTGTTAAATCATCTTTTTGTATGTGGCCTGCTCCCAAAATATCATCAATCATTGTTTTAAGTCTTTCGTTTATCGCAGTTGATTGATATTTTTTAATATAATTTTCAAAACCTTCTGATCCTAACATTTCTCCATTTGGATTTTTTATCTCTGTAATTCCATCTGTAAAAATGTACATTGAGCTATTTTCAAAAGGTATGGTGTGCTCAGGATATTTCGTTTTAGGCATTATGCCTAAAGGAGGCCCAGCTTCTGAGAAATTACTAAAAGTTCCATCAGCAGACAAAATCAAAGGTGGTTCATGACCTGCACTAGATAATAATAGTTCTTTTTTATTTGAATCGTATATTCCAATTAACATTGTTACAAACATACCTCTTGATATAGTTTCACATATCTCATTATTTAATTGGAATAACAAATCTGAAGCTGAAAAATTTGTCTTACTTAAACATCTATATAAACTAGAAGCTTTTGACATTAAGAGTGATGACTTAATTCCTTTTCCAGAGACATCAGCAACCCCAAATCCATATTTTCCATCTCCTAAATCTGAAAAATTATAAAAATCCCCAGAGACTACTTTTGCTGGTATGTTGATACCTGAAATTGGAAAGTCTTTCTCTTTGTTTTTAGACAATAAAGATCTTTGAATTTCTCCGACTATTTCCACTTCTTTTTGAATTTTATTTTTTTCAACCATATCTTTTGCCATTTTTGCATTTCTAATTGCTAAAGCAGCAGGAGCAGAAAGCGTTTCTAAAAGTTTTCTATCATCCTCTATAAATAGCTTGTCTTGAGTTTTCTTATTTAAACAATGAATAACCCCAATACATTCATTTGCGGCAATCAATGGTGAACACAAAACTGAGTATGTTGTAAAATTTGTTTTATTATCTAAGTCAAAATAAAATTCTGCAATTTCTCTTACATCTTTTCTAACATTTCCTACACGAATACACTTTCTTTGCTGAACAGCTTTACCCATAACACCATCTTTTAGATCTAATTCGTATTCATCCAAATAATCTTGATGAAGTGATGCAATACATTCAAACTTTTTCTTTTGCTCATTTATTAAAAAAATGTTTGCAGCTTCTGCATTCAGTCTTGCAATTATTACTCGCAATGCATTCATTAGGGTATCGTTTAAATCAAGAGATAAAGCAAAGTCTTGATTCATTTTTGTGACAAGTTCTAAGTCGACATTAACTTGCTCAGCTCCTTTTTTAGGTTCGATCGGTTTTTTTGATTTAAATAGAAACATTTATTTAACTAGTATTTTAAGCAATTTTTGATAAATTTTTCAACAATGGAGATTATAATTAATACACCTAATTTATACATCCACCTTCAGGATGCCGTGCTAATGGTTCAATATGTGATAGACGGATTAATTCATATTACATCAAACATTAAATTATAATCATATTCTGTGGATTTCATATTTGTACTTGTTCTAGGAGCACTTTGGGGAAGTTTTGCAAATGTTTGCATTTATCGTTTACCTTTAGAAAAAGGAGTTGTGTCTGGAAGATCATTTTGTCCAAACTGCAAAAAGTTAATTACTTGGAAAGATAATATTCCAATATTTTCTTTTTTATTTTTAAAAGGTAAGTGTAGATATTGTAACAAAAAAATTTCTTCTCAATATGTATTGGTAGAGACAATAAGTATTTTGTTTTTTTTAATTATTTACTTTTTTTATGGCGTTAGTATTACAACATTACTTTTAATAATTTTAAGTTTAAGTTTTTTAATAATTTTTTTTATTGATTTCAAACATTTCATCATCCCAAATGTACTAACGTATTCAATGATGTTTCTAGGTTTTATTAAATCTTTTATACCAAGTTTAAGTCCCATGTTTCCTAATTATATAAATTCTTTAATTGGTGGAATATTTGGATATGGAATAATTTGGTCTATAATTTTTTTTTATAAACAAGTAAGAAAAAAAGAAGGCATGGGATTAGGAGATGCAAAACTTTTATCTGCAATCGGATTTTGGTTTGGATGGTTTTCCATACCTTTTGTCATTTTCCTATCGTCATTAATTGCATTATTATCGGTTGCACCAAGTTTGATAAATAAATCAAAAAAATTTTCTTCACAAATTCCATTTGGGCCTTATATTATTCTTGGAACATTGATATATTTGATATTTGAAAGTAATATTAGATCAATAATGTTTTATTAATCATTAAAATTTATGTTTGAAAAAATAATAAGTAATACTTCTGCAATAGTTGTTGGCAATTCTGAAAAAATTAAATTGACTTTAGCAGCAATCGTATCAGAGGGAAGTATACTAATCGAAGATTACCCTGGATCAGGCAAGACAACTTTTGCGAAAGCAATTACACAAAGTTTAGGTTTAAATTTCAAAAGAGTTCAGTTCACCTCAGATTTACTACCAAGTGATATACTTGGATTTAATATTTTTTTAGATGGTAAATTAAATTTCCAAAAAGGTCCAATTTTTACAAACATTGTTTTGGCCGATGAATTAAATAGAGGTAGTCCAAAGTCTCAGAGCGCATTTCTTGAGGCGATGGAAGAAAAAAATGTTTCAATTGATGGAGTAAGCTACAGTCTTCCCGAACCTTTTTTTGTTATCGCAACACAAAATCCTATGGATTCATCTGGCACAAGTTCTTTACCAGATTCTCAGCTTGATAGATTTATGATTTCATTTTCTTTATCTGATCTAAATGAAAACGATAAAATTTTGATGTTAAAAAATACAAGTAAATTAAATGGTGCTTCATCAAAAGCTGTTGATTGGGAGACAATCAAACAAAAAAAAGATCAGCTAACTATAAAAGATGAAATTTATAAATATGTTGTTGAAATAGAGCAGGTAATTCAAACGCTTGATCAAAAAATTTATATTTCTGCAAGATGTTTAAAGCAAATCTTAGATTTAGCCAAGGGTTGGGCAATTATTCATGAAAAAGATTATGTAACTCATCAAGATATTAAGGAAACTCTGCCCTACATATTAAGACATAGAATTAAATTTCTTAACCAGGAAGATAAGATGGCCTTCATTAACGAGGAAATACTTCAAAAAATTAAAATAACCAATGGTTAATCAGCTAGTACAGAGATTAACGAACTTAGACTTTAAACATTTAATCAATCTTAAAAAAAAAAATAAAGTTTACATATATCCCAATCTTCAAGGACTATTATTAGGACTGTTTGTATTTTTTTGTTTTTTAATATCTGTATTTTATGAAAATAACTCAGGACTTCTTATCTCAATTGTTATTTTCTTTATTTTCTTTATTTCAATTTTTATCTCGCATCAAAATATTAACAATTTAAGAATAAATTTTCTAACAGAATACTTAGTTGAAGCAAATAAAACAGAACATATAAACTTTAAGATAATTAATGATGCAAAAGAGAAAAAATTAAATATCGATTTAGAGATCAATAAATCAATATTACAAAATTTTAATTTATCAGATAAAATAAAAGAATTTAATATAAAATATAATAATGACAAAAGGGGCGTCTATTCTTTAAATAAAATAATTTTAAAATCGATATATCCATTTGGAATAATAAGGACAAAAATAAATTATCAACCTTTTAGTAAAGTATATGTATTTCCACAAAAATTAATTCCTAATCAAGAATTATTACTAGAATTTAAAATTCACCAAAATAATAATTCTGATGAATTTGATGGTATAGATGAATACAAGAAAGGAGATAGTTACTCAAAAATCGCTTGGAAAAAATCAACTATTGGAGATAAAAAATTTGTAAAAGAATTTAAGTCTTTTAAAAGCTCAAAAAAATCAATCCTAAATTTAAATAAATACAACCACATAGAATTTGAGAAATTATTAAGTTATTCAGTATTTATTTTAGATTATTATTTCACAAAAAGCCTAAATTTAACCTTTAAACACAAAGATAATGTTTTCCATTTAAACGAAAATAAAAACTCTCTAAATAAAATTTTAAAGTATATTTCAAATGTTAAAAATTAAATCGCAAAATATTAGTCTTATTACTTATGTTATATTATTCTTTTGCTTAATTTCATTATCTACAGATTTACTATTAACTAATAAAATATTTTGGGGCACTTTATTTATTTTAAGTTTTGTATTTTCAAAAATACACTTTAAGTTTAAATCTATAGTGGTTGGAATATTTGCTTTGGGATCTCTATATATTCAATTGATTCTCAATCAGTATGTTTTGTCCGAAGATTTTTTTCTAAACTGCCTTGGAGTTTTGCTAATCATAAAGTTCTCAGAACTTAACAATAAAAATAATCTTTTGTCATTTAATTTAATCTCTATGATTATTGCAGTAGCAAGTTTAATTAAAGGGCAAGATATATTGAGTACATTAAATTCGTTTCTAATCTTAATACTTTTAGTTGTTAACATGTATCTAATTCAACAAAAGGAAATCCTCGATTTCAGTTTAAAAAATATTTTAAAATATTTAGGATTTGGTCTTAGCATATTTCCGATTATTATTATTTTTTATCTTGTATTTCCAAGGGCAGAAGTAAATTTCAGATTATTTGATACATCTGCAAGTTCAGTAGGTATTCCAGATAGCATAGATCTTGGATCATTTAGCCAGTTTTCGAACTCAGACGAAGAAGTTTTTACTCTAATAAATAACAATTTTAAGAAGGAGGATCTTTATTTTAGGGTCAAAATCTTTGATTATATGGAAAAAGATCAATCTTGGAGACCTTCCTCAAGCTACTATCTTTTTAGTGAATTTAAAAATTCCATGAGAATAAATGGTAATGAGGATTTAAATAAAAATTATCAGATTATTTTAGAACCATATAAAAAAAAATGGATACCAAGTTTAAAAAACTCAAAATTAATCACTAACGATATTCAAATTACAAAAGATTATTTTAACCAATCTTTTGCAAGTAGAGAACTAATTGACAGAAAAAAGAAATTAATTTTTAAAATGAATAAATCTGAATATTCCTTAGATGGTCCACTTAAAAGTTATTATACTTTGTTACCAGAAAACATATCACAGAAAATAAAAGATTGGGTAGATAAAAATAATGTAAGCACTAAAGAAGAATTTATCGAAAAAATTTATAAAAGATTTTCTGATGGATCGTATTTTTATAACCTTAGCCCTCAGATAAACTCAAATAATAAATATGAAAACTTTTTCTTTAATTCTAAAGAAGGATACTGCGAATATTATGCAGGAACATTTGTATTACTTACAAGATTAGCACAAATTCCAAGTAGGATAGTCACAGGTTACTATGGTGGAGATTTAAATGAGATAGGAAATTTTTTTCAATTTAAACAAAAAGATACACATGCTTGGGCAGAAGTTTGGTTTGATGAAAGAGGGTGGGTTAGAATTGATCCAACTAGAGCAATACCTAATTCTAATATTAGAAATTCATTAAATAATTATTTTGTAAATAATGATAAATTTTCAAGTTCGATATTTTCTAATAATTTTTTTAAAATAATTAATTTTTATTTTAACTATGTTGATTTTGTATGGACTCAACATTTACTATCATATGACGATAACGAAAGAAAAAATTTTATAAAAGAATTATTAAGTTTAAATTTTTCAAAAGTCATTATTTGGATATTCGTGCCAATATTATTATTTGTAAGCATAAAATTATTATATAATTTCAATTCAATTAAATTGATGAGGCTAAAATTGGATTTAATTCTTCTAGGAAAAAAAAGAAAACTTCAAATAAAAAATTCGGATACTATTCAAGAGATTTATTTTAAACTGATGGAAAAAGATAAATCAAAATATAAAAATTTCTTTAAATTTTATGAAAAGCAGATTTACTCAAATAACCAAATAAGTTTTATAAAAGCTTTGAAATTAGTTTTTTAGTAAAAGATTTCTTTCAGTCTTGAGTTTATTATTTTCTTTGATCAACTGAATAATCATTTCTTTCATTATTCTATTCTCTTCAACTGCTCTACCACTTATCTCAGCCAATCTCTCATTTTCTTTAGCTAGCTGCAATTGATCAAATAATTTTTCTAGTTCTGGATCAATAGGTAGACCCTCTATTTTTTTGCTAATATTATTCTGAATTACTTTAGTTAATGAAATACTTACTTGGCTGTCTTTAAGTCCATTTTGTTCATTAAACTCTAGATTAAAGTTTAATCCAAAATTTTCAGTATTTTTGCTAATATTTAAACCAGCTTTTACTGCTAAATCATCATTCATATAATTGGCCATGTCTTTCCTTTCACCGTCTGCGACAATGTCAATTTTTTCACTCAAAGTTTGATTTAAAGATAGGCCTGTATATGGCTTAAGAACAAAGCCATTTTCAAAAGATTTTGAATACTCAACGTTAAATCCGCCTGACAATACTTGATCCACAGCATCATCAACAGAAAGATCCCCATCTGTAAAAGATGTTAGATAAGTTGGAAGTCTTCTTAGACCATATTTACCATCCACTTCAATATTTAAACTTTGACTATCATCAATTTCTATTTCTTTAGAAGCTCTATAATTTACAGCAGCAAACTGACCTAGATTTTCTTTTGAAATAGTTTGCTTTGTTTCAGTTTCAAGATCTAAATATTTATTTTGAGTTAATCCAAAAATTGAAACTACAGAAAATTTAAATTTCTCATAATCAATTTCTTTTTTTAAACCGATAGCTAAATTTTCACTATCTAAAGCTTCTCCATTATTAAATTTTGCTTGTTGACTAGAATAACTTAAAAACGGTGTAAAATTGTCATTTTCAATTTTAAAATCTCCAGTAACTCCTGTTGTTTCATTTTTATAAATATTGTCTCTTTTTTTTACAGAATAATATCCACTAGATTTTTTTTCTTCTGAAACTGAATTAAAAATATCATTTAAATTAGATAAAAATATTTCCGATCTATATTTTTTATTATGGCTATCAATATCTAAATCTTCACCATAAACATATAAAAAACCATTAGTTTCTGAATTATCAGCATCTGGATCACTGTTGCTATCTAATATTTCATAGGTGTCGTTTCCACAAAGATTATTTGTGATTACCATATTTGTCTTATTATGAATTTCTATCTTTTGATCTTTTGAAATACTGCAATCTAATGTCATGGTAGTATTTGTACTATTTAATTCAATTTCACCATTATAAGTACCTTCACCTTTTGTAACTATTTCTAATCCTGTGTTATTTGAATTTGCCATAACAATAGAATTGTCACCTCCTGAAATAGTTCCTGAATTATTAATTGTTAAGTCATCAAAGTTTTTATTGGCGTGATAATCTCCAATTTTAATTCCGTCTGCATCACCATTAATTGCGCCAATTGTTCCAAAATTATTTAGAACTACATTTTCACCAGCTTCTACAGATGTTGAATCATTACCAAATCCAATTCCAAAGTGACCTGTATCATTCTCACCAGTTGATGTTATCGTTCCATGATTATTTATGGTAAGGTTCTTTGTTCTACCAGCTCCAATAGCAGCTGTTGTTGATTTTATTGTTCCAGTATTGTCGATAGTTGTTCCACCAGTGTTTCTAGCTATTTGTATTGCCGGTCCAAACGCCGAATCTATAGTCCCACTATTTGTAATTGTATGAGCATCGTCACTATCTCCTTGTCTATCAATAAGAACAGTGCCTGTATTAGTACCTGTATTTGTTGAGCTGATTGTTCCTGAATTTATAAATGTAACTCCAGAGCACTCTCTACAATAAATAGTATTTCTATCTGAAGTTATTGTTCCACGATTATCTATTGTAATATTTGATCCATTTTCAGCTAGTATACCATATCTACCTGCACTCTCGATTGTTCCTCCCTCATAATTTATAATTTCACTATCTGTAAGATATTTTGCGATAATTGGGTTATTGCCTGATGTAGATTTAATTGTTCCTCCATCATAGTTATAAATTTTGACACCTCGACTTCGTGGGTTTCCTCCTCCTCCAGTGCCTAACAAAATTGTTCCTTGTGTTGCACTAATCATACCGTGATTATGCAATATTAGCCCAACTGCAGTAGAGCCCGAGGATGATAAACTAGATTGACAATTATCGTTATTTCCAGCCTTATCACACCAACCAACATTTCGACCCTCAATCGCATTTCCTGCTTCAGCGCTAATTGTGGCACCCGCATTATTTGTGATTGTTATATTTTCTGCGTAATCTATATAAATTCCTTCATTATTGTCTGAGTTGATAGTTCCATTATTAGTTATTGTTGTATTTAAAGATGATTGAGCATGAATTGCTTTTTGTTTATTAGTTCCATCTTCTGTTTGGATTGTTCCATCATTTGTAATCTGAACTCCAGTTTCATCCTCTAGATCAACAGCCTTATGGTCATTGTAGGTAATAGAACCAGCAGAAGTAACATTTAAAATATCATCATCTGCACAAGCTAGTTGGTTCGTTGATGCACTAGCTATTGTTGTTAAACAAGGACCAGCATAACTTATGGAACTAAATAAAAAGAATAAGATTATACTAAGTAAAATCTTTTTCATAAATGTCTATTGATTAATAGTTCTGTCTCCAAGAACTTCTATAACTAGATGTTCCACCTGCAGCAGCTTCAATGCTAACTAAGTCTTTTATACTTCCAGCAGATTGACCAGCAATGTTTGCAAACAGCTTACCTGCAAAAACTACAATTTTGGATAAAACACCTTGTCCAACATATTTACAAGTATCTCCTCTTCTCAAATTTTTAAGTTGAGATGAGAAATTTGTTCCACATTCATCATCAACTCCACAAATAAATGCATCACCTAGACTACATTTATTAACCGATGATGTTGGTTGATAAATTGGAAAATATACCAATCCACTTGATACTGTTGGTTCAGCAGTAACTTTCTGAGATTTATCTAATTTTATATACCAACCGGTATCAGTTGAGGTTGGACATTTAGCACCTGTTTTGTCTTTTGTGGTATTTTTACATTTTGTTAAATCAGCAGCTTTTTTAGGAACCGCTACATCTCTATAATCTGGATAATGAGGATCTCTAATACCAATCATTAAGTTGTCTGTACCATTACTTGTATTTCCTATTCTCTCATAATCTCCAGTTCCAGCATATAACCATAATGAATTAGTAGTTTGTCCAATTGTTGCGTCCATAGAATGATACATATATCTACCATTAGTTTGGTTTGAACCTGCCTTAAATAATGTTGTGCTATCATACATCTTTAAAGCTTTACCTGTTCCATCATTTCTATTATTCGTTAAATTAAACTTAGTAATTTTTCCTTCAAGATCACTCATGTAGACAAGCGCACCTCTAAAATCAATTCCTCTTGCGGTATCTGCTGTAATTACAACTGGTGAACCTGGTGTTGAATTAACGATATCGTTCGTCAGCATATCCTCAATATCTATTCTTTTTTCAAGTTTACCTGGGAACGTTGTATCCTCAAGATTAACAATTGTTAAATTAGAACCAACTCCTGAGTTTTGAACACCGTATCCTCCACCCATAATTGCAACATAAATATCATCTTCTAAATTATTATCTCCTGGACCTTTATTTGGCATTCTTATTATTCTAGGAGACGACCAAGTTCCACCTAATTCACTATAATCATATTCAGGTTGGCTTAATACTCCAGTTTGTGCTGAGCCAGGCTTAATATGTAAAGCCATATTCGAACTACTTAAGTTACAAGCTGTATTTGGATTACTTGCACATGGATCTGATCCATAAAATTTTAATGTTTTATTTATCAAAGTGATCTCGGTTGCTGCCTTTGTTTGAGCTTGCCCACCACTACCAGGCGGCGCAGGAATTGTGATTGTAGAGGATTTCACTGTAAAGTTAGTAAATGGTTTGTCGTCAATTAATATTGAAACATCAGATTTACTCAAATTAGGAACATCTAAAGTCCAAACATTGCTTTGCTGGCATGCGGTTGATTCATCACTTTTACATGTAAAATCAGTAGAATTATTCGTTCTCACAGTATTAGACTCAAAGAAGCTTGCTAAGTCATAAATTTTTTTGATGTAATCATAACTTGAGATAGTCCCGTTATGATCCATTACATGGACTTGAGTTTGAATTCCATCATTAAGTACTGAATATAGATGCATTGGTGCATCTCGATCTGTAATATCTAACACAGAAAATCCTGCGCCACCTCTACCATATGGAACCATTAGTATTGTGTGCCACTCTTTTTTATTATCATAAGGACCTTTATAAAACATATCATGCGCGGTAACAGATCCATCGACACCATAAATAGCATTAGAACCACCAACACCACTTCTATTTAAATTTACGTTAACCATATTTGGCATTGATGATGCAATAAACGGTGGAACAAATGCCCAAATTTCGTTACCAGTTTTTCCATCAAATGCATGAAGCATACCGTCATTTGCGCCAACATAAACTGTTTCTTTTCTTGAAGAATGTTTTTGTGCAAATGAAGAATAATTTTTCAAAGATCTCCAATAAGACTCTTGATTTCTTCCAGCAAAAGCCGTTTCAGCTGATGGTTTCGAAACTACCACTAATTCTGAATGGTAAATATCTCCAAGAGGGTTAGGTCTTGTTTCAGTTAAATTACAATCACCATCATAATCAAAATAATCTTGTCCTCTAACAAACTGTATTAGGCCTTTAATGTCATCTTCATTATCATTTTGAACTGAAGCAACATTTTTACATCTTTGCGTATTAGTAGGGTTATCACTTTTACTATGATAATTTGGCACTTCATTATTTGTATGAGTAAACAATTTATCAATATCTTTATAGTTTGATGTTACCCAATTATTTAAATTACTATAACCAGAATTCGCAGATGTATTTGGAAGGTGGGTCCAAATTTTTCTGTCATCTGTTCTTCTTTTTTCAAGTAATTCGGCTGCATCCCAATTCTTTTTACCAACATTACCATTTGAGTCTATCGCAGTACTTTTTAGTGTTCCTTTCCACTCTTTATTTTGCTCATAATCGAATTGAGCTTGATATAAAGACCCACCTTGTTCAATTGTTGCTGTAATTGCAGGTGCAGAGAAAGATAACTTCTGAGCAATAATTTGTGATATGGCAGCTTTTAATTGCGTCTTTAGAGATTGAGTGGTTCTTGCTACAATAACGCTATTAGTTCCACCTGTTTGTGCCATCCTATTAAAGTTTCTTACACCACCATTTGATAGTCCCGTTCCATAAGCTACAGTAAAAGTCTTTATCTTATGTGAATTTAATAATTTTGAAACTCTTCTAGCGGCACCGTTGTGATTATACCAATCTCCATCACCTATAACTAAAACATAACTATTTTGACAAGTTAAGTTTTTATCTATTGGAGATAAAGTACTGTGCAAATAATATTCTTCAGCTTGTTTTGCCCAGTTATCAGCATTTGTTCCACCACCAGGCTGAACTGATTTTATGATCGAATTGATTTTTGCCGCCCCTTGTTTATGTGCTCTTACTTTTATACAAGCTCTACTAGTACAAGGTGTGGCTCTTCCATTAGTTATATCCCCAGTCCAAGTTCTAAAACCAGACCCACTATTATCCCACGACCAGTAACCAAATCCAAAATTCACTCCTGCTGTTAAGGAACTATCAGTAACAATTGATTGAATAGCTTCATGGGCACCCGTCATTCTTGTTCCAGCAGAACCCCCAAATTCTTTATCAAAATTTAAATCCAGGTCAAATGCTTGAACACTTTGTTTATGATAATTGGAACTTAGCACTCTGTTGTTAACTTTATCTACGGTTAAACCCCATGCATAATACATTCTAACATTTCCAGACTTTGATGCAGTTCTTCCATACCTTCCAACGTTTTTAATTGAGTCAGTGCCATTTCTTGATGCGTTTAATGTAACTTTAGAAACTCTATGATTTGACCAATCATTACCATATAATATAAATTCATTTGATGGATGATGATCCATTCCATATGAGTAGTACCACCAACCAACATTTATTCTGCTAGACCAATTTGTATTTATGCAACCGTTACTTCCAATCGTGAATCTATAAAGGTAACGATAATATTGCACATAAAAATTTTCTCGTTTATAATCTGGGGTCTGTCCATAATAACGACCGTAAGAACTTAAATTACCTGAAAATGGACAACTTACTTGTGAAGGAGTTGCTCCAGATATATTGTACGTCAACATACCCCCATTTCCTGCAGCATACAAAAAATTTTGAGCAATCGAGACTTGTCTTGCATATCGTAAACTTGCGCTCCAATCACAGTTGCCGTTTGAAAGATCAATCCTAAAAACTCTATGTTGATAAAAAGAGGCAACATATAATTTATTATTATGCACCTTCATATTCATTGGATAATAAGATCTGCAATTACCTGATCCTCTATAAATTCCATTACGTCCAAAGCTGGTATCATTTTTCTTTGTTGAATAAGTCATTTTTTTTATTCCACGTATCCAATATTGACCTACATAAATATCGCCACTACTATCGGTTGCTACACTGTAAGGATAAGAAAACCCGTCTCCACTCGTCATTCTAACACTCATACTTCCAGACTTATCTAAAAGGATTAATACATTAGCTGGAACATCTGATATCCCAGAACCAGGTGGTAAATTTTTTGCAAAACTATTATTAGAAAAAAAAGATAAAATTAAAATGACTTTCAAAATTAAAAGTTTCAGTTTCATAATTATTGCTCTTGCTCCATTTTCTCTAACTCAACTTCAAGATCATAGTAAAATTTACCTAATTTTTCATCGTATTCTACAGTTGTAATCATTAATTCTTCTTCAAAAAGTTCTTCTTCACCAAGCATTCTTTTATATACAATGACATCATTATTACTTTTTTCCCAAATTTTGAAACTATCAAAAATTTGTGGATTTTGTCCTGTATCAAAATCACCGTAAACTTTTTTAACATATCTCATTAATGTTAATTTATTATTCTCAGTGTTTTTACCATCGTTCATAACAATCATTCTAATGGCAGCTAATTTTGCAGCATCTTCTGTTTCGCCTAGAAATACATATTCTACTGCAATATCATCATTTAAATTATCATTTGGACATAACTCTGGCGACGGAACAGGCATATAAAATTGGCCTTTAAAACCTGGTAACGGTTGACCAAATTTATCAAAAATTTTTTTACCACTATCTCCAATATCAATTAAAAAATCACAAGCAGCTTGGACAGGAGAACTAAAAATTGAAAAAATTATAATAAATTTGATTAAATTTTTCATAGATTAAGAAATATTATTATAACTCTTTATATTTGTCGTCATTTTATTTAGGTAATACAATCACACTTTCTAAAGCAACTACCATTCTTTCATTGCCTTTCTTTAAACCACAGCCATAAATTCGATAAGCCATTCCATCATTTCCTTTGTCAGTTGAGCCTTTTTTGATACTAGAACCAGTACCTCTAAAAGGTGCAGCACCAATTCTTATGACAAAAAATTCATAAAAATAATTATAAAGTTTTTCTGCTTCTTTTCTCTCATCATTAGTTGCAGTATTAAAACTGTCACGGACTAATTTTCCGAAATTCCAACTTTGTGCAGCTACAACATCATAGAAATTTCCACTTAATCTAACCTTGTCTAAGTCCTTAAAGCTATTAGCGCAGAAATTTTCTGTATTATAATAAAGGGAGCTATTGCTAGAATTATAATTGATCCTGTAATTAGCCATATTACCGTTCCATTGAGTGTTATTAGCTGGTAAATTTCTCTTAGATGTATCTCTTACATGATTTTGAGTACTCCAAGGTCCTAAAAATTGATTGAGTACATATTTTTCACCTTCGATCAAAGCTGTTTCAGCAATATAGAAAGTTTGTTGATACTCATCACTCTTATTATTACTTTGATGGTCACCTGCTGATATTACAATTAATGCCCCTCCCATTAATGACATTGCAAGCATTAAGACTAAAGATAATACTAGCGCAAAACCTTGTTCATTTTTTTTCATTATTCCATTCCCAAATTTCTTGCATGAGCAGTTACAATAATTGTATCTCTTAAATATTTGTCAGTTTTCTTTTTATTTCTAGTTGAGTCTTTTAATGCAAATACATCTCTAATTTTAGAATTTCTAAAAAAATTTTTTGTTGATCTAACAGTTAATGCGATATCAACAGTTTTGATTTTATAAATTAAATCTTTATTTACATTTGTTGCAGAAGGTGGTGGATTGATTAACATTCCTTTTTCGTCAACAGGATTAAAAATCATATCATCAACATAGTCTACAACCAGTTGATCATCATATGTTTTGTCATTGTTATCTGTTGTAGGATCATCCCATCTACCTGATGTATTATTCCATTTAACTTTTTTTTTATAAACAGCAAAAGCATCGATTGGAGGGTATCCACCTCCACCTAATTGAGGTTGTGTTTTGTCAGGAATAGTAGATTTTTTGCATTTGTAAGTTATTTTATATCTCTCATATATGTATGCAGGTGTCCTACCTTGTTTATAATTTACATCTCCATAAACAATATCGATTTTATCACATTCTGAAAAATTCACATATTTAGTAATTAGAATTGGAATATGCTCATTTGATGTTTTGATATTATCATTGAAATACATAAACCCAGCATTTCTAATATCTCTCATAATCATTCCAACAACATCTCTTCCAGCTGTTGAAATTTTTGCTCGATCGGTAACTTGAGAGTAAGTATTATTAACAACGGTGTATGAGGTGAACATAGCACCCATCATCACAACAGAAATTAAAATTCCAATTAGAATTTCTATTAAAGTTACACCTGCAATATTGCTTAATTTTTTTCTCATCAATTAAATTGAAAATATAAATACTTTTTCTTTTTGCCGTCGTTTAAATTGACTTCCATTTTTCCTAGATACCACTTTTCGTAAACACCATTACCTTTGTAATTTGTAGTGTTGTTATATTTGCAGTTATTTGCTGAAGCGTTGTTATTACAGATTTCATAAATTTTGAGAATTTTATTATCTTTATTTCCCTTACATTTTAGTCTTTCTTTAGAAAATCTTTTATCCCATTTTTGAAATTTGTTTTGGACAGCATTATTAAAATTGGTAGATGATGTACCTCTATTAGAACAGTTTGCCATACTCCAAGAATTATTTATTAAATAATCTTTAAATTTTACATCTGTAGTAGGAGAGTTAGAGTCTCTTTCAGAAATTAAGTCTTCTGCTACCATTGATACCAAATAATTTGCCTTTGTTCTTTCTCCAGAAACATCAATTGATTGAACTGAATAATTAACCATCTGAAAAACTGCAACAAATCCAATGCCTATAATTGCTGTTGAAACCAAGGCTTCAAGCAGGGTCATTCCTTTTTCTGACAATTTAGTTTTGCCTAGTCCAATCACTTCCACTCCATTTAAATTTACTTATATTACCAAATCTAGTCCATTCAACCAAGTATGCAGGTTTTTCCAACCCACCTCCTTGATCCAAAGGACATTTGCCACCATTACTTGCGTTTGATGTTGTACAAAGTATCAAATATTGGTTTGTTAATCTATTTTCGACTGTAACATTTAAATTATTTTTTAAGGTTCCATGTGCTTTAAAATAACTTCCATCCTTAGAAAAACAAACAGCACCGTCTTTGCTAATATGTGTTGATATTTTTTTTGTTGTTTCATCAACTTGGTTATTGTCCCAGTAACTACCACTAGAAGTATTACATTCAATAGTTTGTGCATTATTTAATTTAATTGATAACGAAGTTGCATCCATTCCTTTTGAAACAAATTTTGTTGATGAGGTTCCGTTGGGTGTTACTCTAAATTGAACAAAGGGATAATTTCCTCTTTGAGATAATGTATTTACAGATGAAAGCATAGTTGCTGCTTTTTCCATTGCAGCTCTTAACTCTCTATCTTGTCGCCAATTTGAAAAATTTGGATAAGCAACAGCGGAAATTATTGCTACTATTGTAATAACAACTAGTAACTCTAAAATTGTAAATCCTTTAATGTTCTGATCTTGCTGCACCTGGATCTATTTTCCCTGATTTCGCTAATTCTTCAAGAGATTTTTCCATGGTAATCATTCCATCTCTAACTGCTGTTTGCATTATACTTGGAATTTGGTGAATTTTTGCTTCTCTAATCAAGTTTTGTATAGGTGCGGTACATTTCATTATTTCAAATGCACCAACTCTTCCTGCGCCGTCTCTAGTCTTTAACAATCTTTGGGTCACAACCATTTTAAGAGAAGTTGAAATTTGAGCTCGAATTTGTTCCTGTTGTTCAGGAGGAAACACATCTATTATTCTGTTAATTGTACTCGGTGCACCACTCGTGTGCAAAGTTCCAAATACTAAGTGACCAGTTTCTGCTGCTGTTAATGCAAGACTTATTGTTTCAAGATCTCTCATCTCACCAACAAGGATTACATCAGGGTCTTCTCTTAAAGCTGCTTTTAATGCCGCTGCAAAAGTTTCTGTTTGTTTCCCCACCTCTCTATGTGAGACAATACTTTTATTGTCTTTATGAATAAATTCTACAGGGTCCTCAACTGTGATTATATTTGCAGTTCTTGTTTTATTAATTTCATTTACTATTGCTGCAAGTGTTGTTGATTTACCAGAGCCAGTTGGACCTGTTACTAAAACTAAACCTTTATGAAAATCAACAATATCATATAGAGCTTGTGGTAAGTTGAATTGCTCCATATCTGGAATTTTACTTTCAACTCTTCTACAAACACATGCAGGTCCATTAATCGTTTTATAAAAATTCGCTCTAAATCTTAAACCACTTAGGGTAACTGATGTATCAAGTTCGTGTGTTTTTTCAAATTTATTTAATTCATGTTCATTACAATTCATTGAAAGCAGATCTTTTAGATCTTGAGCTGTAACCATGACTTCCTGGACTTTTATTATTTCTCCAGTTTGTCTATATGCAAGTGGAGATCCTGCTCTGATATGAAAATCAGAGATTTTTTTATTATCTTTGGCTAGTTGTTCTAACTTTTCAAACATAAAACCCTTTGTACTATAAAATTGACTTGTTTTACCAATTAATTTTTGTAAAAAACCCAATTTGAATATCAGGTGTTTTTATTCTAGTAAAAGTTGAGTATAAAGTTAAAATTCGTTTATAAAATTTATGAAAAATCCTTTTGCAAATTTATTTAAAAAGAAAAAAAAAGATGATGCAAATGCACCTCCAGTACCTCAAGGAGGAGAAAGCAAAAAGAAAGAAGGATTTTTTAGTAAGCTTCTTAAAAATAGATTAGGTAAACAATCAATTAAAGGTGAGGAAATTTTAGGAGTTGAACTTACTCCTACAGAGATAAGATTATCGCAAGTTTCGAGCAACAAAGCCAATCAATGGGTTTTAGATAAATTTTATGTTCACAAATTTGAGGGTATTCCAGAAAATGGAACTGTACTTGAAAATCCTGATAAAGTTGCTGATGAATTAAAATTAGCTTTACAAAAATCCAAAATTAATACGACTAACGCTGCAATCGCAATTCCAGTAACTAGCGCAATTATAAGAGTTGTAACTGCACCTTTAATGACTGATGAAGAGTTAAAAAAAGCGATAGATACAGATTCACTTTGGGAAAACTTAGTTCAATTAACTGATAATTTAAATGACTACTCTATATTCCATCAAGTAATAAATAGAGACAAAACAGGAAACACAATGGATATCCTTTTTGTGGCATCAAAATTATCAGACATTAATAGCTATACAGACATTATTAAAAAAGGTGGATTAAATGCTGTTATTATAGATGTTAAATGTTTTGCATTAAAATCTGCTGTTGATCAAATTAATCAAATTGCAGGTTCAATTGAAGACTCTAACTTAACTGCTGTTCTAGAATTTGGTTTAGATGAAAACTATGTAATGATACTTTACGAAAATAATCCAATAATAACTGATATTTTTATTAGATCCCAAGATAGAAAAACACTTCAAGAAAGCAATAATCAAGAAGAGATGGATGCGCTTGTTAGAAGATATATGACGCAAGTCAAACAAGCAGTTCAAGACTTTGAACAAAAATATGAGAAAAGAATTAGAAATTTAAAAGTTACTTCAAATTTACAAAATGTTGAAGATTATCTTGGTAGCTTTAGAAAAAACATGGTCAACACTGGTTACAATTTATTTGATCCATTTGATGGAATAAAAATTCCTGCACAATTAGAAAACGATATAAAAATGGATAACCGTTCGTATTTTTCAACAGTGATGGGACTTGCATTTAGAAAACTAGACGTTTTTGGTTACTATAAATTTGTTACAGCTGTTAAAAATATTAACCTTTTGCCTAACAGAGAAAATATGATTGCTCAGAAAAAAGCAAAAGCTTTTTCAAATTTTGCATTTAAAGGAGTAGTTGGAATAGTTTCACTTATCTATGTAGTATTATTTGGTTTATCATTTTGGCAAATTACAGATCTTAAT
>CACPEZ010000007.1 GCA_902633125.1 uncultured Pelagibacteraceae bacterium
AAAAGAAAAAGATAAAATATTAAATAATATAAAAAATCAAAAGTCTTTGAAAATTTTAAGAATAAATCAGAAATTTACTTTTAAACTAGACAATATGTTATCAAATAAAGTCATAGAGTTTAAGATTGAAACTGACAAAAAAAATGAAATTGTATTTACAAAATTATCTGAAGAAGATTTTTTTAAAACTAAAACAATTAAAAAAAACTTCAAAAAGAAGTTGGTTTATAAAGAAACAATTATAACAACATCGCTTTACAATAATGCAGTAAGATTGGGTATTAAACCAAATATCATTATTGAGTTTGCAAGGCTTTATGGTTTTCAGATAGATTTTCAAAGGGATATATGGAAAAACGATAGTTTCCAAATTATTTATGAAGAATTTGTTGATGAAAAAGATAAAGTGGTTGATACAGGACAAATATTATTCGCTAATCTTAATTTGCAAAACACAGATTATCAACTTTATATGTATGAATATGACGAAAAAAAAATAGATTATTTTGATGAAAATGGAAAAAGTATAAAAAAAACACTGATGAAGACTCCAATAAATGGGGCTAGACTTTCATCTTCTTATGGAAAGAGGAAACATCCTATACTAGGTTACACTAAAATGCATTTAGGAACAGATTTTGCGGCTCCTAAAGGAACACCAATTATGGCATCAGGAGATGGTAAAGTGACAAAAGCAGGTTGGTGCGGTGGTGGTGGTAACTGTGTAAAAATTAAACACAATAGGACATATCAAACTGTTTATGCACATATGTCAAAATTTGGTAGAGGAATAAAAAAAGGTGTAAGAGTTAAGCAAGGTCAAATAATTGGCTATGTTGGATCAACTGGTCTTTCTACAGGTCCACATTTACATTATGAAGTGATAGAAAATGGTAAAAAAATTAATTCTCAAAAATTAAAGTTGCCTTCTGGAAAAATACTTAAAGGTAAAGAACGTAAAAATTTTGAGGTAAACAAAATTAAGATTGATGTATTAAAATCGGATCTTATATCTAAGTTAAATTAATCTTTTTCCAAGGGCTCGGAAGCTATAACATTATCACTTTTTTCAATAATCTGTTTTGTGTTATTTGTAAAATTTTTTTCAATTATATTATTTTTTTCTTCAGATTTAGAGACTTCTTGCAAACTCAAAATTCTCGAAAAATGGTCCGCGTGTTGTAAGTAATTTTCAGATAATATTTTATCACCTGAAGATAGCGCTTCTCTTGCTAAGTTGTTATATTTATCGACTAATTTAGCAGCATTTTGATTATTTCTTCCAGGATTTTTATGTCTAAAATCAGAATTTGTATTAAAATCACTTTGGTTTTTAATACCATTCAAAGATCTTTTTCTAAAACTTCTATCGCCATTAGATTTAAATCTATTTTTTCTGTTATTACGATAACTGTTCATTAATTAATTTTTGTTGTTATTAATACTCTTGGATATGAAGAAACTTTAATCACTTTATTTATATAGTACCCGTTTTCATTTAATATTTTTTTTATTTTAATATACTGGTTATTACCTATCTCAAAAATTAGTTTTCCGTTTATTTTTAGCAATTTTTTACTTTTTAATATTATTTTTCTTATCTCTCTTAAACCATCAATGCCAGCTTCAAGAGCAACATGAGGTTCAAAAGAAAATATACTTTTATCTAATCTTCTTAAATCATATTTATTAATGTATGGAGGATTAGATACAATAAAATCATATTTACTATCCTCAATTTTGTCAATATCGATATTAATGAATTTAATTTTATTTATTAAGTGATGCATTTTTGCATTGATTTTTGCTATATTTAAGGCTTTTTTACTAATGTCTATTGCAGTTGCATAAAAATTCGCTCTTTCTTTAATTATAGATATAACTATACAGCCAGAACCTGTTCCTATCTCTAAGATTTTTTTCGAGGATTTATCATTTGTACTTTTTAATAATTCTTCTACGATAATTTCAGTTTCTGGCCTAGGAATTAAAACATCATTATTTATATAAAAATTATTTTTCCAAAATTCTTTTTTATTAATTATATATGCAATTGGTTCCTTCGTTTCTCTACGAGATATAAGTATTTTATAATTATTAAAAATACTCTTTCTAATGTTTGAGTCTAAATTAATTAAAATATTTTCTCTAGGCAGGTTTAATACAAATGATAATAATATTTCACTATCCAAAATGTGAGTGCTAATATTACTGGATTTGAGCCTATGACTACCAAATTTTAAAGTTTGAAAATAATTCATTAATTTAACTTATTTAGTTCATCCATTTGTGCTTGGAGACTTAAGTTTTCTATCATTTCATCAAAAATTTCACCTTGCATAAATTCCTCTAATTTATGAAGAGTTAAGTTAATTCTATGATCAGTAACTCTTCCTTGAGGAAAATTATAAGTCCTTATTCTCTCTGATCTATCACCGGTTCCAATTTTGCTTTTTCTATCCTCCGATCTTTCTTGGTCAATTTTTTGTCTCTCATAATCATAAATTCTAGATCTTAATATTTTTAAACCTTTTTCTTTATTACGAATTTGTGATTTTTCATCCTGTTGGCTAACAACTATCCCTGTTGGTATATGTGTAATTCTCACAGCTGAGTCCGTAGTATTAACACTTTGTCCACCTGGACCACTACTCCTAAATACATCAATCCTTAAATCTTTCTCATCTAACTTAATATCTAAATCTTCAGCTTCTGGTAACACCGCTACTGTAGCAGCTGAGGTATGAACTCTTCCTTGTGTCTCGGTATCAGGAACTCGTTGAACTCTATGTACTCCACTTTCATATTTGAGTGATGAATAGATATTTTTTCCTTTTATTAAAGCAATAATTTCCTTTAATCCACCAGCATCACTTTTTGATATTGAAATAACTTCGATAATCCATTTTTTATTTTGACTAACTTTTTCGTACATTTTGTATAAATCTGAAGCAAATAAACTTGCTTCAAGACCACCTGTACCCGCTCTTATTTCAATAATTGCATTTTTTCTATCAGCAAGATCTTTGGGAATCAGAAATAGTTTTAATTTTTTTTCATTTACTTGGTGGTTTTTTTTTAAATTTTCTAGCTCATTATTTGCAAACTCTTTCATCTCAGAGTCTGAATTTTTATCATTTATTATATTATTTAAATCTTCAGCATCTTTTTTAAAGTTTAAATATTCTTTTGCCTGTTTTATAACATCATTTAAATCTGAGTACTCTTTAGAGATTTCTGCATATTTATTTTTATCTATCTCTCCTGAAGAAAGTTCTTTTTCAAGTTTGAGATGTTTATCAATCAAATTTTGGACTTTTTCAATTGGGAGCATTTATTCGTTTGTTATAAATTTGAAGCTTTTTCTTCTACTAAAGTAACAATTTTATTTATCATATCTTTTGTTGCTACTTTCTCTGTTTCTAAACCATTTAAATACAGCATATGATTGTCTTTTCCCCCACCTGTAATACCAATTTCTGTTTGTTTTGCCTCTCCTGGTCCATTAACAACACAACCTATAATAGATAATGTTATTGGTTTTTTTATATGAGATAATTTTTTTTCTAACTGTTTGACAGTTTCGATAACTTGGAATGCTTGCCTAGCGCAAGATGGACATGAAATAATTCTTACTCCTCTATTTCTTAAATTTAACGACTTTAAAATTTCATTACCAACTTTAATTTCTTCAACAGGATCGTCAGAAAGTGATACTCTTATGGTATCTCCAATTCCATCTAATAATAAACTTCCAAATCCTATAGATGTTTTTATACTTCCAGGCAAATAACTTCCCGCTTCTGTAATTCCTAAATGAAGTGGATAATCTGTTTTTTCTGATAGTAATTTATAAGCAGCTATAGACAAAAACACATCCGAAGATTTAACACTTATTTTAAAATTTGAAAAATCCATATCCTCAATTATTCTAATATTTCTCAAAGCACTATCTACTAAAGCCTCAGGACAAGGTTCCTTATACTTTTCAAGGATATCTTTTTCAAGTGAACCAGCATTTACACCAATTCTAATTGAACAGTTGTTATTTTTTGCAGCGGAAACAACTTCTGCAACTCTTTTTGTATCTCCAATATTTCCTGGATTAATACGAAGACAATGTGCTCCATTTTCTGCAGCTTCAATTGCTCTCTTATAATGAAAATGAATATCAGCAACTATCGGGACATCTACATTTTTAATTATAGTTTTTAACGACTCTGTTGATTTACTATCAGGACATGAGACTCTGACAATATCAGCGCCTGCCTCGTTAACTTTATTTATCTGTTCGATCGTAGATTTATGATCAGTGGTTAGTGTATTTGTCATTGTTTGAACTGTGATTGGATTATTTCCACCAACTTTAATTTTACCAACACTTACCTCTTTAGTCTTCTTCCTATTAATTTTTCTAAATGGTCTAATTTCAGATATCATTTGTCTAATTTAAATTCTTTATGTAAACATTTTACAGCTTTTGAAGCATTTGTGCTTTTAATTAAAACTGATATTTTAATTTCTGAAGTAGAGATAACCTGTATATTTATATTTTTTCTTGCAAGTGCTTGAAACATTCTAAATGTCACGCCTGGAGTAGTAATCATTCCAACACCTATTATAGATACTTTTGATACATTTTTATCAAATATTAATTTTTTAAAAACAATATTTTTATTTTTGTTTATAATTTTTTTTGTTTTATTCAAATCATTAGACTTAATCGTAAATGTTAGATCTGTTTGCTTACCATCAGCAGATATATTTTGAACTACCATATCTACGTTTATCGAATTTTGTGAAAGTGGTTTAAATATCGAAGCCGCTATTCCTGGCCTATCTTTAACTCCTAGTAAAGTTACTTTTGCATCATTATCTGTAGAAGAAATTCCTGTGATAATTTTATTATTAATAATATTTTTTCTTTTAGTTATTAATGTACCTGGTTTGTTTATAAATGATGATTTTACTTCAATATTTATCCTATTTAACCTTGCATCTTGAATCGAATCTGGCTGCATTACTTTTGATCCTAATGAGGCCATTTCTAACATTTCCTCATAAGATATATTTCTAATTTTTGTTGCAGAATCTAGTTTATTAGGATCAGTGGTATATACTCCTTCAACATCTGTATATATAACACACCTATCGGCTTTAAAAAACTTAGCAACCATTATTGCACTAGAATCTGAACCTCCTCTGCCAATAGTTGTAATATTTAAATTTTTATCTATACCCTGAAATCCAGCAATAATAGGAATTCCTCCAGATTTTAAAAATTTTAAAATTTTAGACTTATTTATGTGCTTAATTCTAGAGTATTTATGTTTTCCCTCTGTTAAAATTGGTATTTGCCAAGCCATCCAAGATTTAGAATTCAGACCATTTGTCACTAGATGACCTGCTAGTAACGAACACGAAATCTGCTCACCGGCTGAAACTAAAGTATCATATTCATTATCAGGAAAATTTTCACTGATTTGTTTTGACAAATTTATCAACTTATTAGTGGTACCACTCATTGCAGATGACAAAACTATTACCCTATATTTTTTTGAGTAAGATTTGATTATTTTAGATACTTTCTTAATTCTTTGAATTGAACCGATTGAAGTACCGCCAAACTTTAATACAATAATTTTCATTGGTAGTTTTATTTACAAGCTTTATAATATTGATAAAATACATCTTATTTATAATGTCAATAAAGAATGAGCAATAATACTATAAACAAGCAAGAATTAGAAAAATTTAACAAAATTGCTGAAGAATGGTGGAATCCTAATGGAAAATTTAAACCACTTCACAAATTTAATCCCATAAGGATAGAGTATATTAAAAACAACATAATTAAAGATTTTAATATTTCATCAAATCACAAACCACTAAAAGGAATAAGTATTCTTGATATTGGATGTGGAGGTGGTTTATTATCTGAACCTTTGTCAAGACTTGGAGCAGAAGTTGTGGGTATCGATGCTTCCAAAAAAAATATTGATATTGCAAAACATCATTTAAAAATCAGTAATTTAAAAATTGAGTATTATGATAAGTCTCCAGAGAATTTTTCTTATGAAAAAAAATTTGATGTAATTCTTAATATGGAAATAGTTGAACATGTTGAAGATATTCCTAAATTTATAAATCAAAGTACTAAATTTTTAAAAGATAATGGTTTAATGTTTATTGCTACCTTAAACCAAACTTTAAAATCTTATGTATTTGCAATTATAGGAGCTGAATATTTTTTAAGATGGCTTCCAATCGGAACACATGATTGGAATAAATTTGTAAAACCTAAAAACTTAGAAAATATTTGTAACAAAAATTCACTTATATTAAAAAGCATAGATGGAGTTAAATTTAATCCAATTTTAAATAAGTGGAAACTTTCAAACGATAAGTCCGTAAATTACATCACAAAATATAAAAAGGCCTAGTTTTCCTTATCTTCAATCCATGGAATAGTTGATGTCTCTATACCTTCTTCTTTTAGTTCCTTAACATCATCAATTGATGCTTTTCCAAAAATATTTTTTTTATTCTTATTTTTATTGTAATGAATAGATCTTGCTTCATAAGCAAAATTTTCTCCAACATATTCAAAGTTTTCTTTTATAAATTTTTGATATTCTCTTAATTTTTTTTTAACATTTAAATTATATTTATAAGCTTTATCCTGTTTAAGGTTAGAATTAATTAAATTTGGCTTCATCAAAGACTTTTCAATTTTTTGAGAATTACATTGCTGACAATTAAGAAGCTTTAGTTTTTTTAATTTATCAAATTCTTTTGAGCTAGCAAACCAACTTTCAAACTCAAACCTGCAACTTTTACAATTTAATAGATACTTTATCATGAGAATGACTTAATAATATTTTATAAGATTTCAATACCTAAGATCTGTAATCAGAATTAATTTCAATATATTCCTTAGATAAATCCATAGTATACGCTGTAAATTTTTTACTTCCAATAGATAGATCAATTGTTATTTCTATATTTTCATTTTTCATATAATCACTTAGGACAATCTCATTATAATTTTTATCTAATTTTCCATCTTTAAGGATCAAATTAGATCCCATTAATATAGATAATTTTTCATGTTTAACAGTTGCACCACTTTTTCCAATTGCCATCGCTATTCTTCCCCAATTAGGATCTTCTCCAAAGATTGCTGTCTTAACTAACGGTGAGTTGGCTATTGAGAAACAGATATTTTTTGCATCTTTCTCGGTTTTGCTGTTAAGACACTTAATGGTAACAAATTTTGTTGCTCCCTCTCCATCGCTTGCAACTCTTTTTGCTAAGTTTAGCATGACCTGGTGAACGCTATTAATAAATTGCTTTAGTTTTGGATCTTTAAAACTTTTTATCTCTTTATTGTTTGCTTTACCTGTTGAAAATATTGAGACCATGTCATTTGTGCTAGTATCTCCATCGCATGTTATAGCGTTAAAAGTAGTTTTAATATTTAAATTAAGTATCTGCTTCAAAATTGATGAAGAAATATTGGCATCAGTAAAAATAAATCCCAAAGTAGTTGCCATATTTGGAAAGATCATTCCTGATCCTTTTGCGACTCCATATACTTTTACATCGGAACCAGCTATTTTACATTCTGCCATTGATAATTTTGGTTTTGTATCTGTTGTCATAATTCCAAGGGCCGCTTTGATCCAAATTAGTTTATTTTGATTGTATTTTATTTTATCAACTAAATTTTTAGTGCTACTCAAAATTTCATTTTCAGGAAATTTTTCCCCTATTGTTCCTGTGCAAGCAAATAATATTTGGTTTGGTTTAATTTCTCTGGGTTTTTCCTCATCTTGTATTTGTTTTGATGTTAATAATTTAGATAAATTTAAAGAGATTTTTTTAAGTGAGTTATAACCATCATTTCCTGTTAAGGCATTTGCATTTCTAGTATTTATTAGAATGCCATAAATCTTTTTATCTTTTATTTTTTTATTCCACTTTATATTTTCAGAGACTAAACTAGATTTTGTATATACATTTGCATAATTTGCACCATCTCTAAAATAAAATAAAACTAAGTCATCTCTTTTTTTATTATAAAGACCACAACTAATTGTTGAGATAGACACTCCATCAATATGATCAAGATCTTGAAAATGTCCAATTTTAGAGTCCTTATGTTTCTTGTCAAAAAAGTTGTTTATACCAAAATCCATGCTATTTAATTTTTTAAATAAATAACTATATAATTTATAAATATTAAAACATCAAAAATATGCTTAATCCATTAAACATTATTAGTAAATTTATAAAAAGTGGCAATCAAAAAGAATTAGACAGGATTCAAAAAATTGTAAAAGAGATTAATCTAAAAGAAATTAAGGTTAGCAAATTTGAGGATCATGAATTTCCTTTAAGAACAAATGAATTTATTTCTAGATTAAAAGAAGGAGAAAAATTAAACGATATATTACCTGAGGCATTTGCACTGGTGAGAGAAGTTTCGAAAAGAATTAACAATGAGAGACACTTTGATGTTCAGTTAATTGGAGGTATTGCGTTACATGAAAATAAGATTGCTGAGATGAAAACGGGTGAAGGCAAAACACTTACTATTGTTCTTGCTGCATACCTTAACGCATTAGAAAAAAAAGGTGTTCATGTAGTCACTGTAAATGATTATCTAGCAAAGAGAGATAGCATAAGTATGGGTAAAATTTACAATTTTTTAGGTTTGAGTTGTGGATATATAAATTCAAACCAGTCAGATGAGGAACGCAAAGAAAACTATAATAAAGATATAACTTATGCCACTAACAGTGAATTAGGCTTTGATTTTTTAAGAGACAACATGAAATATTCAAAAAATGAAATGGTCTTGAGGAAACATAACTTCGCGATAGTTGATGAGATTGACTCTTGTTTAATAGATGAAGCAAGAACCCCTTTAGTTATTTCTGGAGCAGCAGAAGATAAAACTTTGCAATATATTGCTGTAGACAAATTAATTAAAAATTTGAAAAAAACAGACTTTGATTTAGATGAAAAAGAAAAAAATATACTCTTAACAAATGAAGGAATAGATAATGTTGAAAAAATATTTTCTGATGCTGGTATTTTGAAAAATAACAATTTTTATGACCCAGAAAATTTACATTTAGTTCATCATGTAAATCAAGCATTAAGGGCAAATTATTTATTTGAGAATGGAAGAGATTATATAGTTAAAGATAACGAAATAATTATAATTGATGAACAAACAGGTAGGCAATTGCCAGGTAGAAGATTTGGTGATGGACTTCATCAAAGCTTAGAGGCTAAAGAAAAAATAGAAGTTAAAGCTGAAAATCAAACACTGGCGTCAATAACCTATCAAAATTTTTTTAAGTTGTATGATAAATTGGCAGGTTGCACAGGAACAGCGCAAACAGAGTCTGCAGAATTTTTTGAAATTTATAACTTGCCGGTTTTGCAGATACCTACTAACAAAGATATGATAAGAAATGATGTTAACGACCAAATCTTTAGAACAAGTTTAGAAAAAGATAACGCTATCATACGAAAAATAAAAGAATGCAATGAAATCGGACAACCACTATTGGTTTTTACATCTAGCATAAATAAATCTGAGCATTACTCTAATTTGTTAGAAAAAGAAAAAATAAAACATATTGTTTTAAATGCTAAAAATCATGAGAAAGAAGCCGAAATTATTGCAAACGCAGGCAAAATAAATTCTGTAATTATTACAACAAGTATATCGGGAAGAGGTGTTGACATTAAGTTGGGTGGACAAAATCAATCTGAAAAAGATGATGTGAAAAAAAGGGGAGGTTTATTTGTCATTGGTACCGAAAGAATGGAAAGTAGGAGAGTTGATAATCAAGCAAGAGGAAGATCAGGAAGACAAGGAGATGAAGGCAGTTCAATATTTTTTGTAAGTTTAGAAGATGATTTGATGAGATTATTTGGCTCAGAAACCATGAATTCAATGCTAGAAAAGCTTGGTCTTAAAGATGGTGAAAGTATTGATCATCCTTGGATAAATAAAGCAATTGAAAGAGCACAACAAAAAGTTGAAGCAAGGAACTTTGATATAAGGAAAACGCTTATTAAATTTGATAATGTTCTTAATGACCAAAGACATGTAATTTTTGAACAACGAAAAAATGTAATTGATGGAGAAGAAAAGGAGAATTATTCAGATATTTTTCTCGAAGAGGTCTTAGAAAATTTAAAAAGACAAAAAATATTATATGAAAAGTCTCCAAATTCTAAAGAATTTCCAAATTCTCTAAAGCAGATTTTAGGTAAATCAATAACTGATGGTGAATTGGGTGAAATTTTAAATTCAGATCTAAAAACAATGGAAAAAAAAATAAAGGATAAATTTAAAAGTGTTAGAGATGAAAGAAATAATTTATTAGGTGTTGAGCAAGGAAAAGAGATTGAAAAAAGAATATTGGTACAAATTATAGATCAAAATTGGAAATCACATATACAATATCTAGAGCAATTAAGACAAGTAATTGGTTTAAGATCTTATGGACAAAGAGATCCTTTAGTGGAGTACAAAAAAGAAGCTTTTCTATTATTTGAAAATTTGCTTGGAAAATTAAAAACTGATCTTGTAACAATGCTTTTAAATTTAAAAATAATACAAAAAGAAGAGGAAGATAATTCTCAAAACAGAGTGAAAAAAAACTTAAAATCTATTGCAAAAAGTAAAATTGGAAGAAATGAACCTTGTCCATGTGGATCTGGGAAAAAATATAAACACTGCTGCGGAGCATTGTAAATTAAAATATTATCATAAATAAAATAAATAATAAAAGAACTGATGTAGTTGAAATAAATAATTTTTTGTTCAATTTAATATTCGAAAGCAAATTTTGAAAAAGATTATGTTTAATAGTAAGCTTATCTTGATGAGCTGCATTAGGACTGAAACCTTTGCTCCTTCCAATATCTAAAAACTTATTCTTTCTTTGATTTAATATTTCTTCCTCATTTAATGTGAGAAATTTAGTTAAGTTTCTATCAATAGCATTACGGACATTGTCTAAAATAAGATCTTTATCTCGATGTGCCCCCCCTAAAGGTTCGGGTATTATCTCATCAATAATTTCTAGTTTTAAAAGATCTTTCGC
Organism: uncultured Pelagibacteraceae bacterium; assembly: GCA_902633125.1. GTDB lineage: Bacteria > Pseudomonadota > Alphaproteobacteria > Pelagibacterales > Pelagibacteraceae > Pelagibacter. The sequence goes on from CACPEZ010000007.1 coordinate 11,136, forward strand.
TGACAGCTTCATTGCTTTTGCAGCTTCTAAAGTCTTTGTTGGATCTCGCCAAAGTATAGTTGCGCATCCTTCTGGTGATATTACTGAATATATTGCATTTTCTAACATTAATACTTTGCTGGAAGAAGCTAATGCTATCGCGCCACCGGACCCCCCTTCACCTATAATAATTGATAAAGTAGGAACAGTCAGTTGCATAGAACATTCAATTGACTTTGCAATTGCCTCGGCCTGCCCTCTTTCTTCAGCGCCAACTCCTGGGTAAGCACCTGGCGTATCAACGAAATTAATTATTGGTATTTTGAATTTATTAGCTAGGTTCATTAATCTTATTGTTTTTCTATAACCTTCTGGTCTCATCATCCCAAAATTTCTCTCAATTCTAGAGTCTAAATTTTCACCTTTTTCCTGTCCAATTACTAAAACTGACTTAGAATTAAACTTACCAAAACCACATATTACAGATTTATCTTCCCCATAAAATCTATCTCCTGAAAGTGAAATAAATTCATCAAATAAATTATCAATAAAAAATTTTGATTTAGGTCTATCCTCATGTCTTGCAACCAATGTTGTTTGCCATGCATCAAGATTTGAATATACATCTTTGAGTTTTTTATCTATTTCATTTTGTAAATCAGTTATTTTACTTGTATCAACTTCTGAAAGACCGTCTTGATTATAAGGATCTTTTAATTTATCCAATTCTATTTCTAAGTTTTTTATGTCAGTCTCAAAGTTTAAATAATTTTTCATTAATTTATTATATATTATTTTTAGGCGATAAAATGATCAAATTATAAGAATTACATTTTTCTAGGATAAAAAATATCATTTTTTAAAATAAAGTAATGACATATTTTACCGATTATCATATACAACGGTTTCTAAATTTATAAATATTATGAGTAATTCATTTGTTAAAATTAATACTTTATCTGTCTCTAAGAATTTGGCCGATTTTGTAAAAAATGAACTTCTTCCAGGATTGAACATTAACGAAAAAGATTTCTGGGATGGGTTTGACAAAAGTATAAATGAGCTTGCACCAATCAATAAAAAGCTATTAGAAACTAGAGAAACTCTTCAATCTGAAATTGATTTATGGTTAAAAAAAAATAAAAATGGAGAATTTAATCATCAAAAATATAAGAATTTTTTAAAAGAAATTGGATATTTAAAAGAAGAAGGAAACGATTTTAAAATAGATACAAAAAAGCTTGATCGTGAAATTTCCAGTATTGCAGGTCCACAACTTGTAGTCCCGATAATGAATTCTAGATATACATTAAATGCTGCTAATGCAAGATGGGTAAGTCTTTACGATAGTTTATATGGAACAGATATAATTGAGTCTGAAGAAACGGGTAGCCAAAAGTATGACCCTCTTAGAGGACAAGAGGTAATAAAATATGCTCGTGATTTTCTAAATGATCACTTTCCTATTAATGAAATTCATTGGAAAGATATAAATGGCTTTATAATAGAGGGAAATAATTTAAAAATATTAAAAGATAGTAAAAAGTTTGAACTAGTTGATAAGAATAAATTTATTGGATATAGGGGAGAACCAAATAATCCAACGACAATAATTTTAGAAAACAATAATTTAAAAATTGAAATAATAATTAATCCAAAAGCTTTTAGCGCAGTTCAAGATGCGGCTGGAATAAGTGACATAATCATAGAGTCAGCAATATCTACGATATGCGATAATGAAGATAGTGTTGCGGCAGTAGACTCAGAAGATAAAATATTATGTTACAGAAATTGGTTGGGTTTGATGAAAGGAAATCTAAAATCTGTGTTTGAAAAAGATGGGAAAACTTTCGAAAGAAAACTAAATCCAGATAGAAGTTATATTTCAAGAGAAAATAAAAAAGATAAGTTACATGGTAGAAGTTTATTGTTAATTAGAAATGTTGGACATCTGATGACTAATTCAGCAATAATTTTAGAGGATGGTTCTGAAATCCCAGAAGGTATAATGGATGCATTTATTACAACCGCTGCAGCAATTCATGATTTGAAAAGAAAAGGTAATTCACGGACAGGTTCTATATATATTGTAAAACCCAAAATGCATGGGCCAGAGGAGACTGCTTTTACAGATAAAATATTTACTAGAGTTGAGGAAGTTTTAAAACTTGAAAAAAATACAATTAAGTGTGGTATTATGGACGAAGAAAGGAGAACATCAGTTAACTTAAAAGAATGTATAAGAACATTAAAAAGTCGAGTTTTTTTTATAAATACAGGCTTTTTAGATAGAACTGGGGATGAAATGCACACGTCAATGGAAGCAGGTCCAATGATTAAAAAAGGTGACATGAAAAAATCAAAATGGATAACCGCTTATGAAGATAACAACGTTAGTGTTGGTTTAAAATGTGGGTTTTCAGGTGTCGCACAAATAGGCAAAGGTATGTGGGCTATGCCAGATAAAATGAAAGATATGATAGATCAAAAAATATCACATCTTGAGGCTGGTGCTAATTGTGCATGGGTTCCATCTCCGACTGCAGCCTCTTTGCACGCAATGCATTATCACAAGTTAAATATTTTTGAAAAGCACAAAAAATTAAATAATAATAAAATAAATTATATTGATAACTTGTTGACCATTCCAATAGCAGACAGACCTAACTGGAGCAAAGAGGAGATAAATAATGAGTTATGTAACTCGGCACAAACAATATTAGGATATGTTGTTAGATGGGTAGATCAAGGAATAGGATGCTCTAAAGTTCCAGATATAAATAATATTGGATTAATGGAGGATAGAGCAACACTTAGAATATCTTCACAACACATAGCTAACTGGTTACATCATGGTATTTGCTCAAATAGACAAGTTTTAGAAATTCTTAAGAAAATGGCAAAGATAGTTGATAAACAAAATGAAAATGATCCAGCATATAATAGCATGTCTCCAAATTACGATAAGTCAATATCTTTTAAAGCAGCATGTGAATTGATTTTCCATGGCAAGTCACAACCATCGGGTTATACTGAACCTTTATTACATTTAAATAGATTAATAAAAAAAAGCTAAGTTATAAATTTATATATCTTTTCTATTTTTAAAAGCAGATATAAGTGTTCCATCATCAGAAGTTTCTATCTCTCCACCAACAGGCAAACCCTGGGCTAATTTAGAAATTTTTACATTTGAATTTTTTAAACTGTCTTGAATATAAAAAGCAGTTGTTTGTCCTTCTACGGTAGCACTAGTTGCTAAAATTACTTCATCAATATTGTCATTTTTTATTCTTTCTATTAGAGAATTAATGAGTAAATTTTCTCTATTATTGCCATTAGCACTATCAGAGATCGTACCTCCTAAAATATGATAGTAACCTTGAAAAACAGATGAACTCTCTATTGCCCATTGATCGGAAATATTTTCAACTACACATATCTTGTTATATTTTTTATTATCATCTTCACAATTATTGCAGAGATTACTATTGGATTTTAATATTCCACAAATTTTACAACGTTCAATATTTTTAAACACGTCACTTAGATTATTAGCCAAAGGTTTTAATAGTTCTTGGCGATTATTTATCATTTTTAAAATTATTCTCTTTGCTGACTTAGGTCCTAGACCTGGTAGTTTTGAAATTAGTTTAATTAAATTTTCTATTTCAGGTAGATTTTGCATTTAATTATAATGGCCATTTAAAACCTGGTACTCCTAATCCACCCGTTGCTTTAGATATTTCCTCAGAAGTTTTTGATTTCAACTTCTTTTTAGCATCATTGTGAGCGGCAATTATTAAATCTTGAATTATCTCTTTATCTTCATTAAGCACTTTATCAGTTAATATAATTTTTGTCATTTCTCCTTCACCATTTAATAAGACTGTAACTGCATCTCCCCCTGAAATACCATTAACTTCTATTTTTTTTAAATTATCCTGACTCTCTCTCATTTTTTTTTCTAACTCTTTAGCTTTTTCTAATATTTTATTAAAATCAGTCATTAATTTTGTTTTCTATGTCAATCAATTCAATATCGGGAATACTTTCAAGTAAATTTTTATAATCTGAAGAATTTTTTAATTTTTTAATTTGTTGCTCTTTAAAGTTTTTTATTTTTTCCTTTTTAGATTTTTCACCTTTCTGTTTAGAAAATAATATAATCCACCTGTTTCCAGTCCAATCATACAATTTTTCAGATAAATCTTTGACAAAACGATTACTTAATTTTTCATTAAACGAAATCTCTATTTTATTCTGTGAGAATGAGACTAAATTTAAATTGTTCTCTATTTCATATTTCAAAGTAATTTCTTTTTTTTGTATACAAAGATTTAACAGTTCATCTAAATTTTTTATTTGATTTTCCTCTTTTTTAATATTTTTATCTTTTCTTTGTTCAATTTGATTTATATTTTTAAGCTGACTTACTGGATAAGACTTTTGAGAAAAACTTTCACTTGAATTGTTTAAATTATTTTTTTCATCGATCTTTTCCTCATATTTTGCAGGTTTTTTTATTAAATACATCAGCTGGATAAGAAACATTTCAATTGAAAGGTTTTGATTGCTGACTAAACCTATCTCTTTAATAGCTCTCAAAGTAAATTGCCAGTAAAGCAAGATATCACTGGGAGATATCTTTTTTGATAATTTTAGTATTTTTTTATAATCGTCATCATTGAGTGAAAAAATTGATCCATGTAAGGTTATATTGCTGATATTTTTTATGTAGTAAAGTATTTCTAAGAATTCATTTAGAAAATTAATGGGTTGTACGCCTAAAGTATAAATACTCCTGTAATGTGTAATTACAGAATTTTCATCCCCTTTTAAAAGAATATTTACGAGATCTATATAAGAGCTTTTGTCAGTATAACCAAAAATTTTTTGAGCTTCATTTAGAGTCAGTATATTTTTCGAATTAGAAATTAATGCTCTATCAAGCAATGATAATGCATCTCGTACGGAACCCTCTGAGATTTTAACAATTAATTTTAAAGCATTATCTTCAATTTCTTTATTTTCTTTAATTCCAATACTCTTTAAAAATTTAAACAATGTTTCAGTCTCGATTCTAGATAAGTCAAATCTTTGGCATCTTGAAACAACCGTAATAGGTATTTTTTGAATTTCAGTTGTTGCAAATATAAATTTTAAATATTTTGGAGGCTCTTCTAATGTCTTCAATAAAGCATTAAATGCTTGTTTACTCAACATGTGAACTTCATCAATTATAAATATTTTATAATTTGCAATAGATGGTCCGTATCTAGAGAATTCAATTAATTCTCTTACGTCATCTACTCCAGTCCTACTTGCTGCATCAATTTCTAAAACATCGATATGATTTGAATTAATTATCGCTTCACAATTGCTACAAAAATTATTTTCACATAAATTTTCTAAACCTTTTTCACAATTTAAAGCTTTTGCGACTATTCTGGCAAAAGTAGTTTTTCCAATACCTCTTATTCCTGTAAATAAAAAAGCGTTTGCAATTTTGTTAATTTTAATTGAATTGTAAATTGAGGTTGTTATTTCTTCATGCCCAATCAAATCTTTAAAAGATTGTGGTCTATATTTTAGTGCGAAAATTTCTGAATTATTAGTCATACTAGGAGACCAACCAACCTGGAAAAAACTCATTACCCTTGCTCTTTTTCAAGCCTGGGGGAGTTCATGGTAATCCCACCTGGAAGGCCTCCAAAGTTATTATAACAATAATTTTTTCTAATCTACAATAAAGTTAGTTATTTTTTTTCTCTAAATTCGTGAGCTTTATAAACACCTAGGACGTGCATATCCTCACAATGAAAAGCTAATTCTTCCAATGAATTTTTGATTTTTTTTTCGTCTAAATGACCATCAATGTCACACAAAAAAAAGAATGATGAAAATGAATTTTTTTCAGGAAAACTTTGAAGTTTGGTCATATTAACACCGTTAATTGCAAATCCAGACAATGCTGAGTATAAGGCAGCCGGTTTATCTCTTAGCTTGAATAAAAAAGAAGTTATAAATTTTTTCTTATCCATTTCTGGTTGCACAATATCTTTCCCCATTATTAGGAATCTTGTATAATTCTCATCATCATCTTGAATACTTTCTTTTAAAATTTCAAGATTATAAATTTCAGCACTCAATTTTGATGCAATGGCACCTTTAGTCTTATCTTCTTGTTCGGAAATATATTTAGCTGATCCGGCTGTATCTGCTCTAACATTTGCTTGAAAGTTATTTTTTTTAATAAATTCCGAAGCTTGACTCAGTGCTTGAGTATGTGAATAAACATTTTTTATATTTTCCAATTTAGATCCCTTAATACCTAATAAATTGTGATTGATAGGAAAGAAAAATTCCTCATAAATATTTAATCGATATTTAAATATTAAATATTCGACTCCAATATTTCCTGTAGTTTTATTTGACTCTGGTATTATTGTTTTAATACTACTATCTAAACTAGCTTTTTCAAAGCACTCATCAAAAGTTTTGCATGCTATAGTTTCTGCATTCGGAAACATGAGCTTAGCACAGCTTTCACTATAACTTCCAGTTATACCTTGATAAAGTATTTTCATATATTTTATTTATTCAATAATTTTATGTATTCGTCTAGATCTTTTTTAGTATCGATTCCACTAGAAAAATAATTTGCTAATAATACATTAATTTTCATATTATTATCCACAGCTCTTAATTGTTCTAATCTTTTACTAAGTTCTTCTTTGCTCTTTTGCAATTTTACAAATTTTTTTAAAGATGAAAATTTATACAGGTAAACTCCGATATGATGGTATATATTTTTCAAACTATTTGGGTTGATAATTCTATAGAAATTCAAAGCTTCAGCGGTTGTTTTATTTGTTATTTTATTTTTTGTAACAACCTTTACGATATTTTCATTTTTATAGTCGTTTTTTTTTTTGATCTTATGAGCTAATGTTGAAATATTTAAATTCAATTTTCTTGATACAATATTTAAATTTTTAATATCAATGGGACTAATCATAGGTTCATCACCTTGGACATTTATAACAATATCTTCATCCTGAATTCCTAATTTTTTTGATGCTTCACAAACTCTGTCGGTTCCAGTTGTATGCATTTTATCCGTCATAACAAATTTACCACCATTTTTTTTAACTTCTGACGCAATTTCATCATCGCAAGTTGCAACAAATACCTCTCCCACTTGACTTTTGAGAGCATTCTCATAGACGTGCATAATCAAGGTCTTATTTTTAATATTTATTAGGGGTTTATTTGGAAGTCTTGATGCTGCAAGTCTTGAAGGAATTATTATAATTGATTTTCCCATATATTCACATTTTATGCGTCTTTGAGACGCAAATTAATAAATTAAAATTCGTTTTAATTTTGTTTAACATGTTATACGACCATATTAATAAAAAATCATGGACTCATTCGAGATAAATAAGATTATAGGTGCGATTCTTCTTATTGCACTTATTGTTATAGGAATTGGTAAAGTTTCTGATATAGCCTTTCATGTAGATAAACCTGAAAAATCAGCATACAAAGTAGATATTCAAAATTCTACATCTTCTGTAAGTTCTGTTGAAGTAAAAGTTGAGGAAAAAGTTGATATCGCAGCATTACTTGCATTGGGAGATGTTGTTCATGGTGAAAAGGTTTTTAAAAAATGTGCTGCATGCCATTTGGTTAATAAAGGAGGGGAAAATAAAATTGGACCAGCTCTATATGGGATAATTGGAAGAAAAGTGGCATCAAAGGAGAATTATAAATACTCCAAAGCTATGGCTGCGTACGACAAAAATTGGACATTCGAGGAAATGAATGGATATCTAAAAAAACCTCAAACTTATATCAAAGGGACTAAAATGGCATTTGCAGGATTAAGGAAAGAAAAAGATAGAGCTTCAGTTATTTTGTATCTCAATCAAAATTCAGATAATCCATTACCACTACCTTAATTTCCCAAAACAATATAATAAAATACTTTTTTGAACATGTACTCTATTTAGAGCTTGTTGCCAAACGTGTGAGTTTTTTCCTAAAAATACCTCTTCATCAACCTCATTACCTCTTGGTAAACAATGCAGAAATATACAATTTTTTTTTGCACTATTAATAAGTTTTTTATTAATTTTAAATTTTTTAAAAAATTGTATTTTTTTCTTCTTGTTGCCTTTATCATGCATAGATATGACTTTGTCAGAAAAAATTACATCTGCACCCTTTGCGGCTTTTTTAGGATCATTATAGATATCAATAATTTTACTATATTTTTTTATCCAGCTTTTTATATGATTTGTAGGTTCATATTTTTTTGGACAACCAATATTTAATTTAAATGAAAATTTTACAGATGCTTCTATTAAACTAGACAAAACGTTGTTTGAGTCTCCAATCCAACAAATCTTTAGTTTAGAAATAGGTTTTTTTTTTATTTCTTCAACAGTGAAAATATCTGATAAAACTTGCGTTGGATGAGAAGAAGGACTAAGGCCATTTATTATTGGTATAGTTAAATATTTTTTAAATATTTCAACTTTTTTATCACTGTCAGTTCTAAACATAAATCCATCACCATAAGTAGAAAGTATTTTTGCAGTATCAGCTATGCTTTCTCCTCCTTGACCTAAATGCAATTCATTAGAACGAAGAGTTAAAGTTCCTCCTCCAAGCTGTTTGATTGCCAAATAAAAGCTTATTCTTGTTCTTGAACTTGCTTTCTCAAACATTTGAACTAACATTTTACCTTTTAAAGGCGACCCTTTGTCAATCTCCAGAGTATTTAATTTTTTTCTCAAATTTTTTCTTCTTTTAGCATCAGTAATAATTTTTCTGAGATCGGTTTTTGATATATCTTTTAAATTAATAAAATGTTTCATATCAATTTACTTCTTTGCAGACTTTATTAAGGGTCCTTAAAGCCAAATCAATTTCACTTTTTTTTACATTTAGGGGAGGCAATATTCTAATTACATTTTCTGATGCTCTAATTGTTAATAATCTATTTTCCATTAGCTTTTTAATAAAAAATGTTTGATCAGAAAAGAGTTGTATCCCTATTAATAATCCAACTCCTCTCACTTCTTTGATTGTATTGGGATATTTCATTTTTAATTGATTTAAACTTGAAATAAAATATTTAGACATTTTTTTTACATTATTGAGCAATTTATTATTTATTTGATCTATAACTGCATTACCGACAGCCATTGCAAGAGGATTTCCTCCGAAAGTTGAACCGTGAGTCCCAGGTACCATAGCTTTTGAAACTTTTTTTGTCATTAAAACTGCACCTATTGGAAACCCTCCACCAATTCCTTTTGCAATTGGGACAATATCTGGTTTAACTTTTGCATGTTCAAAAGCAAAAAATTTTCCTGATCTTCCAATACCACATTGTACCTCATCAAGAATTAATAGAATTCCTTTTTTGTTGCATAATTGTCTTATTGATCTAATACACCAGTCAGGAATTACTTTGATCCCACCTTCTCCCATAATAGTTTCGATCATAATAGCTGCGGTATTTTTATTAATTAAACTTTTTAACTTTTTATGATCACCAAATTCAAAATGATCAAAACCAGGAATTTTTGGTCCAAATCCTTCTGTCATTTTTTTTGAGCCACTTGCATGAATTGCTGCAATTGTTCTTCCATGAAAGGAGTTTTTTATACAAATTATCCTATTTTTATTTTTTTTTCCAATAGAATAGAAATATCTTCTCGCAACTTTAATTGCTGCTTCTGTTGCTTCCGCTCCACTATTTTGAAAAATAATTGAGTCAGCAAAAGTTTTTTTTACCAATTTACTAGCTAATTTTTCACCTTCAGGTATTCTAAATGCATTTGAAACATGCCAAAGTTTTTTTGATTGTTTATTAATCGCTCTTATAAGCTTGTCGTTTGCATGTCCAAGAGAATTTACTGCAATTCCTTGGACGAAATCTAAATATTTTTTTCCATTTGCTGTAATAAGAAAACTACCTTTGCCTCTCGCAAATGATAAATTTTTTCTTTTATAATTAGGTGCCAATGCGCTCATAATTACTTATAATTTTTTTTAATTTATTTGACAGTTTAATTTGCAACCTCAAGTTATAAAATTAATTGATTTGTTGAAAAATATTAAAAAAAACTTGTAATAAACTAAAATTATGCAACATCATGTGATATTATTATAAATAGATACTAAATGTTGTAGTTAAAAATGAGTTGGACAGAGGAAAAAGTAAACAAATTAAAAGAGCTTTGGGGCAAAGGTAGTACTGCAAGTCAAATTGCTGAAATTATTGGAGGTGTTTCTAGAAATGCAGTAATTGGCAAAGCACATAGGCTAAACTTATCATCTAAAGTTAGAGCTAGATCTCCAATTCAAAATCAAAAAGTTAGTGGCAAAAATGAACAAAGAGAAATCAAATTTAAAGGTAAAAGAGGTAAACTCAAAACATTACTTTTAGATCAAAACTTTGAACCTGCTAAAAATTTGAGTTTGGAAGAATTATCAGAAGACACTTGCAAATATATGGAGGCTAACCCTGATGAAAAAAATGCAAGTTTTTGTGGAAGGAAAACAGTTGAAAAGTTTTCATATTGTCCTTTGCACCTAATGATTGTGTTTCAACCAAAAGGCAAGAAAGATGATGTGGTTGATAAAGAAGATGAAGTGCCTCAATTTATAGAAAAAAAAATAAAGTCAGCTTAGTTTAGTATTTTGTCTTTGGCTTTTTTATATTCTTCTTCAGTTAAGACACCTTTATTCTTTAATTCATTTAACTTTAAAATTTCACTTGAAATTGTATCTTTATTTAGATTTTCATCATCATGATAATCAGGAATATTTTGATTATTTTCTGAATTATCTTGAGGATCATCTTTAATATTTCTTCTAGCTTCAATGCCCATACTTATGGGTTTTGCAGAAATATATATAACTATTATTAGCAAAAATAGACAAAGTCCGATTACTAAATATGTCATCATTTTGGATTATCTATTGTTGAATTATTAGCAAATTGTCCACCTTTTTTCCAATTATAGCTATATTTATTAATTTCGTCTTCAAATTTTTTTTTTGAAATATACCCAAGGTCATAGTTATTTTTATATTTGCCTGATTTGCAATTATCATATTTTAACAATTTCAATTGATCCTCAGTTAATAATGGTCTTGGTAACAATTGAAGAAATTTTGCGGTTAATTTTGCAAATGGTAATGGCAATGGTAATAAAATTCTTTTCTTATCAATTGATTTTAACAATTTTATAATGATTTCTTTGAATGTAATAACTTCAGGACCTATACATTCCAAAATTAGATTATTTTCCTTACTTTCTATTATATTAAAAATTATATTAACCATATCCGATACATGGATTGGAGTAAATTTTGTTCTACCATTATAATATAGTGGCATTATTGGGAGCATACTTAGTAAACTCATAAATGAAGTAGTAAATTTATCATCTACAGAATAAACTATTGAAGGTTTTAAAATTATAGATTTACCAAAATTTTGTTTAATTTTATTTTCACCCTCTAACTTGCTTTTCGCATACCTGCTATCTTTTGCTTCCTCAATGCCTAAAGCAGATAAATGTATAAATTTTTCTAATTTAAATTCGCTTGCTTTTTTTGATAAGAGTGTTGGAAAGTCTGAATGTATCATTTTAAATTCATCTTTTTTTTTTTCATACAAAATACCAACTAAGTTTATGCAAATTGAAGATCTTTTAACTAATTTTTCAATTTTACTGATTTCAAAATTTTTTAATTCTACCAGTTCCAAATATCCGGGATTTGCCTGTGTCTTAAGAATATAGCCAGTTCTATGAATATTCCTAGTTACTGCTGTAATTTTATAGTTATTTTCAGCTAGCTTTCTTATTAAATTTCTTCCGATCTGACCCGATGCACCGAAAAGTAGAATTTCTTTTTGTTTCATATATATATTCTATCAAATGAATTTAGATATTAAATTACACAATGAAGATTTGCCAGATCAATTAGTTCTTAGTGACAATATTGCAGTAGATTGCGAATTTATGGGGCTTAATGTTGAGAGAGATGGTCTATGTTTAGTTCAAATTTCCACAGGTAATAATGATGCACATATCATCAAATTAAATAGAGACACTTACAATGCTCCAAATCTAAAAAAAATACTTGTAGACGAGAATATATGTAAAATTTTTCATTATGCTAGAGCAGATTTATTATTTATTAAAAAATATCTCCATGTTGAAGTTAAAAACATAAACTGCACTAAAATAATGAGTAAACTTGCAAGAAGTTATAGTGATAAACATGGTTTAAAAGACTTAATTAAAGAATTCACAGGACATGAGATAAGTAAAAACTTACAATCATCTGATTTTGGAGGTGATTTGTCTGATAAACAACTTCAATATTGTGCAAAAGATGTAATCTATCTCCATATAATTTATAAATCATTGATGAAAATATTAATTAGAGAGAAAAGGGAAAATTTGTATTACGATGCAATTAAATTTATACACTCTAGGGTTAATCTTGATTTAGCATCTTTTACTACTGATATTTGGTCACATTAGATGCAGAAAAAAAAAATTGAGAAAATCGCTAAAGATGTAATTCAATACGAAATAGAGTCTTTAAAAAAATTAAAAAATACTATCAGTAAATCTTTTTTTAAAATTAATTAAAATCATACTTAATTGCAAAGATGGAAAAATAATAATTTCAGGAGTTGGAAAAAGTGGAATTATAGGAAAAAAATGGTCAGCAACTCTTTCATCTACTGGAACACCCTCTTTTTTTTTTAGATGCATCAAGTGCAAGCCACGGGGATATGGGTCAAATAACCTCTGGGGATGTTGTTATATTAATCAGTAATAGTGGTCAAAGTGAAGAGTTAAAAAATATAATTCAATACACGTCAAGAAATAAGAATATTAAATTAATAGGGATAACTTCCAAAAAAGACTCTATTTTATACAAAAACTCTGATGCTGCTTTTTTAATGCCAAATATAAAAGAGGCAGGGCCAGAAAATATAGTACCTACTTCTTCAACTACTGCTCAATTAGCGCTGGGTGATGCAATAGCTATTGCATGTATGAAATACAAAAACTTCACAAAATTTGATTTTAAAAAATTTCACCCTAGCGGTAGCCTTTCTATTAAACTTAAAACTGTTGGTGATTTAATGATAACTGGAAAAAAACTTCCAGTTGTTAGTGAAAATGTAAATATGAAAAATGCAATAAAAATTATAAATAACAAAAAATTAGGTGCTTTAATAATTGTCAAAAAAAATGGCGATACAGTTGGATTTTTAACAGATGGAGATTTAAAGAGAATAGCTCAAAAATACAATGATTTTACTAATTTAGAACTAAAAAAAGTGATGAAAAAAAATCCAGTTAGTGTTGATGAAAATACTTTAGCTGCATCTGCGCTTTCTTTAATGAATTCAAAAAAAATAACATCCCTATGTATTCATAAGAAAAATAAGTCACACAAAACAGTGGGGCTTGTTCATATGCATGATATTTTAAATTCAAATATTAATTAATGACTGTTAAGTCTTTACTGCAAATTATATTATTTTTATTGATAATTATTATAGTTGGGGGAATGTATTTTCTATACTTTTATTCTGGGACACAGAGTTATGGAACGATAAAAGTTGATAATAACTCAAAAATTTCCCAAGAAAACATGACCTTAAATCAAAATAATATAGATAAAGATAACCAATTAATAAAAATTGAAGAAAATAAAAGTTTAAAATTCAATGAGGAATCTATATCAGATAAACCAAAAGAAAATAAAGATAATTTAAGAAAAAATAAAGAAATCAATAATTCACAGTATGTACAAAATTTAACCAAAGAAATAGAGTATATTACATCAACCAAAAACGGAGATATTATTAAAATTTTTGCAAAATCAGGTAAAACAAATTTAAAAAATAATAATATCCTTGAATTGGAAGATGTAAATGGAACAATTTCTTCTGATGGAAAATCAAATATATATATCTCATCAAAATTTGCAGAATACAATTATTCAGACCAAAATTCTAAATTTTATGAGGATGTTGAAATTAAATATATTGATAGAGTTATAATTTGCGATAACTTTGACTTAAAAATTAATGACAATATTGCTGTAGCTTATAATAATGTTATGATAAGAGATAACAAATCATTAATGAAAGCAGAAAAAGTAACTATGAATATTTTGACTAAAGATGTAAACATTGAGTCAAAAGAAAAAATTGAGATTAATACAAAATAATGGCATTAATTAAAAAATTTCGAATTGATAGTTACAAGGAAATTTCATCTGTAATTGAACTAAAAAATATATCTGTATTTTATAATAACAGACAGATTATAGAAAATTTAAATTTAATAATAAGAAAACAAGAAATACTAGGCATGTTGGGGCCTAATGGGGTTGGTAAGTCTACAATTTTCAATTTGATAACTGGACTGAAAGATCCAAATTATGGTGAAATTATAATTAACGGTATAAATTCAAATAAGTTACCTATTAATGAGAGATTTACAAAATTCAAATTAGGATTAGTTCCTCAATATGGGGGACTTATTCATGATTTGACTTTGTCGGATAATTTGAAATTGGTGTCAGAAATACACATAAAAGAAAAAGAAATGAGAGAGCACAAAGTAAATAAATTAATAGCTCAATTTGAATTTGAATCGTTATTAAAAGTAAAAGCAAAAGACTTGTCAGGGGGTCAAAAAAAAAAGCTAGTAATTGCAATGGCTTTAATAAATGATCCAAAAATATTACTGTTAGATGAGCCATTTGCTGCTTTAGATATTTTAACAATTAAAATGTTGCAAGAAATAATACTAAATTTACAATCTTCAGAAGAAATAACTATTGTAGTGTGTGATCATCAAGCGAGAGATCTTTTGAATTGTGTAGACAGAGCTATCATATTATCGAACGGCAAGATAATTGCATCTGGCAGTCCAAATGAAGTTATTAGCGATAAAAAAGCCAAAACTCATTATTTTGGAGATGAATTTAATATAACTTAATTCATCAATGAAATCTTATATCCAGATAAGTAATAAAATTAAAAAATTTAGTAAGACTATACAAGTAAGTGGAGATAAAAGTATTTCTATTAGATGTGTCTTATTAGCTTCACAAGCTATAGGTACATCCAAAATATATAATTTGTTGGAATCTGAAGACGTAATCAATGCATTAAAATCAATAAAAAAATTAGGAATTAATTATAAAAAGTTAAAAAAATATTATGAAATAACTGGTTTTGGTTTAACTGGATTTAATACCAATAGTAAAATTAAAATAGATGCAGGCAATTCAGGTACATTTGCAAGATTAATTTTAGGTCTTCTTGTAAATTCAAATAATCAAATAACTCTTATTGGTGATAAGAGTCTTTCAAAGAGAGATTTTTCTAGAGTTACCAAGCCATTGGAAATGTTTGGTGCCAATATTAAATCTCATAATAAAAATTTACCAGTTAAAATTATAGGGTCAAAATTTTTAAGACCTATAGAGTATTCTGAGAAGTTAGGAAGTGCTCAATGTAAAAGTGCTATAATGTTAGCTGCTTTAAAAACTCCAGGTATTACAAAAATTGTAGCCAAAAAATCCAGAAATCATACTGAGCTACTTTTTAAAAGTTTGAAAATTCCAATAAAAGTGAAAAATAAAAAAAATTCAGATTTAATTGAAATTAAAGGACATTCTAATTTTAAAAGCTTCAATTATAGTGTGCCTGGTGATATAAGCTCATGCTCTTTCTTTATCGTGTTAACTTTATTAAGTGAAAATTCAAAATTAAAAATTAAAAATGTAAACACAAACAACTCAAGATTAGGTGTTCTAAAAATTCTTAATAGAATGAATGCTAATATTATAGCAACAAATAAAAGGAGTTATAAAGGTGAAACAATTTCAGACTTGATTATTAAATCTAAAAAAAACTTAAAAGGTATTAATTGCCCTAAAAATTTAAATAGTTCAGCGATAGATGAATTTTTAATTATCTTTATTGCAGCTGCAAAAGCAAAAGGTGTTTCTACTTTTAGTGATTTAGGAGAGCTAAACAAAAAAGAAAGTCCTAGACTGAATATTGCTATTAATTTTTTAAAAAAAGTTGGAGTAAAGGTTTTGAGAGAGAAAAATAATATAAAAATTTACGGAAATCCAAAACTATATTTAAATGGCAACTTTACTATGAAAAATTTTAGAAAAGATCATAGGGTTTTTATGATGACTTGTATAGCGGCTCTATCATTAGGTGGTAAATGGAAAATACATGACAGAGACTCAATTAATTCTTCATTTCCTAAGTTCTTAAATATAATTAAACAATTAGGTGCAAAAATAAATTGAGAAGAAAAAAGAGAATTATTACTGTAGCTATTGATTCCCCAGCAGCGGCAGGTGCAGGAACACAAGCGAAATATATTGCTAAAGAATATAATTTACTTTATCTAGATACTGGCAAAATTTATAGATACATTGCAAAAATAAAACTTAAAGAAAAAAAAAATTTTTCGTATAAATCCATAAAAAAAAAAATTAACAATATAAAATTAAAATCTCTCAGTAGTAAAAGTTTATTAACTGATGAGGTTGCAAATTCAGCATCTATACTAGCAAAAAACAATAAGATCAGGAAAATGGTAAAAAAATTTCAATTGAATTGTGCTTATAAACCTTCAAAATATTACTCGGGATCAGTTTTAGATGGAAGAGATATAACATCAGTAATCATGAAAGATGCCATGTTTAAGTTCTATATTACCGCGAATATAAAAGTTAGAGCAAAGAGAAGATTTGATGAATTCAAAAAATTAAAAAAGAAAATTTCATACAATGAAGTTCTAAAAAGCTTGAGAAATAGGGACAATTTAGACAAAAACCGTAAATACTCTCCTTTAAAAAAAACCAAAGATTCAATCTTGATTAATACTTCTAAATTAAGTAAGAAAGCGTGCTTTAAAAAAATAAAGTCAATTATGGACAAAAAACTAATACATGGAAATATATAAAGACTTAAAATCAGCAAAAAATCAGCAATTCGAAAAACTTTTAAATTCACAACTTTCAAAAAATAAAATTGAAGAAGGCAAGATTATTGAAGGTAAAATTACAAAAATTACAGAGAAATTTGTATTTGTGTTTATACCAGGACTAAAGAGTGAGCCTATAATTGATGTAAATGAGTTAAAAATGATAGGTTTAAAAGATAAAATAATAGTAGGTGAAAATATACCAGTTTTATTGGAGAAAATTGAAGACAAAAATGGTGAAGTACTAGTTTCTGCTTTAAAAGCAAAAAAAATTAAAGGTTGGTATGAATTAGAAAAAGCTTATGAAAATAATTCCTCAATAGTAGGCAAAATAACGAGTAAATGTAAAGGTGGTGTTATAGTAGAGCATACAGAGACGGGCTCATTGATGTTTTGTCCAGGCTCTCAGATAAGTGACAAGCCATTAAAAAATATAGATCATCTAATAGGGGTTGAGCAAAAATTTGCAATTATAAAACTAGATAAGATTAGAGGCAATGCATGTGTATCTAGAAGACAGATTGTTTCATCAAATAAAAGGGAAGATAAGGCAAAAATTATAGAGAAATTTTCAGTTGGAGATGTAATAAAAGATGCAGTTGTAAAAGGGTACTCGTCTTTTGGATGTTTTTTTGAGGTAAATAACGAGATAGATGTTTTAGTACATTTACAAGAAATTTCATATTCGAGAGTTAACCATCCTGATGAGATATTTAATATTGGTGAAAAACACAACTTGAAAGTAATTTCAATTGATAAAGAGAAATTACAAATTGGATGTTCGATTAAACAACTCTCACCAGATCCTTTTGAACATATAGGAAATTATGAAATTGGTCAAAAGTACAAAGTAAAGGTTGATAAAATAACTGATTATGGATGTTTCTGTTCACTAGAACCTGGATTAAGTACTTTGTTACATAGTAGTGAAATGAGTTGGACCAAAAGAAATGTTGTACCAAAAAAACTATTCAAAGTTGGAGATATGATTGATTGTGTTATTACTGAGATTGACAAAGAAAAAAGACGAATTGCAATATCACATAAACTAACATTAGATAATCCATATCAATTATTTACTAATAAATTTCCAATAGGTAGTGAAATCAATGGAATAGTAACAAGTATAAATGAATATGCATTATATGTTAAACTAGATGAATTTGACATTGACGGTTTTCTTCATGCAAACGATTTAAGCTATACAAATAACCCAGAGAATGAGTTAAAAAAATATAAAAATGGAGACAAATTAAAAGTTAAAGTGTTAGAAGTAAAAAAAGATGAACAAAAAGTTAGAGTTGGATTAAAACAATTAGGCACTGATCCTTTTGACTTCTTCAAAAATAAGAAAGTTAATGATATATTAACTGTACAAGTAATTTCCTCAGATAATAAGGGTCTAATTGTAAAACCAGAAAATTGTGAATTAGATTTTATGATAAAAAAATCAAATATTGCGGTAAATTCAGCAGATGCTAGACCGTCAAGATTTGTTGGAGGAGAAAGAATTGACACTGCTATCTCAGAATTAAATATTGATAAAAGAAAAGTCAGCTTAAGTATTAAATTACTTGAAGAGTTGCAGAATAAAGAAGCTGTTTCAAAGTTTTCAAGTCCACTTAGTGGAAAAAACCTACCTTTTTCATCATTGTCTGAAAAATTAGACGATAAAAAGAAAAAAGGTGAAGAGTAGTTATTTGGCAACTAGAAGATCAGATCTTTTAAATAAACTCTCTAACAACTATCCTAATTTTCTTAAAAAAGATTTAAAAAAACTTATAGATATTTTTTTTACTGAGATAAGAAGTGCATTAAAAAGAAATGAAAGGGTAGAACTTAGAGACGTGTTTACGATTGAACCAAGGCTGAAAAAGGCTAGATTTGCCAGAAACCCTAAGACTAATGAAAAAATTTATATTGATCAGAAATATTCAATATTTTTTAAATCATCTAAATTTTGGTCTAAAAAAATAAATGAAAAAGAATAAGATATTCGTTGCTTGTGATACCACAAATATAAATAAAATTAAAAAAATAATTACTGAAACTCAAAGTTCCAATTTAAAAGTTGGATACAAATTTGGTCTTGAGTTTTTAAATTCAAAAAATGGAAGAACTTTTGTTTCAAAAGTAAAAAATAAAACAATTTTTGCCGACTTGAAACTTCATGATATACCGAATACCTGTGCGTCTGCTATTAAAGCAATAAAAGATTTAAAAGTTGATTATTTAACAATGCATATAAGTTCTGGTTTAGATGCCCTTAAAGCTGCCAAAAAAGTATCAGGTAAAATTAAATTAATTGGCGTAACAATTTTAACCTCATTAGATAATAAGGCTTTGAAAGAAATTGGATTTAATAAGGATGTTAAAAAAATAGTTCATCATCAAGCAAAATTAGCGAGTAAAGCTAAGCTTGATGCCATAGTGTGTAGTGCCCAAGAGATAAAAGTAGTAAAAAAAGTATTTAAAAAAGAAATAATAACTCCTGGGATAAGATTTAGCTCAAATACAAATGATCAAAAAAGAACTTTAACTCCAAAACAAGCTTACAAAAATGGGGCAACCTGGTTGGTGATCGGGAGAGACATTACCAGAGGCAACATCAAAAAAAATATAAAAAAATTAATTGATCATTTAAATAAATGAAAGGTTTAAAAATTTGTGGAGTCTCGGATCCTAAAACTTTGACCTATATTTTAAATCATAGACACAAACCTTCTATGATTGGTTTTATAACGAATTATAAAAAAAGTAGAAGATTTGTTGAATATGAAAAATTAAAAGATTTGATTAATGTTGATAAGAAAAATGTAAGTTTTGTCTCTG
Source organism: uncultured Pelagibacteraceae bacterium (assembly GCA_902633125.1). Classification (GTDB taxonomy): domain Bacteria; phylum Pseudomonadota; class Alphaproteobacteria; order Pelagibacterales; family Pelagibacteraceae; genus Pelagibacter. Next base: position 31,031 of record CACPEZ010000007.1, read on the forward strand.
TACTTGTAAACCCAAACGATGAGATTTTAGAAAAAATTAAAAATTTAAATTTTGATTACTACCAACTTTATGATGTTGATGCTGATAGAACAAATGAGATTAAATCAAAATATAAAATAAAAATAATAACTTCAATAACAGTTACGAGTAAAAACGATGTAAATAAATATAAAGATTACTCAAATATCTCAGATATAATTCTATTCGACTCAAAAGGTTACCATAAATCTGAAAGTTTTGATCATAATCTGCTAGATGAAGTACCTGACGAAATGAATAAAATGATTGCAGGAAATATCCAAATAGATGATATTCCTAGTTTTAAAAATAAAGACTTCATAATCGATCTTAGCGGTGCATTAGAAGATGAAAATGGAAAAAAAGATATAAGTAGAATTAATAAGTTGTTAAACTTGTCTGGAAAAATATGAAACTTAAAAAAAGAATTCCTGTAATTGACCAAGGTAATAAACTTGGATTTTGGGGGGGTAAATTTGGAGGAAACTTTGTTCCTGAAACATTAAAAAAACCTATCGAAGATTTAGAAGTACTATTTAACAAACTTAAAAAAGATAAAAAATTTATACGAGAAAGAGATAAATATTTTAAAAATTGGATTGGTGTACCTACTCGTTTCATAAAATTAGAAAATTTAACAAAACATGTGGGTGGAGCTCAAATTTGGTCTAAAGTTGTTTCAGATGCAAACGGTGGAGCACACAAGATCTACAACGCAACTGTCCATTGTTTACTTGCAAAACGTACTGGTAAAAAAACTATATGTGGAGATACCGGCGCCGGGTATGCGGGTAAAATGTTGAGTATGGCAGCAAAAAAATTTGGTCTTAAGTGTAAAATTTTCATGGGCGCAAAAGATATTGCAAGACAACAACCAAATGTAAAAGCGATGAAAAAAAATGGTGCCGAGGTAATTCCGGTTTATTCAGGAAGTCAAACGCTTGTGGATGCTGTTTCAGAGTGTATGAGATTCTGGGTTGCTAATTGCGATACTACAGCAATGTGTGTTGGAAGTACAGTAGGGCCAGCTGTTTTTGTTCGGATTTGCGGATGGAGTACTAGTCAAATTTCAAGAGAACTTAAGTTTCAATTAATTGATGAGTTTGGATCAATTCCAAAAAAACTTAAACTTTACAATTGTGTGGGCGGTGGAAGTTCGAGTTTTGGGTTTTGGAATGAGTTTATGGATTATGATAAAAAGCAGTGTGAATTTATTGGCGTAGAAGCTGGGGGACCTGCAAAAAGTAAAAAACATGCAGCACCTTTAACTTATGGTTCTAAAATTGGAATTCTACATGGTGCAGCCCAGTATGTTAATCAAAACTCAGATGGACAAATAGAAGAGACAGAATCTATTTCAGCAGGTTTGGATTACCCTGGAATTTCTCCGCTTCATTGTTTTTTAAAAGACACAAAGAGAGCTAGATATACTGCAGCGAGTGATGAACAAGCATTAGAAGCTTACAAACTTGTTACAAGATTTGAAAAATTAAGACCATCTCTTGAACCTAGCCATGCATTCGCCGTTGCTATATCCGAATCTAAAAAATTGAGCAAAGATACGATCGTAGTAGTTAACAGTTGTGGTGATGCTTACAAGGACCGAGGAATTTTAGAAAAAAGATTAGGAAAAAAATATGTTAAATCCAATTAGTGTAGCATTTAAAAAAGCAAAACAAGAAAATAGGCCAGCTTTACTAACTTATACCGTTGCTGGTGATAGCTCAAAAAAACAATCTTTAAATATATTAAAATCAATTTCTAAAAATGCTGATATTTTAGAATTAGGCGTACCCCATAACACCCCTGTAGCAGATGGAAGTCAGATTCAAACAAGCGCCTACAGAGCAATCAAAAATGGAATTAAAGTAAATGATATTTTCAAAATTGTAAAAGATTTTAAAAAGTTTGATAAAGATAAACCTGTTATATTAATGGGCTATTATAATATGATCTTTCAATATGGTGAAAATAAATTCTTAAATAAATGTAAGTTATCTGGAGTAAATGGATTAATAGTTGTGGATTTACCTTGGCCAGAAAATAAGAATTTCGCAAAAAAATGTAAGAAAAAATCTATCTATTTTATTCAGCTTTTATCACCAACAACAACAAAAATTAGGCTGAAAAAAATTATAAGAGACTCTCATCCTATGAATTATTTTATTTCAATGTTGAGTACAACAGGTGGTAAACTAAAAGTTTCACCTAATGATATATTAAAAAATTATGCCAAAATAAAAAAAATCGATCCGAAAAAAGAAATTGTTATTGGTTTTGGAATCACTGAAAAAACAATTGGCAAACTCAAATCTGCAGATGGATTAGTTGTTGGAAGTGCTATTTGTAAGGAAATTAGCAAGAGTTTAAAGCATAGACAAAATCCTGTCACAAATGTAAGTAAGCTAGTAAAAAAATTAAAAAGTAAAATTCTATGAACTGGATTACAAAAGCTTTAAGTTTTGGTGAAAAAATAAAACGAGTTTTAAAAAAAAGACCATCAAAAGAAGATATAGCAAACTCTGACTGGACCAGTTGTTGCAAAGGCCCAATATTAAAAAAAGATCTTGAAGAAAATTTATGGGTTTGTAACTTGTGTGGTAAACATCATAGAATTAATTGTCGACAAAGATTTGACATTATTTTTGGAAAAAATGCTTACGAAATAATTGATACACCGATTCCAGCGGAAGACCCCCTCCAATGGATCGATACCAAGTCATATAAAGACAGATTAAAATCTGCACGAAAAAAAACTAATCAGAATTCAGCTGTAATGATTGCTAAAGGAAGAATAAATGGAGTAGAAGTAACAGCAGGAGCTATTAATTTTGAGTTTATTGGTGGCTCTGTTGGTGCGGCTGAGGGTGAAGCAATTATTTATGGTGTTCAACACGCTATTGACAATCAAACACCTTTTGTTTTCTTTCCTTGTGGTGGAGGACAAAGAATGTTTGAGTCTCCTATTGCCCTTGCAAATATGACAAGGACTACACTTGCTATTAATGAACTTAAAAAAAATAATCTTCCTTATTTAGTTTGTTTTACTGATCCAACAGCTGGTGGAATTACTGCATCTTTTGCGATGTTAGGAGACATTCATTTTGCTGAACCTGGGTGTTTAATAGCCTTTGCTGGAAAAAGAGTTATACAAGCAACAGTTAAAGAAGAACTTAGTTCAGACTTTCAAACATCTGAGTTCGTAGAAAAGCATGGATTTGTCGACAGAATAGTTGAACGAAAAGATTTAAAAACCGAAATAAGCTTACTATTATCAATATTGTTAAAAAAAGATAACGCGGTAAATGAAAAGCAAATAAATGAAACTTCAGACAATATTGAACCGCTTGCAAAAGCTGCATCCTAAAGAAATTGACCTAAGTCTAGATAGAGTTAAAAATCTTTGTAAAAAATTAGGTGATCCTCAAAAAAAATTAAAATACATATCTGTAGTTGGAACAAATGGAAAGTATTCAACTATACAGGCAGTAAGATCAATTTTAAAAACAGCTAATATAGATTGTAATATTTATACTAGTCCACATATTCAAAAAATTAATGAGAGATTTATTTTTAATGACGAAGAAATATCTGACCATAACTTGTCTAAGTTATTAATAGAAGTTGAAAATGTTAATAATGGAGAACAAATAACTTACTTCGAAATATTAACTGCAGCATATTTTTATCATGCAAGTAAATTCAAAGACAAAATAAATATTATAGAAAGTGGTCTATTTCATAGATTTGATGCAACAAATATTATTGATAATAATTTATCTAGTATTGTTACTTCAATAGGTTTAGATCATTTAGACTGGTTACCAAAAAATGAGCAAAATATTGAAAAAATTGTTTATGAAAAAACCTCATCCCTTCTAAATTCTATTATTGTAGTTAGCAAACAAAGCTCAGATGAAACTTTAAATTTAATTAAAAAAACAATTAATAATAATCAATCAAAAAAAATCATTTATAAAGACGATTTTAATTATTCATTAAGTGAGAATGGTTTTATTTATTATGAGGATAAATATGGTGGTTTAAAATTACCAAAACCAAACCTATTAGGTAATTTTCAAATTGACAATTGTGCGACAGCTATTGCTACAGTAAGAAATTTAAAATTAGAAGTAAAAGATGAAAATATTAAAGAAGGTATTACTAAAATAAAAAGTATTGCAAGACTTCAAGAAATTAAATCTGGAAAGCTTAAAAATATTTGTAAGGATAATAGATTATATTTAGATGGCTCACATAATCCTTTAGGTGCAAAAGCTCTTAATGAATATTTAAATACTCTTGATTGTAAAAAGCATTTAATTCTTGGAATGATGTCTAATAAGGATCACGAAGAATATTTAAGCAAGTTTAATAATATATCTTCCATAACAACAATTGATATTCCTTACCAACCAAATGCTATTAAAGGAATAGATTTAAAAGAAAAATTAAATAAATATCCTAATGTTAATTACAAAAAATCTATTGAAGAGGCTCTTAATTCTCTAAATCCAGAGAAAGGTGATTTAATAATGATTACTGGGTCTCTATATCTAGCTGGAGAAGTACTTAATTTAAATTAAATATTTTCTTTTATAAAAGCTACTATATCGCTTTTTGGTGTAGCCCCAACTTTAGTAGCTTTTAATTCACCACCTTTAAATAAAAGCATTGTAGGAATTCCACGAACACCGTACTTAGTAGGCATGTTAGGCTCTGAGTCTATGTCGTGTTTTGCAATGACAATGTCATTCGCCATCTCCTCTGAAATTTCCTCTAAAATTGGTCCAACCATTTTACAAGGTCCACACCATTCGGCCCAAAAATCTACTAAAACTGGTTTTTCATTTTTTAAAACTTGTTCTTCAAATTTTTCATCTGTTACTTTTAATGTAGCCATCCGTTTTATATATAAATAAAAATTTTTTTATCAATAGTTAAAAGAGAAATGTTTAAATTATCCACATTAAACATTTTCATATTTTTTCTGTATTGACATTGCATATTCATTAAATTCATCTAGTAATGCGAGCTTTTCATTATCATTCTCATTAGTATATTTTTCTCTTAGTGTATCAATTTCTGTATAGAGTGTAGGAATTGTCCACCATTTTTCTTTTTTTTCACTCAAAATCCGCTTTGCAATCTCTCGTTTTATTGTTTTAAGCATGCTCTCTGGGAGAACTTCGGGCGCCTCTTGAAAAATAATTTTTTTTCCAAATCCAACTAAACGATCATCATCAAATTTATCTAGTAATTTAAGTTTATCTTTCCATGATGCTGCATGCCAAGAAGGAAATAAGGCAGTATCTTTGTTTGATGTAAATTTAGCATAAATGCTCTCTTCAGCATATATATCTTCTTGTGTTTTAGATTGTTCTTTCTCCTCAGCAACTTCTCTTAATGCATGAAGTATATTTTGAGAAAATTTTTCGTTATTTTTAATTATATCTGCTCTCTTGTTAATTAACGATTTATCCATCACATTGTAAGGTTCTGCTTGCATTCCATATTGTGCATCTACAATTATTGGGGCTTTATTAGATCTAATCGTTCTTAAAAATTTAGGAGACTTTTTCATTTCAACTTTAAGTTCATTTATTGATAAATTTAATAATGGCTCAACATCAGTCCTTAGATCGAATGCATAATACCAGCCAGTGTATATAGGGTGCATACAATATTTTTGATGGAGAGGTGCAACTAGGTGAAGTCTAGATTTGCCATAATAATACTCATTTAAGGTAAGAATTTCTCCTTTTTTAATAATAGTTTCAGTGTCAGATTTATTCGCAGTTTTAAAAAAAGACTCCCAAGTACTTGGTTGTTTTTTTTTAACTATATTTAAGACTTTGGCAGTCATTATACTATCACTTAACGCACTATGAGCATCAGTTGAGTCTATGCCCTGCATTCTTGCTAATGATTCCAATTTAAATACTGCATTATTTTTTTCATTAAATTCTACTTCTAAAATTGATGGATCTATCGCAAAAGCTGCGCGAGCAATATTAATACCATCGTGTCTTTTGTTTGGAGCAGCATTTGTAAGATATGGATATCTAATCCCTTTAAAAAACTCTTTTCTTATCATTTCATCATCAAATCCAATATTAGACCAACCAAGAAATACTGCGGGACTCCACTTTTTAAATATTTTTTCAACTTCTGCTAACATTTGATAATGAGAAAGATTAGTTTGAGTTAATTGCTTTATAGATGTTTTATTTACAATTAAAGCCATTGCTTGAAAGACCTCTCCTTCAGGTAATCGACATCTTAAATTAAATCTATCTTTCTCTTTAAAATTCTCATCAACTAAAACACCACCAATTTCAATTATGCTTCCAAAATCTGTGCTTGCACTCGATGATTCTATATCCCAAATTGCTAAATTCATAATTACATCCTTAAATTTGCTATTATTTAATGGGTTTTTGGAAAGTTTTTTAAAGACTTAACCATTAGCATATAAACAATTAGCTCAGGTATTAATAACTCTTTTATGGATAGGATAAATAAAGTCAAGATATATTATTCAATTCGTAAAACTTTTTAACCCTTCCTAAAAATAAATTTTGATACATTTCTAATTCAGCACCTTCAATTTTAAATTCTTGGAATAAAATATCTTTAGTACATAGCAGTATTATTCCTGCTTTCATCTTAGTTCCATGAACAACATCATGAGCTAAAGTATAAGCTCCTAATTGCAAAAAATAATCTTGAATATAATCTGATTTTTTCGGTTTATTAGACTGTTTAAAATCTACTATAACATCTTTACCTTCAAACAATGCTATCATGTCAGCTGTGCCAGCATATTGATCTGGATAATATAAAGTTTCTTCCATTCCATATACTTCATTGAGTCTTCCGGTAATTCCTTTTTGAATTATTTCTTTTGCCATATTTTTATATTGCTCATTACTTTCAAAAAAACTTTCATTTATTCTTCCTCTCAAATAATCTTCGATATAAGAGTGCATTGAGGTACCTCTTGATGATGCTTCTGTTTTAATTCTATTAGCTTCATTAATTCCTACTCTTGCT
>CACPEZ010000008.1 GCA_902633125.1 uncultured Pelagibacteraceae bacterium
ACGATAATAAGTTTTATATCAACTATAAAAATGATTGAATTAAAAAAATATATTAAAGTTAAAACTAAGATTATTAGAGCAATTCCTTTGCCTCCAATTTCTCTTAGAAAAGGACCAGTACCAATTTTTCCACCAGATAAACAAGTTAGAAATTTTTTTAATAAGCTTGGCACATCTGTTGAAATAAAAAATGAAAACCTATCACTAAATTTTTGGTCAACTTCATCAATGATGGCACCATTTTATGAATTACTACAAACTCTGAGTGAATGGTTAGTAAAAAAGGGAATTAATAGAAGTGACTCTCAAAAGTATATTACCTCGTTATTTATTGCTTTATCTGAGGATGCAAAAATTAATTCAAATAAAGATTTAAAAGTACTTGTTAAAAATTCACAAACCCCAAAAGGTTTAAATGAGCAAGCTGTTAAAGAATTAAGAAAACTTGGATTTTATAAATCTCTTAATAAAACAGCAAATAGCGTCTTAAATAGATTAAAAAAAAGTAAGTAAAATGTCCGAAAATATCTTACAGGTAAATAATCTTACAAAATTGTTCGGAGGACTAGCAGCAGTATCAAATTGCTCATTAAATATTAGATCGGGTTCAATCACTGGAATAATTGGCCCAAACGGTTCGGGAAAAACAACATTATTTAATTTAATAGCTGGAAATTTAAAATCTAATGATGGAGAGGTAATATTTAATGATGAAAATATTACCAATGTACCATCACATGAGCTGTTTGGCAGAGGATTATTAAGAACCTTTCAGATTGCACATGAATTTTCAAACTTAACAGTTTTAGAAAACTTAATGATGGTGCCATCAAATCAAAGCGGAGAAAATTTATTAAATGCGCTTATTAAACCTGGACTAGTTAAAAAAGAGGAAAAAGTTATTAGAGAAAAAGCCTACGAGGTTGTAGATTTTCTTAATTTAACACATTTAGCCAATGAAAGGGCAGGAAATCTTTCAGGAGGCCAAAAAAAATTATTAGAATTAGGAAGAACTATGATGGTTGATGCAAAATTGGTTTTACTTGATGAAGTGGGAGCGGGTGTTAATCGAACACTTTTAAAAGATCTAGGAACTGCAATATTAAAATTGAATAAAGAAAAAAATTACACTTTTTGTATGATAGAGCATGATATGGATTTTATAAGCAGAATGTGTGATCCAGTAATAGTAATGGCAGATGGCTCTGTTTTATTTGAAGGAACATCCGAAGAAGTAAAAAAAAATGAAAAAGTAATTGAGAGCTATCTTGGAAAGTCAAACTTAACAAAAAAAGAAAATTAATGGCATACTTTGAAGGAGCAAAAATGACAGCAGGTTATGGGGATGGACCTGATATTATTAGTTCATGTTCCATAACTGCCAATAGGGGAGAGATAGTAGCTATTCTAGGTCCCAATGGTGCTGGCAAATCAACAGCCATGAAAGCGATGCTCGGATTATTAAAATTAAAATCAGGCTCTGTAACTTTGAATGGCGAAGATATTTCAAAAATTAATCCTCAAGATCGAGTAAAAAAGGGTATTTCATTTGTTCCACAAACAAGAAATGTATTTGCAGAATTAACTGTTAGAGAAAATTTAGAGATCGGTGGCTTTTTGACAGAAGGGAGTTTAGAAAATAAAATTGAGAGTATTTATAGTTTATTTCCAATTTTAAGTGAAAAAAAATCCCAAGTCGTCGGACAATTATCTGGTGGACAACGTCAACAAGTTGCGCTTGGAAGAGCTTTAATGAGCGATCCGTCGGTTCTTATGTTAGATGAGCCTACAGCTGGAGTTTCTCCAATTGTAATGGATGAATTGTTTGAACATATAATCAAAGTTAAAAAAACAGATGTTGCCGTTATTATGGTCGAGCAAAATGCAAAGCAAGCATTAAGTATTTCAGATCGAGGCTATGTATTGGTAACTGGTCAAAATAAATTTGAGGGATCCGGTAATGATTTACTTGAGGATCCCGAGGTTCGTAGATCTTTTTTGGGAGCATAATGGATTTCTTAAATGCAATAATTGTACTTTTTAATTTCACAGTAATACCAGCGTTAGCTTATGGTTCACAATTAGCTTTAGGTGCTATTTTTGTTACTTTAATTTATGCGGTTTTAAGATTTGCTAATTTTGCAACCGGAGACATGATGTCTTTCGGGACAATGTTTGCAGTTATTTTAACATATTATTTTCAGTCCTTAGGTTTTGGATTAGGTGTTTTACCAACAGCACTTTTGACAATTCCTTTCGCCGTACTAATGATGATTTTATATATGTTAATCATAGACAAATTCGTTTTCAGTTATTACAGGATAAAAAAAAGTCCTCCAGTTCAGTTTGCAATGGTCAGTGTAGGGGTAATGTTTGTCACTCAAGCCCTAATTAGAATAATCATTGGACCATCTGATAGAAGATTTTTAGATGGTGAAAAATTTATAATTAAAGCAACAGAATTTAAAGAAATGACTGGTCTTGCAGAAGGTATAACTTTAAAATCTACACAAGCAATAACAATAATCGTAACTTTAATTGTTGTTTCAATAATGTTTTGGTTTTTAAATAGAACTAAAACTGGAACAAGTATGAGAGCTTATTCAGACAATGAAGATTTAGCATTATTGTCTGGTATAGATCCTAAGAGAGTTGTTTTGATAACATGGGTCATCGCAGGAATTTTAGCTACTATTGGTGGAGTATTATACGGTTTAGATAAAAGTTATAGACCTTTTGTTTATTTTAATAATATGCTTCCAATATTCGCTGCAGCAATTGTTGGAGGAATTGGAAATCCATTTGGAGCCTTTTTAGGTGGATACGTTATAGCTTTTGCAGAAATATTTGTAACTTATGCGTACAAAAGATTTATTTCATATCTATTACCTGAACATCTTGAGCCAGATTCTTTACTCCAGTTATTATCGACAGATTACAAGTTTGCAGTTTCATTCTCAATCTTAGTAATTGTTTTATTAATAAGGCCGTCAGGTATCTTTAAAGGAAAAGTAATATGAGGAATTATAAAAATGTCATTGCCGCATACTCAATCATGATATTTTTAATAATTTTGGTTGGGATATTTCAATCCTGGTCTATTGCATTAACTATTTTAAATTATTGTTTAATTTCCGCAGTTATGACAATTGGGGCAAATATACAATGGGGTTATGCCGGATTAATTAATTTTGGGATAATGGGATATACAGCATTAGGAGGATTAGCTGTAGTCTTAGTTTCAGTTGAACCAGTCAAAAAAGCTTGGCAAGTTGGAGGTTTAAATATTTTAGCTTGTATATGGATTATTGTTGCAATTATCTTTATAGTTAAATTTATACTTAACAGATTTGACAAATCTAAATTAAGAAATTACTCAGTAGCGTCTTTAATTTTAGGTGGAATAATTCTATTAAGAGTAACTGCTGCACCAGGAATAGAGGCGATCGAGTCAGTTGATCCAGCAAGGACAGGATTTCTCGGAGGCATGGGATTACCCGTTTTATTTTCTTGGATTTTCGGTGCGCTTTTGGCTGGCAGTTTAGCATTTGTCATAGGAAAGATCGCATTAGGTCTTCGTGCAGATTATTTAGCTATTGCAACATTATTAATAGCAGAAATTATCGTTTCAATTATTAAACATGAGGAATGGTTGGCAAGAGGTGTAAAAAATGTAATAGGATTAAAAAGACCAGCACCATACGAGATAAATTTACAAACTTCAGATTGGTTTATAAATTTAGTTACAAAATTTAATTCATCAAAATTAAATTTAATTAATTCAATCTCTGATAAGCAAGAAGCTCTAAATCAAATGGTTATTGATGCATCATCGGTTTATGTAAAATTATGTTTTACAGGTTTATTTCTTACTGTTGTTATTATCTTGTTAATAGTGACACAGAAGGCTCTTTATTCACCTTGGGGAAGGAAAATGAGAGCTATAAGAGATAATGAAGAGGCGGCAAGTGCAATGGGTAAAAATATTGTTAAAGAACATCTTCTTATTTTTATTTTGGGATCTGCAATTGTTGGATTAGCTGGAGCTATGATGGTTACAAATGACGGTTTGTTTACACCAGGTAGTTATAGGCCTATGAGATATACTTTTGTAATTTGGGTTATGGTTATTGTAGGTGGAACAGGAAATAATTTTGGAGCAATATTGGGGGGATTTGTAGTTTGGTTTTTATGGGTCGAAGCTGCTCCAATTGCATTATTTTTAATTAATTTGTTTACATCCCATCTGCCAGAAACTAATGCAGTGAGAGTTCACTTAATTGAAAGTGCCCCATATTTTAGATTCTTAGTCATAGGAATTGGTTTACTTTTAATAATGCGTTATAGACCACAAGGAATTATTCCGGAAAAAATTATTAAACAATAATGTATTATATTTTATTAGGTATTGTTTTAGGATTAATATTTTATTTATCTGATAAATATTTATTTTAAAACCCCAGTTAAGAAACTGGGGTTTTAATTTCTAATTATCTTTGCTTTTTGTCTTTAAACTTTCCACCTTTTATTTCTTTTTCAATAAAAGATCCAAAAGCTTCACCAACATCTGTAAATTCAACAGCTGTAGCACCTTCATAATTTACTGCTTTACCTTTAGCTAATAAATCAAGTGCTTTCTTTAATTCACCTGGATAAATTTTTGTTCCAGGAGCATTGGCTACTGACATTACATTTTTTTGAACAGTCATTCTGTCAGCTTTTCCACCAGCTTGCATTGCAAGTGTGATCAAGGCTGCTGCATCATAACTTTCACCTGTGTAAGGACCTGATGAGTCAATACCACCAGCACTAGCAACTTCTTTAAATATACCAGCACCTTTACCCATTGATCCAGGTAAAGATCCAAATGATTTATTTAAATCTTTTCCAAATCTGTCAGTAAGAGAGTCACCAATCATTCCATCTGAAAGAACAAAAGTATCAAATGATCCAGAGTCTAATGAACCTTGAATTATACTACCACCAGCTTGATCTAAGTAACCTAAAACAGCAAGAGCATCTCCACCCGCTGCTGCAAGTGTCGCTACTTCTGCACCATAGTCACCTTTACCTTCTTCGTGTGCTGTAACAGCTGTTACTTTAATACCATGAGCTTTAACTGCAGCTACATAAACATCAGCTAAACCTTTTCCGTAGTCATTGTTAGTATGAGTTACAGCTAATGATTTAACTTTTCTGTCTTTTGTAATATCCGCTAAGACTTGTCCTCCTCTAGCATCTGATGGAGCGGTTCTAAAGAAATAACCATTATCATTTAGACCAGTTAATCCTGGAGATGTAGCTGATGGTGAAATCATAACAACACCATTTGGTACAGCAACATTAGTTGCTATTGCACCTGTAACACCAGAACAATCAGCACCCATAATAGCAACAACACCACCTGAAACTAAACCTTCAGCAGCAGTTGTAGCAGCAGCAGAATCAACACAAGTTGAGTCAGCTCTTTCTACAGATATTTTTTTTCCACCAAGTAATGAGCCAGAATCTGAAGCTTCTTTAAAAGCTAGTTCTGCAGAAGCGGCCATTGCAGGTGTAAGGGTTTCAATAGGACCAGTAAATCCTAAAATAATACCCATTTTAATTCCATGCCCATCTGAAAAAGCTTTTGAAGTAAAGCTTAAGATAAACACGAATAAACCTATTAGTAATTTTTTCATATTTTCCCTTTAATTGTTAACAATTTATATAATCAAAATTAAATCCTATTAAATTATTATTTCAATGAGAAAATTATCTCAATTTTTGAACAAATACTTATAATTTTAACAATTATCTATTTGGAGTGTCTGTCGCAATCATTTGACCTCTGACTTTTTCTCTAAAGTAAATATACACTCCAGCAGAAATAATAATAGCTGCCCCAAGAAATGTTCTTGGCTGAGGTATTGTTTCAAATAATATATATCCCGCAATCATAGCAAAAATTATATATGAGTACTCAAACAAGGATACAATTGACGGTGAAGCAATACTATAAGCTGAAAAGACACAAAAGAAAGATATAGAAGCAACAACTCCCATTACAAAGACATATGGCCATGAAGCTGAAGGGTTAGTAAACCATTCTCTAACAATAAATTGTAAAGTAGGATCAGAAAAATTATTAAATTTTCCATCTCCACTAACTAGATAAATAATTAAACTTACAATAACCGCAAAAATATAAAGCAAAGTCATTTGAGTATAAATATTATCTTTATCAGAAGTATATTTTGTAATTGTCATCGAGCAAGCATAACAAAGTGCACATCCGACAGGTGCTAATTTGAAAAAATTAAATTCCTCAAGTGTTGGATTAAGTACAATTAATACTCCTATAAAACCTACAACAATTGCACTCCATCTTCTAATTCCAATTTGTTCTTTTAAGAAAAATTTAGCAAACATAGACATAAAGAAAGGACATGAGAAAAACAGAGCACTAACCATCGCTAGAGACATAAAGGTTAAAGAAATATAAAAAAAAGCAAATCCAAAAAAGAAACAAACAACCCTTACTAAAGTTAAAAAAGGATAATGTGTTTTAAGAGTAATTTTTTTTTTTGTTATTAAAAAAAAAGATATAAGAATAGTCGCTTGTATTAAAGTTCTTCCCAAATATAATTCAAATAATGCAATATCTTCAAAAATAAATTTTATTAATGAATCTTGAATGGAAAAAAAGGCCATTCCAGTCATAATAAAAAAAATACCCTTTGTATTATCATTTGTTTGCATATCGCACCTATATCAAAAAAACTTTAACCTTCATAATTAATAAGATACTCTAAAAAGTATTTATGGAAGATTTTAAACCAATTTCTGGTAGCTGTATTTGTGGAGAAATTGAATATACTATTAAATCTAAGCCTTTATTTACACATGCTTGTCATTGTAAAGATTGCAAGAGATTAACCGGATCATCTTTCGTTGTTAATACAAGTATTTTTGAAAATTCATTAGATATCAAAGGTGAGCTTTTAGAAAAGAAGTTAATTGCAGGCAGTGGAAAAGGCTGCAAGGTTTACTTTTGCAAAAAGTGTGGTGTTTACATTTATTCTGACTATGAATTCGCTGTTAAAAGGATAAGTATAAGAACAAATACTTTATCTAATCCAGAGCTTTTTCCACCTCAGGCACATATATTTGTTAAAAGTAAAGATCCATGGATAAATATTGTAAACAAAGATATTTGCTATGATGAAATGTATGATCCTAAAATTGCTTGGCCTAAAGAAAGTTTAGATAGATATAAAGAATATCTCGAGTCTAATTAAGGATAAAGTCAGCTGCTCTTTCGCCTATCATTAAAGTTGGTGCATTTAAATTACCACTTGTAATCTCTGGCATAACAGAAGCATCTGCAACTCTTAAATTTTCTAAACCATGAACTTTCAATTTTTCGTCAACTACTGCCATTTTGTCCACTCCCATTTTTAATGTACAGGATGGATGATAAGCTGTTTCGGCTTTTGATCTAATATACTCGGTTATTTGTTCATCATCAGTTGCACTTTCACCTGGACCTATTTCTTTTCCAGCGTAAGGTTTCATTGAATCTTGACTTAAAATCTTTCTAGCTACACGAACACACTTAATTGTTTCTTTTAAATCATATTCATCTTTTAAATAATTAAATTGAATTTTTGGGTAATCGTATGGATTTGAGCTATTTAATTTAATATGTCCTCTACTTTTAGGTTGGTTCAAGCTTGCATGTAATTGATAACCATGTCTGTCAGGATCAACTAATCCATGATCGATTACGAATGCTGGAAAAAAATGAAATTGAATATTCGGATAGCTTTTCTCTTCTGAAGATTTGCAGAAACCACCTGCTTCTAAAAATGAAGTAGAACATGGACCACTTTTTGAAAGAAACCATTGAATACCAATTTTAAGCATATTTATTTTGTTAACATAAGAATAGAGCGTATCTTTAGTTTTACATTCTTGCTGAATGTAGGTTTCTAAATGGTCTTGTAAATTTTGACCTACTCCCTCTAAAGAATGTACAACATTAATTCCTTTATCTTTTAAATCTTTTTCAGGCCCTACACCAGATAACATTAATAGTTGTGGTGAATTTATTGAACCTCCACTTAAAATAACTTCTTTGTTAGCATAAACCTTTGTGACTTTATTTTTGATATTTACATCTATTCCAACTGCTTTTTTTCCTTCAAAAATAATCCTTTCAGCAAAAGAATTGGTAAAGACTTTTAAATTTTTTCTTTTTTTTGCAGGTTCTAGATAATATTTAGAAGCGCTAGCTCTTTGACCTTTATGAATTGTAATATCATACATTCCAAATCCTTCTTGATCTTCTCCGTTCATGTCATTATTTTGTTTAAACCCCGCTTCAACAGAAGCGTTAATAAAAGCGCTAAACAAAGGATTTTTATTTTTGGATTGATTTACTGGCAAAATTCCCTTTCCACCTCTGAATTCATTCTCTCCTTCAGACCATGTCTCAATTTTTTTAAAAAACGGTAAAACATTTTCATAAGACCATGATTTCAAGCCAAATGAGGCCCATCTCTCATAGTCGTTTTTGTTTCCTCGAACATAAACCATTCCGTTATGTGCAGAACAACCACCTACCATTTTTCCTCTTGGGCAAAATAATCTTCTATTATTTAAATTAGGCTCTGGTTCTGAATAATATTTATAATTATATTTGGGATCGTGCATTGCATATAGAATTGCCAAAGGCATATTAACTTTCCAAATATCACTAGATCCACCTGCCTCAAACAAGGCAACATTAAATTTCCCATTTTCACTTAATCTATTTGCAAGAACACATCCTGCTGTACCAGCTCCAACAATTATGTAGTCAAAATTCATTTACTTTTTAAGTTTATCTGCAAGTACTAATTTATCTGATTTAAAACTATTTTTATTTTCGTTAATAAAATCATCCATAATTTTTATTTTATCTTCTTCAAATTCTGTAACTTTTCTTTTTTCAAGATCAATATAAAGAGATATACTTTCTGTAGTTGCAGCAAGTTTTCCTGTTTTTTTTTCGATCATCTCACATTTTAAATGTAATCTTTTCTTATCATGATCAAAGAATGTGCAATAAACATCAACTTCTTCATTTTCTTTAACTTCATTGTCGTAAGTTGTTCTTGTTTCAACCACCATTGTACTTCTTTTATTTATTTGTGCTTTAGCTCCGCCCATATCAAATTTATTAAGCATTGTTTCCCATGCTTCATCAAAAATTAAAACATAATAAGCCATGTTCATATGCTCATTATAATCTGTCCAATCTTTTATTATTTTTCTCGAAGCTAAATGAAATGCCATTTTATTAGCTTTTGTTTATTTTATCTGCTACTAACAATTTTCTTTGCATCTCTCTTAAAACAGGTCTTTCTATTAATTTACCATCTATTACAACTAAACCTGTATTTGCTTTTTTAAATTGATCCATAATTTTTTTTGCTTTACTTATTTCTTCTCCAGACGGAGTAAAAATCTCATTTAAAATACTTATTTGTTTAGGATGAATCGATCCTTTTCCAGTGAAACCTAAATTTTTGACAAACTGTGCTTCTTTTTTCATTCCTTCCATATCTTCTAAATTTAAATAAGGAACATCAATAACATCAACTCCTTTACTTGCGCCAGCATGAACTAACCTTGATCTTGCATACACTAAATTCTCTAATTTGTTTTCCACTCTCAATTCTGCTGCCATATCCTCTCCACCAAAATATAAAGCAACTATTCTATCGCTAGAATGTGCAATATCATAAATACTTTCAAGAGCTTGATTAGTTTCCATTATAACATGAAGATCAGTATCTAAACCACAATCAGTAAGCATGTCATCAATAAATGTAATTTCGTCAGGTGTTTTAACTTTAGGCAACATGATAGCTTTAACCTTTAGTTTATTTGATGCAATAGCTTCTAAGTCTAAAAGACCATTTTTAGTTCTTTGACAATTTAATCTAACAACTAATTCAACATCATTTTTTACTTCTAGTGACTTTAATGCTTCAATAGTATTTTTCCTTGCCTCGTCTTTATCTTTCATGGCAATTCCATCTTCTAATTCTATACAAACCATATCAGCTCCTGAAGCCAAAGCTTTTGGAAACATCTCTGGTTGAAGACCTGGTGTAAATATAAAGCTACGTCTAACCCTTAGTTTATTTAAGTCCATTTAATTTTTATTTCTTATAATTGTTAATGATATGATATTATATTTTACTAGAAATAAAAATGAACAATAAGGTCTTCATCTCATGTGCAGTTACAGGATCTGGTGATACAGCAAGTAAACATCCTGATTTACCTAAAACTCCAGAGCAAATTGCAAAAGCAGCAATAGAGTCTGCTAAAGCTGGTGCTGCAATTGCCCATATCCATGTCAGAGAGGAAGATGGGTCTCCAAGTAGAAGACTCGAGCTTTATAAAGAAGTGGTTGACAGAGTGAGATCATCTGAAACTGATGTAATTCTTAATCTCACGACAGGCATGGGTGGTGATTTAGATATCGGCCAAGGCAAGAACCCTTTAGACTTTGGTCCAATGACAGACATGGCAAATGTAATGGAAAGAATTGCTAATGCAGAACAATTTCTTCCAGAAATATGCACACTTGATTGTGGAACCTTAAATTTTGGAGATAGTTCAGTTATCACAGTCAACACACCTAACGATTTAAGAAAAGCTGCAAAAAAACTTCAAGAAATAAAAGTTAAACCTGAAATAGAGGCTTTTGATTTAGGAAATATGTGGTTTGGTGCTCAATTATATAAAGAGGGATTATTAAGTGATCCACCTCTTTTTTCAAATGTGTTTAGGTATTCCATGGGGAGCACCGGCAACACCATTAGCTATGCAAGCGATGAAAGATATAATGCCTAAAGAAGGTATATGGTCAGGTTTTGCAATATCTAAAAACGAAATGCCATATGTTGCTCAAACTGTAGTAATGGGAGGTAACCCAAGAGTTGGTTTAGAGGATAATTTATATTTATCCAAAGGTAAATTGGCAACAAATCCTCAATTAGTTGAGAAAGCTATAAGGATCGTCACAGATCTTGGTGTAGAGATTATGTCAACTTCAGAAACAAGAGAAAAATTAAAGCTTGTAAAACACAAGTAATGTCAAAAATTAAAACTGTAGGAATAGTTGGAACTGGTGTCATAGGGACTGGCTGGATAATAAGAAATTTAGCTCATAACAAAATTGTTCATGCATATGATCAAAACAAAAATCTCAAAAACTATGTTTTAAAAGAAATAAAAAGAACTTCAAAAAGTATAAAAAAACTTTTTGGAAAAAAAATTTTAATTAAAAATTTAAAATTCTTTAATTCTTTGGAAAAGGCTCTTTCAAATGTGGATTTTGTTCAAGAAAGTGTATTAGAGAATTATAAAGTTAAAACTGATTTAATCCAAAAAATCTCTAAATATGTAAAATCAAATGTAATTATTTCTTCAAGTTCGTCAGGACTTTTGCCCTCTAAAATTTTTTCTAAGAGTAAAAATCCTCAAAGAGGCATAATTGGACATCCATTTAACCCAGCGTATTTATTGCCAGCAGTTGAAATAGTTCCTGGAAAAAAAACTACAAGAAAGTTTCTTTCAGATGCAAACAAATATTACAAATCAATCTCAATGAGGCCAATCATGCTTAAAAAAGAATTACCAGGTTATTTATCGGATAGACTTCAAGAGGCATTGTGGAGAGAGGGTTTACATATTATTAATGAAAATTATGCAACAACACAGGAATTAGATCGTGCAATAGAAGATGGACCAGGTCTTAGATACTCAATAATGGGCACCTTTTTAACCTTTCATCTTGCTGGAGGTAATGCAGGAATGAAACATATGTTAAAGCAATTTGGTCCAGCCTTAAAATTACCTTGGACAAAATTAAAAGCTCCAAAGTTAACAAATAAATTATCTTCTAAACTTATATCAGGTACAAAAAAACAAGCTAAAGGTAAATCAATTAATATGCTTTCAAATATTAGGGACCAATATTTAGTTGATGTATTAAAAATTAGAAAAAAATATGAGAATAAAATTAGAAATTGATGAAAGAAAAAATTTTTATAAATAAAACTGGTGGATGTATCTGTGGAAATATAACTTTTAAGGTTAAGCTTGATGAAGTCCCTTTAGTTTTCAATTGTCATTGTATTGATTGTAGAAAAAAAATAGGAGGTATAATGACAATTATACTGCTTAGAGATGGAGCAATAGATATAGATAAGTCTAAATTAAAAATTTATGAACATGAAGGTGGCAGTGGTAATAAAATTAAAAAACATTTTTGTGGGAAATGTGCTGCTCCTATTTTAACTTATGTAGAAAAGTATAAAAAATACTATTTATATGCAGGTTTACTAGACGATATTAGTTTTTTAAATAAAGCAGAGAACATACACTATAAAGAGTCTCATTTTCCATTTATGGAAATAAGCGAAAAAAATATTAAAGTTTAAATACTAATGCATTCTTAAAGTATTGCCGTCTACAGCAATTACTTGTCCTGATATCCTTGGTGCATCATTCGAAATTAAAAAGCTACAGATTCTTCCAATATCCTCTTCATAGACCCATGTATTCATAGAAGTCATTGAAACAAATTCTTTTTCTATTAATTTTTTTGAAATATTTAAAAACTTCGATTTATCCCTTATTACTCTACCCATTCTATCTCCCTTTATTGTTCCAGGACAAATAGCGTTTACTCTAATTTTAAATTTTCCTAGTTCCATTGCCAGTGTTTTGGTTATACCAACAACTGCCCACTTACTTGCACAGTAAGGGGATCTTAATGGAAATCCAAATATACCTGCGGTTGATGATAAATTTATTATAGCTCCACCTTTATTTTTTTTTAACATTGGAATTGAACATTTTGAAAAATAAAAATGGCTAATAACGTTTACCTTTAATGTATTTTCCCAATCCTTACTTTTTAATTTTTCAAGTGTCCCAGTTGGCCCAGCAATTCCAACGTTATTTATAAGAGCATCAATTTTTTTAGTTTTTTTTAATATTTTGCTAAAAAAATTTTTTACTTGGTTTTCATCAGAGGCATCGCACTGAAATACAAATAATTTTTTATTATTGAGCTTGTGCGTCTTACATTTATTCAGAAATTTTGGATTGATATCACAAAGATATACTATTGCACCTTTATCTAAAAATATTTTTGCCGAACTCCATCCAATACCCGAACCTCCTGCGGATATGATTATTTTTTTATTTTTTAAGGTTATGCTCATTTTTAATTTTAAAAGATAATTCAAACTAACAAATCTTCCAACTATTAATATGTCAACTAATAATTGAATTGAGCATTAAATTATTTTATATTGATATTGATTATGCACTCAATTTCAAAAATCTCAAAAAACGGGACTTATCTTCAAGTAATTTGGGATGACGGAAAAGAGAGTAAATTTAATTATATGTGGCTGAGAGATAATTGCCCTACAGCACACGATAAAGATTCTAGGCATCGAATGTTTAATATTTTAGATGTATCAGAAAATATAAACCCAAAAAAATATAATCTTAATAACGATGGTAAATTAGAAATAGAGTGGAGTGAGGGAAATCATGTAAGCCATTATGATATTAGTTGGCTTAGAGAAAATTGTTACACAATTAAAAATAACGAAGAATACAAATCACCTTATCAATTATGGGATGGAAGTTTAGAAAAAAATATTCATAGTATATATATAGATCACAATGAAATTATATCTTCTGAAGAGGGATTAGTTAAATGGTTAGAGCTTCTTCATTATAAAGGAATAGCAATAGTTTATAATGCTCCAGTAGAAAAAAATTCAGCGTTCCCTGTTTTAAACAAAATTAGTCACACAAGAGAGACATTTTTTAAAACACCTTTTGAAGTTATAAATATACCAAAACCTAATAACTCAGCTTATACAGCTCATGCACTTCAAAATCATATGGATTTACCATGGTTTGAAAATCCTCCTGGGTATCAATTTTTACATTGTTTAGTTAATTCAGCAAAAGGTGGTGACTCATCAGCAGTAGACGCATTCGCTGTTGCAGAATATTTAAAGAAAAACGATAAAGATACTTTTGATACACTAACAACAATACCTTTAAAGTTTAGAGACAAAGATTACACTCAAGAAGCTCACAGAAGCTTTTATGGCACTGCAATTAGTCTAACAAAAGATGGTGATTATAATGATGTTAGATTTAGTACTGCAACCATGGATGCATTAGATTGTCACCCAGAACAAATGGATAAAGTTTATAAATCTCATCATAAATTTGGAAAACTTTTACACGATGACAAATTTCAAATAAAATTTAGGCTAAGACCAGGAGATATATATACATTCAATAATAGAAGAGTGCTTCATGGAAGAACTGAATTTGATCCAAATTCTGGACACAGACACCTACAAGGTTATTACATGGATAGAGATGAAGTTGTGGGTAGATTAAATTATCTTAAGAAATAAAAAAAAAGGGCTTTGAAAATCAAAGCCCTTTTTATCTAATTTATTTTAAAGTTATTATGGAAGCCAACTTTTCCATTTATCTGGATTATTGTCTAACCACTCATTAACAACTTCTTTTACATCTCTTTTCTTAATATCAACTTCAACTAACATTTTAGCTTGGTCAATATTTTGTAAAGACATTTTTTCAAAGAACTTCTTAGCATCAGCATGTTCTGCACTAGCAAAAGTAGCTGGGTTTCCGTAGTTCATCGTGTAATCTTTAGCCCAACCAGTTGCTGGCCATGCAGCAGTTCCACAATCTTTCCAGTTATTTGCTTCAGTGAAGCTGTCACAAGTTTTGTGTTCTGGAAGTTGTACACCAACCATATCATACTCACCAAAGAACCAATGTGGTGACCATAGATAAAGTAGGAATGGCTCTTTTCGCATGTAAGCAGCTTTTGCTTCTGCGATAGCAGCAGCTTCTGTTCCAAGTTCATCAGCCTGGAAGTCTATTCCTAAAAGATCAAGTCTTTTTTGGTCATGACAGTTCCAACCTGCAACCGGACATCCAATAAGTCTACCTCTCTTACCACTTTCAATTGTTGCAAATTTTGCTTTGTGTTTATTTAAGTCTTTCCAAGTTTTAATACCTAGTTCTTCAGCAGCATATCTTGGTATCCAGTAGTCTGACATACCGATTATTCCTGCTGTTCCAAGTAAATCTACACTTCCATCACCACTGTATGTCCCAACGACTTTACCTTCGTATATTAAGTCCTCTTTTAACATAACAGTGTCAGCTTCAGCGTAACTTGGCCAACTTTCGCAAGCGAAGTCTAACTCACCTGCAGCGATTGCTTCCCACAAACCAGTTCCTGAAGGAAATACAGTTTGTTTAATTTTGTATCCCATTTCTCTTTCAAGAATTGCTACGGCAACTTCGCACGTAATTATCCCACCAGTCCAATCTGCTATAGCTGCATGAAGTCTTTTGGCTGCATTAGCTTGACCAAAGCTTCCAATTAACAGAGCTACAGAAAGAATTAGTGCTGATATCTTTTTTGATAACTTCATTTATTTCCTCTCTTTTTAATTAATTAAAAACACATTTTAGATCAAAATGTATTGGTATGTAAACCACGCAAATAGTACTATTTGTCTTAGCTTATTAAGCCTAAAGCTTCTCTTTGTTTCTTAGTCCACGCAAGTGTAATTCTATCAATAATAATAGCCAGTAATACTATTCCGATACCAGCTGCTAATCCTCTTCCAGTATCTGATCTCGCAAGACCATTAAATACTTCTAAACCTAAACCCTTACCACCAATAAGTGGTGTAACTATTTGCATTGCAAAAGCCATAATTACAGTCTGATTAAATCCAATAACTAAACTTGGAATAGCTAACGGGAACTTAACTTTATTTAATGTTTGAATAAGTGTTCCACCAAATGATCTCGATACTTCAGAGTAAGTGCCAGAAACCTGTGTTAAACCTAGAGATGTTAATCGAATAATTGGCGGAATTGAATATATTACAGTTGCAAGAACAGCTGACACTGTTCCACCACCAAAAAACATTAGAACAGGAATTAAATAACAGAAATAAGGAAGTGTTTGCATTGCATCCAACACTACGTTCTGAATATTTCTAAATCTTTCATTGTAAGATGCAATTATTCCAAGAGGAACTCCTATAACAAAACACAGCACTACAGACACAAGTACTGAGGATAAAGTTATCATTGATTGTGTCCATATTCCACATGCACCAATGAATAGAAGAAGTACTGCAGTAATTATTGCAAATCTTATTCCAACAGTTACATAACCTAAAGCCGAAAATACTGTTAATGTATACCACCAAGGTATTTGAGTTAGAAAAACATCTAAAGGTCTTAACAAATTTAAATAAACAAATGCTCTTAAACCTTTTGCAAAAGAAATAAATCCTGGATTTACAGTCAGGCTTTCTACTGCATTTGTAATTGGTTGTCTTATTGATAATTTCCATTCTTTTGGAAATGTTCCTATTTCTAAAAAGTAATGATCTATAAATGCAATTAGAAATAAAACTAAAAAATAAGGAATAACATAATATCTTTTGCTAATAAATTCACCGATGTTTTCAGCTGTAGATTTATTAAAAATTGAAACTAAAACTCTAAATACTATTGCTATAGCAGATGTAACTGTTTGACATATGATTTTTAAAATCTTATTTCCAAAACTTAACGGCATTTCTAAAATTTTTGCGATTTGATATTTTTCCCAACTTTGTGGAAGTAAATAAAATCTTTGAACATCTGAAGGAAGTCTTTCTACATCTTTACTAAACGCTAAACTAAATCTATCAAACATTATCGCCATAAATAAAATACATAGCCCACCTTCCATTGCCCAACCAACATCCAATCTTCTTATTGCTTGCCAAACTTGGCCACCAATACCTTCGGCACCTATAAAACATGCAAGAACCACTAATGCCAATGCCATCATTATTACTTGGTTAATACCCATCATTATACTTGGTAAAGATAATGGAATTTTAATTTTAAATAACAATTGAAGTTTACTTGAACCAAAGGAAGTTGCAGACTCAATAGTTTGAGCTGGCACTTGTCTTATACCAGTGTTTGTCAATCTTATTATTGGAGGCATTGCATATATCATGGTAGCCAATATTGCTGGCGCGCCTCCTATCCCAAAAAAAAATAATGCTGGGAACAAATATACAAATGCTGGCATTACTTGCATAGTATCTAATACTGGCTTCATGAAATTTTCAAATCTATTACTCTGTGAACACAAGACACCCAGTATAAATCCAAAAAATACACATAATAAAACTGACAGACCCATCAATGCTACTGTTTGTAAGGATGGTTCCCACATTCCTGTAGCTCCCCAAAAATAAACTACAAAAGAAGAGTAAATTCCCAATCGCAAACCGCCCGCAATTATGCAAGGTATTACAATTATTGCTGCTATTAAAATCCAAGGAGACTCTAGCAAAAAGTCTTCTAAAAAATAGTAAGTTTCTTTTATGTAGCTTGCTATAATTTTAGTGACCCATCTGTAATTTTTTTTTAAATAATCTTCTCCATCGTTCACCCAAGCCGTAAATGTAAATTTATCAGTGACTTCTTTAGGAAATTTTGAAGGCCCTTCACTTTGAGTAGATAGCCAGAGTGCTACCAAAAAAACAACTCCAATAATTACATAAGTTATTATGTTTTTCGATTGATTTGATTTGTTTATTAAATCAGTTCTAGTAGCCATGTTAGCAAATTAAAATAAATAATTTTACATTTAAAGTAAAATATTGTCTATTTTTGGGGTAATATTATTTATTAAAAATGTCTGTAGAACAAAAAATCACCTGTACAAATATATGGAAGTTATTTGGACCAGACGAAAAAAGAATTATAAAAAACCTTGATAAAAATTTAAGTATTAAGGAAGTTCAAGAAAAGACAGGACACGTTGTTGCTGTAAAAGATGTCAGTTTCTCAATTCAAAAAGGTGAAACATTTGTAGTAATGGGATTATCTGGTAGTGGAAAATCAACACTAGTAAGATGTATTTCGCGATTGATTGAACCAACAGCTGGCATAGTGAAAATGGATGATGTTGAAGTTACAAAAATGAGTGCAAGTGAATTATTAGAATTAAGAAGAAATAAAATGAGCATGGTTTTCCAACATTTTGGTTTATTTCCTCATAGAACAGTCCTAGAAAATATTGGTTATGGATTAGAAGTAAGGGGAACAAAAAAAGATATAAGAACAGAAAAGTCAATGGAAGTTTTAAAAATGGTTGGCTTAGATGGTTGGCATAATAATTATCCAAGAGAATTATCTGGAGGTATGCAGCAAAGGGTAGGACTTGCAAGAGCACTAGCTGTGGATCCTGAAATATTAATTTTTGATGAACCTTTTTCAGCATTGGATCCTTTGATTAGAAGAGAGATGCAAGATGAGCTTTTAAAGATCCAAGAAAAGCTTCAAAAAACTATGGTATTTATAACTCATGACTTTTTAGAGGCAATTAAAATGGGAGACCACATAGCAATTATGAAAGATGGAGAAGTTTCTCAAGTAGGTACACCTGAAGAAATTGTATCTAATCCGAAAGATCAATATGTTAAAGATTTTTGTGAAGATGTTCCTAAATATAAAGTATTAAGTGCAGGCAAAGTCATGAGAACTGAGTGCTGCAATGAAACAAAAAATTTATTTGAGAATGGAAAAGATAATATTTTAGATAATTCTAAAATTGAAAACTTAATAGATAGGCTAATTGATAATGATAAAACTTATCCAGTAGTTTGTAATGAAAGTGGAAAGCTATTAGGTGAGATAGATAGAGTAATAGTAATGAAATCTATGAGATCAAATCAATAAATTTGCTTATTACCTTCTATTGATTTCTTTTTAATATTATCTCTCCATATAATAATCATACCAGCAAAAATAATTACTATTACTCCAGGAAATAGTTGGCTCCATGGAGCTTCATTAAAGAAAATCCAACCAAGAATAAAAGATGACGGTATACCAAGATACTCAAATGAAGCTATTTTACTTGCTGAAATTAAACGGTAAGAATAAATAAACAATATTGCTGCTGTACCACCCAAAACTCCAGTCAATGTCATCAAAATAAAATCTTTAAAATTTTTAATTTCAACATGTCCTGTAGTTATAAAAAATAAAATTAAACCACCAATGACATTAAATATTAATGTGTATAACTGAATTTTTGCAGTTGAATGATTGCCTTGAATGAATTTTAAAATTATGACAGTGAAAGCCCATGCTATAGCGGTTAGAATTGGAAAAATTGAGTACAAACTAAAAATTTCACTTGTTGGTTTCATTATCATAACCACACCAACAAAACCAATTATAACTGCTGACCATCTGTAAATACCAATTTTTTCACTCAATAAAATTATTGATAGTATTACTATGAAGAAAGGTGACGAAAAGGTTAGCGTCATTGCTGTTGCAAATTCCAGATTTACTACTGAGATAAAAATGAATACATTCATAGAAAGAAAACATATTCCTCTCAAGCAACTCAATATCAAAAACTTATTTCCTAAGTTTTTGAATATTGTTGAAAATTCATTTGTGAATAAGATCAATAATAACAAAGGTATAATTGCTGCTACATTTCTAAATAAAGTTAATTGAATTATTGAGTATTCATCACCTAAAAATTTAATAATAACCATGTAAAGATCTATACATAAAATTGCTAAGAGCATTGTAGCAATTGCTAAATATGTTTTTTTTAGATCTGTTTTTTCAGATGAAATTTTCATTTAATAATATTGAAATTAGTATAAGTTTTTAAAATATTATGCAAAATTTTAAGCTTAATGAAGAATTTTTATTAAATAATCAGGATTGGACATTCCCAACTTTTACAGCTTATGGACCTGGAAGATTTAAAGAAATTGGAAAGTTTTGTAAAAATTTTAAAATAAATAATGCATTAATCGTTACTGATAGTGGTAGTGTAAATTTACCATTTATAAGTGATTTACAAAATTTACTTAATGACTCAAAAATCAAATCAGATATTTATTCAAATATATCGCCAAATCCTAGAGATGATGAAATAGATTCTGGATGTAAAAAATTTCGTGAAGGCAATCATGATGCAATAATTGCAATAGGCGGTGGAAGTGCAATGGATGGAGGAAAAGCAATTTCTCTTACAGTTGATAGCGGTGTGCCTTTATGGGATTTTGAATTTGAAAAAGAGCCGCCAAAACTAACTATGGAAAATCCTTTTCCAAAAATAATTACTATTCCAACTACAGCAGGAACAGGTGCTGAAACAGAAGTCACTGCCATGGTCACTCATCTTGAAAAAGGAATGAAATTTTGTTTATGGCATCCAGATGCCCGACCATGTTTAGCTTTAGTAGATCCAGAGCTAACTTTAAAATTACCAGCAAATCTTACTGCTTGGACCGGTATAGATGCAATGATACATGCAATTGAAGGTTATAGTGTTCCTATGTTTCATCCACTTTGTGATGGTTCTGCATTAGAAAGTTTAAATTTAATTTCAAAATCACTTTATGCAGCTGTCGAAGAACCTGATAATCTTTTAGCGAGAGGAGGAATGATTATTGGATCTTATTTGGGTGGAATAGCTTTCTTAAAAGGCCTAGGTTTAGTTCATGCAATTTCGCACATGGTTGGTGCTGAATATAATACACATCATGGATTGACTAATGCAATTATACTTCCTGCAGTCATGAAATATAATTTACCTGGATTAGAAGAAAAAGTAAAAAGAATGTCAGAGTCTATGCAATTTGAAAACCATTCAATTGAAAGTTTTCAAGACAACTTAAATGTAATTCTAGATAGATTAAAAATCCCTAAAGGATTAAATGAATTAGGAGTGCCAGAAGATTGCCAAGAGAGAATAGCAAAGAAATCAATGTTAGACCAAGCTTATGGACAAAATCCTAAAAAGGCATCATTAGATGAGGTCAAGACTTTAGTTTTAGAGAGTATTAGACAAGCAAGATAGGTTTAATTAAGTGCTTGAGAATTTTTCTGTCCATCAAATAATTTCAAAAATAAAAAAAAGAGAAATTAAAATAGTAGAGGTACTAAATTTCTATTTAGATAGAATAAAAAAATTCAATCCAAAGTTAAATGCTATTATTTCACATATAGATGAAACAAAAATTACTGAAGAAGCAAAATTAAAAGATGAAAATTTTAATAGTGATAATGATAAAGATGATATTTATGGTCTTCCAATTGCTGTTAAAGAATTATTTGATATTAAAAATGAGGTAACTTGTTATGGATATAAAGAGTTATTAAAAAATATCCCAAAACAGAACTCTTTATTAGTAGATAATTATAAAAAAAACGCAATTTTAATAGGTAAAACAAATCTCTCTGAATTTGCTGTTGGTTGTCATACTACTAACAGAGTTTATGGAGCCACCTCCAATGTTTATGATTATAGTAAGTCAGCGGGAGGATCTTCTGGTGGTGCAGCAGCAGCTGTTGCAGCAAATTTAATTCCATTTGCAGATGGTACAGATATGATGGGATCTTGTAGAAACCCAGCAGCATTTGCAAATATTTATGGATTAAGACCAACACCTGGTGCGATTGCAGAAGATAGATTTGAAATTAAAAATTTAAAAGATTTTCCTTTAATATCTACAACTGGATGTTTTGCTAGGACTCCCAATGACATGGAATTTTTATTTAACTATATAAAAGGGAAGAATGTAAAGGATAAATTATCTTTCGATCTTAAAGATATAAATAATAAAAAACTTTCAGATTTAAAAATTGGATGGTGCATTGATCTAAACGAACAATATAAGTATGAAGATGGAATTGTAGACTTATGTGAAAATATTTTAAAAAAATTACAGTCAAATAATTTAAGTGTTGAAAATTTAAAAACTGAAATTAACTCAGGAGAGTTATGGTATTCTTGGACAACATTAAGAGCCAAAACATTATATGAAAACTTTTTGTTATATAATTTAAAAAATTTAAATGAATTACCTTTCCAAGCATATTGGGAATATAAAAAAGGGAAAAGCATTGAAACAAACGATGTTTTAAAAGCAATAGAAATTAGAAATAAATATATGGATAAAATTCAAAACCTATTTAAACATTATGATTTTTTAGCATTACCTTCGGCTCAATTATTTCCGTTTGAAAAGAACCTAAATAATCCTGAATTTATCAATAATAATAAAATTGACACTTATCATAGATATATGGAAGTCTATACATTATCAAGTTTGCTTGGTTTGCCAACTATATCTATTCCAGTAGGTTTTAATAATAAAGGGCTACCAATGGGAATGCAGATTATAGCAAATGTTAAAGAAGATAATAAAGTAATTAACTTTGCCAATTCTTATGAAGAAATTTTTAACTTTTCAAAATTTAAACCAAAATTAATGCAATAATAATGACCAGACACCCTCATCATTTTAAAATTTCATTTGCATTAGCTATTGCCGCTGGTTCATGGGGAATTTATTGGTTACCTCAAAGAATACTAGAAGATGGAGGTTTGACTGGTGGCTGGGGAACAATATCCCAAATGGCAGTTGGAATATTAATATTATCACCAGTTGCAATTTGGAGAGTTATAAAAGGAAAGTCTATTGGATTGGAATTTCCTCTCACTGGTTTTTTTGTTGGAAGTGGATTTGTTTGTTATGCTCTTAGCTTTCTTCTTACTGATGTAGTTAAAGCATTAATCATGTTTTACATGATACCTGTTTGGACAACAATATTTGAAATTATATTTTTAAAAAAGAAATTTGGTTGGAAGAGGGTAATCACATTAGGTTTAGCATTAGGAGGTTTATGGATTGTATTCAGTCAAGAGAATATAATTCCGTTACCTCAAAATGCAGGGGATTGGTTGGCCCTTGCTGGAGGTGCACTATTTGGTGCTGGTTTAATTAGAATGGAAATAATTAAAACTGATGGCGTCTTTCCAATTATATTCACATTCTTTTTTTATGGAGGTTTAGCCAGTATACCTATTGGGTTATTCTTAGTAGATTATTTAGGACCAGTTCCATCAGTGGAGGTTATCATGTCAATGTCCACTTTTTTATTACTTATTTCGATATTTTATTTTATTCCTACAGGGGTAATAATCTTTTGGGCTCCAAGTAAATTAGGAGCAGGCTTATCATCTATTTTATTTTTAGCTGAAATAATTGTTGGTGTTATTAGTGCTAGTATTTTAACAAATGAACCTTTTGGTTGGAGAGAAACCCTGGGAAGTATTCTGATAATTCTTGGTGGTGTAATTGAAGTTGTATATGTTCCAAAGTCAGAG
The DNA here is from genome assembly GCA_902633125.1 of uncultured Pelagibacteraceae bacterium. Classification (GTDB taxonomy): domain Bacteria; phylum Pseudomonadota; class Alphaproteobacteria; order Pelagibacterales; family Pelagibacteraceae; genus Pelagibacter. The sequence continues at coordinate 23,360 of CACPEZ010000008.1, forward strand.
AAGAAATTAGCATAATGGATATTAATGAATTATTGAAATCAAAAAAAAAAGTCTTCTTAGATGGCGGAACAGGTTCAGAAATTCAGAGACTTGGTGGAAAAATGGGACCAGCTTTTTCTGGTTTAGCAAATGTTTTCTCACCAGAAATAGTAATCAAAGTACACGAAAGTCATATAAAGGCTGGATGTGATATGATAACAACCAATACTTTTGGAACTGCAAGACATTGTCTTGAGCCTTCAAATTTAGGAGATCAGACTATAAAAATTAACATTGATACAGTTAAGTTAGCAAGACAAGCAGTCAAAAATTCTGGAAAAAAAATTAAAATTGCTGGAAGTATGTCAACATATTTAGCTTTGGCTGAAAATGAATTTAGACCTGACACAAAATTTGTACCATCATTTGCAAAAGAAGAAAAAAATTATAAAGAACAAGCGAAGGTATTAAAAGAAGAGGGAGTCGAAGTGCTTATTCTTGAAATGCTTTTAGATATTGATCACGCTAAAATTTTGTTAAATGCTGCTTTAGAAACAGGTTTGCCTGTCTGGGTTGGATTAAGTTGCTGCATAAGTAAATTTGATGAAACCGTAGTAGGTAGAAATTTTAGAGCAGAAAAAGAGAGATCTATTATATATGACCCTTTAAAATATCCTGATGAGCCAAAATTCCTTCCTGAAGATAAAATTATAAATTTTGCTGAAATAATTAATTCACTCAAATCTATCGGTGGAGATGTTTATGGCATAATGCATAGTTGGTTTATTGATACAAAAGAGGGAATGAAAGTTTTAAAATCAAATTGGAATGGGCCAATTATGTTCTATCCAGAGATTCATAAATTTGACACTAGTACTATGCAGGCATTAATAACTGAAAATGAAATTGAATTTGTTGATAAGTGTTCTGAGTTAATAGACGATCAGGTAAAAATTATTGGGGGGTGTTGTGGCGTCACAGATAAACATTTAAAATCATTAATAACTAAATTTTCTTAATTTAGTAATCTTTACTAATTATTTGGTCTATCATATTTACCATATCTTTTTTATATTTTTCATTTGTTGCAGATTTGGTCTCTAAGACTGAAAAAAAAGCAGCAACAACTTTTGTTTTCAAATTTATTCCTAAAAATTGGCCCCCATACCCAGAGTGACCAATCCAGTTACCGCATTTCATTAACGAATTAACATAACAGACAAATTTATCTTTAGATAATTGAATGTATTTGGGTCCCTCACTATTAATAGTTTTACTCAAAAAAGTTTTAGAACCAATATTTTTTCCATTTATACCTTTTCCAAACCTAGAAAAAAGTAAACCCATTCTTAAAAAATCTCTTGTAATTAAACTTCCACCCCCAGACATCCACGGTGTTCCAAATCTATCAGTGCCTATATACAATCCTTCTTCAAATCCTGTTGCTTCAACTGTTTCCAACAGCCATTGTCTTAAACTTTTTTTACTTACTTTTTCTACAATTAACCCAATAACATCGGTATTAGCTGATTTATAATGTGCCAGATCGGTATAATTTTTTAAATCTCTGCTTTTTAAAGATTTAATTGAATTTAAATATTGTTCCTGGCTTTGAATGTTTTTACCTTTAATAGGCAATCTCCATCCTCCCACAGGCTCATGTAAAAATGAAGACGAATAAGCTTTTGTATAATCTTCGCTATATAGATTTACAATGTTCATATCTAAAACGTCTTTTACTTTTGCATTTGCATAACCACTGCCAATTTTTGGCAAGTAAAATGAAATTTTCTTATTTAAGTTTATTAGTTTTCTGTCTATCAGCTCTCCCACAAATAAATGTATAAACATTTTTGTAATTGACATAATTGTTTGAGGCTGATTTGTAGAAAAGTCCTTTGCATACTGCTCGAATAAAATATCCTGATCTTTACCAACTATTAAAGAGCAAAAAGCTTTATTT
>CACPEZ010000009.1 GCA_902633125.1 uncultured Pelagibacteraceae bacterium
TAGAATTATTGGTCGTTGTAGCAATTATTGGTATTCTTGCAGCAGTTGGAGTTGTTGCATACTCGGGCTACACATCCGGAGCTAAAAAACAAGCAGCTAAATCAAATCATTCAGCAGTTGTTAAATACATAGCAGCAGAATTACAAAAATGTAATTTAGGAGAGTCAACAGCTATGGGAGGCAATCTTACTTGCTCAGGTAAAACTAGAAAAAAAGTTAAGGACGCTGCAGCATTAGCATTAGCAGATTTTAAAAACCCATACGATACTTCAAAAAAAGCAGTAAGACCGAATACTGGTGACACATCATCTAGCTCTGCAAATGGTGGATATACGAATTTAACTGATAACGGTTCCAGTGCTAACACGATAGACGTTAAAACTTGCTTTACAGAAGATAGCGAGTGCTCAACATCTGGTAACGTTTCAGAAAATTCTGTCGTAGTAGAGTAAAAGTTAAAATAGAAAATTCTTATGACTTCCAAAAGCTCTGGGTTTACCCTTATTGAGCTTTTGGTAGTTGTAGCAATCCTTGGAATTATAGCTGCTATTGGTATCATGAGTTATAATGGATATGTAGGCTCAGCCAAAAAAAGATCTGCTGAGAATGTTATGCAACAAATATCTTTGGGTCAAACAGAATACTATTCCGATAACGGCATGTATTACAAAGATGATCATGGCACATCGTGCAATCCAACAAGTACCACATCAAATGCAATAGAAACTAATTTATTAGGTGGTACTGATAGTATTACAAGTGAAATGGGTTACGAATTATGTGTCGCAAATGATGCAACAAATTATAAAGTTTTTGCAAAAGAAAATGGTGGTAATTGTGAAATTACTATGACGGCTTTAGGTACTTTCGTTAGAAATAATTGCTAAGTATCTAATGAACTATCAAGAAATTTTAGAGAAAGTAAAAGTAGTAATCTCGGGTGGATTACCAAAAAATGTTAAAATTTATTTAACTATAAGTTTAGGATGGATAATTTTTATTGGCTATTTAACATGGTGGAATGGATTAAAAAGTCCAATGCTAGATAAAAGCTTTAGATGGGATGAATGGTTTTGGTTTGGGATAGTCCCAGCTGTATCACCTTATATATTCTATTATATTTGGAAGAAAAAAGAGTAATAACCTATTTTGAGCATCTATTATCTATGATGTATACTTTTTTATAATAACTTAGAGGAAAAGATGGAGAGTGTTGATCTGGAATCAGTAAAATCATTTGTTGATACCCTTTGGGTTATAGATTGTGCAATTCTTGTTTTCATTATGCAAGCAGGCTTTATGTGTATGGAAACAGGTCTTTCAAGGCACAAAAATAGCATTAACGTTGCCCTTAAAAATGCTGCTGACTTTGGTCTTGCAGTTGTAATTTTCTGGCTATTTGGTTTTGGCTTGATGTTTGGAAAAAGTTTTAATGGCTATTTTGGAACTGATTTATTCTTTTTTAAAACAGATCAGGCTGAATACATGACATATTTTGTATTCCAAGCAATGTTTGTTGCAACAGCAGCAACAATTGTATCAGGAGCTGTTGCTGAAAGAATGAAATTTAATGGATATTTAATAATTACAATTATTGCTACCGGAATTATATATCCAATTGTTGGTCATTGGGCGTGGTCTTCGAGTTATTTAAATAATATCGATGCTACAAGGCAATTACTTGCGGTTACTGGGCAAGTTAAAACTACTGGATGGCTGACAGATATTGGATTTGTTGATTTTGCTGGAAGCACAATAGTTCATTCTGTTGGTGGATGGATCGCGCTTTCTGCTGTTTTAATTTTAGGTCCAAGAATAGGAAAATATTCAGATGCAAATAAAGGAAAATTTACAGGATCAAGTTTTCCTTTAGCAGTATTGGGAACCCTAATTTTATGGTTTGGTTGGTTTGGTTTTAATGGTGGAAGTAATGGAGCTATGGATGAGGCAGTTCCTTTAATTTTAATAAATACATTTCTTGCTGCTTCTTTTGGTTTATTAACAGGTCTTGGAATTTCATTTGCATTATTTAAAAAACCAGATCCTTACTATGTAATCCTTGGACCACTCGCAGGGTTAGTTGCAATTACGGCTGGATGTAATTCGATGACATCTGTGACTTCAATATTTGTTGGAATTATAGGAGCGGTAGTTGCAATTTTTGTAAACGAATTTTTAAATAAATTTGAAATAGATGATGTTGTTGGTGCTGTACCTGTTCATTTAGCAGCAGGGGTTTGGGGAACTATTGCTGTAGGATTATTTAGTGATCTTGAAATACTTGGAACAGGATTAACAAGATTAGAACAAATCAAAGCACAGTTTATTGGAATTGTTTCGATCGGTGTATTCTCGTTTTTTGGTTCATATATTTTATTAAAAATTTTAAATTATTTTTATCCATTAAGAGTAAGTCCGTTACATGAAGAGTTAGGTTTGAATATTGCTGAGCATAATGCAACTTCTGTAGAACATGATTTAATTACAATTTTAGAAAAACAGTCTGAGTCCGGTGACTTAACAATTAGAGGTCCACAAGACCCATTTACTGCAGGAGGTGTTATTGGACTTTATTACAACAGATTGATGAGCAAATTAGAAACTAGTGAAGCTGAAAAGAAAGTATGGAGAGATAGAATATCAAATGAAGTAAAACTTGCAGTAAAAGTTCAAGAAAACTTTTTACCAAAGAGGAATTTAGAAAATTACCCTGTGCACGGAATTAATATCGCTGCTAGAGAAGTTTCAGGAGACTTCTTTAGTTTTTATCCTCACAATGATAGTGTTTATTTTATTATTGCAGATGTTGCTGGTAAAGGAATTCATGCAGGAATGGTGATGGCAAAAGCATCAACTCTATTTGAAATAATGTCTAGAGATCAAGTAGATCCAGATGAAATGATGTTTCATATGAATAATGATCTATTTTTAACTAAAACTGGAGGAATGTTTGTAACAAGTATATTAGGAGAATATAATATGAGGACAGATGAATTAAGATGGGTAAATGGTGGTCATCAGCCAGCTTTAATCAGATCATCATCTGGAAATTATGAGCAATTTGAAAGTAATTCTCCACCTATGGGTGTAATACTTCAAAAGGATAAGTCAGTCTATAAAACTCACAAAGTTAAGCTAGAAAACAACAGATTTTGCGCTTTCACTGACGGTTTATCTGAAAGTTTAAATAGCTCAGGTGAGGAAATAGGAATAGACGGATCAATTCAAATAATTGAGAAAAACTTCAATAAGGATATAAAAAAACAATTAAATGAAATTACAAAAGAAGTAGTGAAAGTTACTGGTCAGAATAAATTAAGTGATGATTTAACGTTAATTTCGATTGGAAAATAATGTTCTCCCCATTTTGATCTGATTTATTTTGTATATTTTTTCTATAAATGATACGATTTATAAAAAACGATAAGGAAATTATGTTTAAAAAAATAGTCTTAACTATAGGTTTTCTTTTATTTACTAGTAATTTATTTGCTGCTCAAACGCAAATCGCACAAGTAAATGGCATGATATGTTTAAAGTGTCAAAAAATGGTCACTGAAGCATTACAAAAGGCTTGTCCTGATGCTACAGTTAAAGTTTCTTGGCCAGAAGGGGTTGCGGTATCTACTTTTGCAGATAAATCAAATTTATCTGAGGATGAATATAAAAACGCAATTTTAGGCACTGGATTTGAAGTGGTTAAAGTCATTAGTGTTGATGGCATAATTACAGACGCTGAAGAAGCAAGAAAACTTATAGATTAAAAAAAATTTTATGACTGTAGCTGAACTCCAAATTTTGGTTGATAAGCTACAGTCTAAAATAAGTCAGTTAGAGCTCACAAGCAAAGGAGCAATCAAAGCAACAGAGTTTAGATTAGAAGCTGTACTACAAGCGAATTTAGATACATTTTGGTTATTAATTTGCGCTATTTTAGTTTTCTTGATGCAGGCTGGATTTATGTGTTTAGAATCTGGTTTATCAAGAAGCAAGAATAGCATTAACGTTGCTCTTAAAAATATTACAGATTTTGGAATAGCCGTAGTTACTTTTTGGGCTTTTGGTTTTGCATTGATGTATGGAACCAGTGTGATGGGCTTGTTTGGTAATAAATTTTATTTTTTTACAACTAAGGTTGCTGGTTATCAAACATATTTCGTATTTCAGGCAATGTTTGTTGCAACAGCAGCAACTATCATATCCGGAGCTGTTGCTGAGAGGCTTAGATTTTTCTCATACGTAATAATTACTTTTATAACTTCAGGAATTTTATACCCAATAGTAGGCCATTGGGCGTGGGCTTTTGATTTTACGAACCCAACAGTAAAATTTGGTTGGCTAGGTAAGATGGGTTATTTAGATTTTGCAGGTGCATCTGTTGTTCATTCTGTTGGAGGTTGGGTGGCATTAGCTATATTGCTCATTATTGGAAGTAGAACAGGTAGATTTAGAAAAGATAAAGATAAAAAATTGTTTCAAGGAAGCAATACACCAATTGCTGCTCTTGGCGCTTTAATTTTATGGTTTGGTTGGTTTGGATTTAATGGTGGCGCAAATGGAGCAATGGATTTAAAAATTCCATTGATATTAATTAATACCTTTTTATCAGCATCATTTGGCTTAATCTTTTCAAGTGCAATGGGTATTATCGTAATGAAAAAACCAGAGCCATTATTTATGATTACAGGTCCTTTGGCTGGTTTAGTCTCGATTACAGCAAGCTGCGCTTATGTTAATCCATCAGAGGCAATATATATTGGAGCAATTGGAGGAATTTTATCAGGCTCAACAATTATTTTATTAGAGAAATTAAAAATTGATGATGTTGTTAGCGCTATACCTGTTCATCTAGTAGGAGGTATGTGGGGAACTATATCAGTTGCGATATTTGGTGATTTCGAAATGATGGGATTAGATAAAACAAGATTAGAACAATTAACAATTCAAATCATAGGAACATTTAGCATTGGTGGATTTTGCTTTTTTGCTTCATACATAATTTTTAAATCTATAAATTATATTTATCCACTTCGAGTAGGTAAAATCCAAGAGGAGCTTGGTTTAAATATATCAGAACACAACGCATCAACAGATACTCACGAATTACTCGAAGTACTAACCAATCAAGCAAAAACCGAAGATTATTCATTAAGAGCTCCCCAAGATCCATTCACTGATAGTGGTATTATTGGTACCCAATACAATTTTTTGATGGAAAAATTAGAACAAAGTGAAAAACAAAAAAATAAATGGAAAAACCGAGTTTCATCTGAAATTAAATTAGCAATGAATGTGCAGAGACGTTTAATGCCAAATAGAGATTTGTCTAATTATCCAATTTATGGACTAAATATTCCAGCCAGAGAAATTTCAGGAGATTTTTACGATTTTTATTTACATGATGATCTTGTTTACTTCACATTGTCAGATGTTTCTGGCAAAGGAGTTAATGCTGGTATGGTTATGGCTAAGGCAATTACTTTATTTAAAATTTTTTCTAGATTAAAATTTAAACCTAATGAAATCCTACTTGAAATGAACAATGATTTAAATGAAACTAATCCGCCAGGCACCTTTATAACCTCAATAGTCGGATGCTATAATATTAAAACAGACATTATTGAAATTGCAAATGCAGGTCATCAACCAGCTTTGTTGAGAAAAGGAAAGGATTTTGTTGAATATTCATCTTCTTCTACTCCTCTTGCAATAGTCAAATATAAAAATGAAAATGTTTATAAGCTAGATACTTTTAAATTAGATGGAGGAAGAATATATTGTTTTACTGATGGTTTTTCAGAATGTATGGACGAAAATAAAAATGAAATAGGTATTGATGGAGTTAAGAAACTTTTACTTAACCATCAAAATTCTTCTTTACAAAAAGAACTTGAAAATTCTACAGAGGAAATAAGACTTAAAAGTCTCAAAAAAGATTACAAAGAGACTGGTATAAAAGCAAATAACGATATACTTGATGATGATTTAACTATCATCGGAATTGGCCATTGAAAATTATAGAGCAAAATTTTAATACAGATTCTAACAAACAATTATCAGATATATCAAATACGGTAATTAATACTGCTGTGGATAATTAGCTAAGTGACGACCTGACCCTAATTTCTATAGGTAATTAAGAATTTAAGTAAAATAAACCCGCGATCAAATATCATATATAATAAGTATATCTTAGAAAATATATTTCTGGTGTGGATGAAAAAAATTTGAAAATTGGAATTATTGGTGCTGGAATACAAGGTGTTTGTAACGCTTTATTTCTACAAAAAAAAGGTTTTCAAGTAACAATTTTTGATAGAGAGGAGCCAGGAAGTGCGGCATCATATGGAAATGCAGGACATTTTTCTCCTTATGCGTCTGTTCCTTTAAACAGACCAGATGTCATAGCAGATGTTCCTTCGATGTTAATTAGTTCAAGAGGACCTCTAGCTTTAAAGTGGAACTATGTGCCCAAGATGATTCCTTGGTTTGCAAGATTTATATTAAATTGTAGAGAAGAAAAAATGATGCATACAGCTAAAAATATGCACCAAATTTTAGATCAGTCTTTGCCGGCATTCGATGAATTATTTGACGAAATTGATTTAGAAGGATTAGTTGAAAATAATGGCATTCTCTATGTTTGGACTGATCAAAATATGAAAAGTAGAGAACTAGAAATTAGAATAAGAGATCAGCTTGGTGTAAAGCAACAACTAGTTAATAAAAAAGAAATTCACGATTTAGAACCAAATTTAAAACCATTTTATCATGGTGGGGTATTTTATGATTATGCAAGACACGCAAGAAATCCAAGAAAAATTTTAATTAAATTGTTTGAGAATTTTGTAAACAAAGGTGGAAAATTTTTAAAATTAAATATTCAAGATATTGATTTTGATGAAGAAAAACCGGTTCTTAGAACTGAAACACAAAGATTTATTTTTGATAAACTTGTTGTTGCATGTGGAGCATTCTCAAAAAGATTAACTGATAAATTACATGAAAATATTCCTTTAGATACTGAGAGAGGCTATCATGTTCACTTCAAAGATTATGACCATTTAATTTCAAGACCTATTGTTTATGCAAATAGAGGTTTTGGAATGACACCAATGGAGCAGGGTTTACGTGTTGTTGGAACTGTAGAATTTGGAGGTTTAGAAAACTCTCCATCTAAATCAAGAATAAAAAACTTGATATTAAACGCAAAGGATATGCTAGATGGTTTACCGGAACATAAAGACGAGTGGCTTGGCTTTAGACCTACATTGCCAGACTTTCTACCAGTTCTAGGGCCTTCAAAAAACTATAAAAATGTTTTTTATTCATTTGGTCATCATCATTTAGGTTGGACGCTTGGTGCAATATCAGGAAAAATTATATCTAAAATGATCTCAGGTGAGAATACTAACTTAGATCTGCAACCATACAGCTCAATAAGGTTTAGTTAAAAGTAATCTTTTATAGTACTCTATTTAATGCTTGAAAATAAAAGTAATATCATAATTGCATCTATTTTGCTTTTTTTAGCAGCTCTGTTTTGGTCAGGAAATTTTATTGTTGGAAAGATAGCAGGTTTAAATGACATACCTCCAATATCGTTAAACATATTAAGATGGTCCTTAGCATTTCTAATTTTACTACCTTTCACTTACAAAGAGATGCTTGAAAAAAAAGAATTAATTTTTAAAAATTTTTATCTCTTATGTTTTCTAGGTATAACTGCGGTCAGTATTTTTAATTCAGCTCTTTTTTATTCTTTGAAAACTACACAAGTAATTACCGGCGTACTTATGATTTCTACTGTTCCAGTAATGATCATTTTATTCTCTATTATTTTAAAAATAGAAAAAACAAATACCTTTCAAGTTGTCGGAGTTATTTTTTCTTTATTAGGTGTGTTATTTATAATTTCTAAAGCAGATTTTGAAGTCTTTAAAAATTTAGCTTTTGAAAAAGGAGATTTATTTGCGTTATTTGCAATGATATCCTGGTCACTTTATTCTGCTCTTTTAAAGAAAAAAAATTATGGATTATCTCCTATAACTTTACTTCAAGTTGTTATTGGTCTTGGTGTAATATTTCTTATACCAATGTATGCAATAGATTATATTTACATTGGTAATCGAATTACAATTAATACAAATTTCATTCTTGTTTTATCTTATGTTGTTTTGTTACCTGGAATAATTTCTTTTTTTTTCTGGATAAAAGGTGTTGCTTTAATAGGCGCTAATAGAGCAGGAATTTATTTACATTTAATGCCAATTCTTGCAGCAATTCTAGCGATGATAATATTTGATGAGGTATTATTATTTTATCATTATATCGGTGGAATATTTATTATTTCAGGGATATTACTTTCAAACAAAAAAAATGCATAAAGTAGCTATACTTGACGATTATCAAAACATTGCAAAAGATTTTATTGATCTTAAAAAATTATCTTCAAAATATGAATTTCAAATTTTTAATCAACCTTTTGAAAATGAGGATGATGCAATAGAACAACTGAAAGAATTTGAAGTACTTTTTATAATGCGAGAAAGAACAAAAATAACGAAACAATTAATAGAAAGTTTAAAAAAATTAAAACTAATTGTTACAAGTGGAATGAGAAACAAATCTATAGATTTAGATGCTGCTAAGAAAAATAAAATTTTGGTTACTGGTACTGAAATCAATAGCAACCCTACGCCAGAGTTAACTTGGGCATTAATTTTGGGACTTGCAAGAAATTTTAAAACGGAAATAGATAATATGTATCAAGGTTACTGGCAGTCAACAATTGGAGTGGAGCTTAAAGGTAAGATATTAGGTTTACTTGGATTGGGCAGAGTAGGTTCTGAGGTTGCTAAAATTGGTAAAGCTTTTGGTATGCAAATTATGGCTTGGAGTGAAAATTTAAACTTAGATAAATGCAAAGAGCTAAATGTGTTGCCATGTAGCAAAGACGATTTGATACAAAATTCAGATTTTCTATCAATTCATGTTCAAGGAGGAGATAGATATAGAAATTGTATTACAATTAAAGAATTTGAGAAAATGAAAAAAACCTCCTACTTAATAAATACTTCAAGAGGTGAAATAGTTAATGAAGATGATTTAATTATAGCATTATCAACAAATATTATAGCTGGCGCAGGCATAGATGTTTACGAAAAAGAACCACTCCCTGAAAGCCATAAGCTTAGATTCGTACAGAATGCTCTTTTACTTCCTCACATTGGTTATGTAACTGCCGAAAATTATGAAACTTTCTACACTCAAATGATAGAGAATCTTGATAGTTTTATATCTGGCAAACCAAAAAGGGTCATTGAGTAAATTAAATTAAGACAATTTTACAGATATAAATTTTAATTTTTTGTGTATAATTAATCTGATGAGCAAAGAATTTAAAGCTAATCAAAATCAAAAATTAGATAATCAAGAGTTAAATGATTGGTTAGACTCTCTTGATGCAGTAGTTGAAAATCATGGTAGAGAGGGCGCCAAACTAATTTTAGAAAAACTTGAGAAAAGAGCAAAAGATTTAAGAGTATTATATTCACCAGTTCCATATTCACCTTATAGAAATACCATCTCTCAATATGATCAAGGAATTTATCCTGGAGATTTAGCAATTGAAGAAAAAATAACAGCAATTTTAAGATGGAATGCTTTAACTATGGTTATGAAAGCAAATAAAAATTATGGAGGTCTTGGAGGACATATAGCAAGCTACGCATCTTTTGCTGAAGTATTTGAAACTGGATTTAATCATTTTTTCAAAGGGGGTGAAGATGCTGATTTAATTTTTTATCAATCTCAGTGCACAACTGGGATATATGCAAGATCCTTTTTAGAGGGAAGATTAACAAAAAATCATTTAGAACATTATAGACAAGAACTAAATGAGCAAGGACTATCATCATATTGCCATCCGTATTTAATGAGAGATTACTGGACATTTACCACTTCATCGATGGGCATAGGTTTAGTTAACGCAATTTATCAAGCTCGTTTCATGAAATATTTAGAAAATAGAAACTTATTAAAAACAAATAAAAGAGTTTGGGGTTTATTTGGAGATGGTGAAATGGATGAACCCGAAAGTTTGGCAGGATTATCTATCGCATCAAGAGAAAAGTTAGATAATTTAACTTTTATTATAAATTGTAATCTACAAAGATTAGATGGGCCCGTAAGAGGTAATGGACAAATAATTCAGGAACTGGAAACAATCTTTAAAGCTAATGGATGGAATGTAATTAAAGTTCTATGGGGATCTGAATGGGATAAAATTTTTCAACAGGATAAAGATCATTTGTTATTAAAACGTTTTGCTAAAACTGTGGATGGAAAATATCAAACATTAGGCGCAAGAGATGGAGAATATAATCTCAAAAACTTTTTTGCAGAGGATCCTGAAGTTTTAAAATTGGTCTCTTCACTAAGCAAAGATGAAATTGATAAACTTAAAAGGGGAGGCCATGATTTTAAAAAACTTTATGCTGCCTTTAATGCTGCTGTTAAAACTAAAGGTAAACCTACAGTTATTTTAGCTAAAACAAAAAAAGGGTATGGAATGGGTAAAGCTGGTGAGTCAAAAATGACTAATCACCAACAAAAAGAATTAAATCTTGATGCATTAAAAGAATTTAGAGATCGTTTTCAATTAGATATTCCAGATAATAAACTAGAAAACATGGAATTTTATAAACCAGATGAAAATTCTGAGGAAATAAAATATTTAAAAAAAAGAAGGGAAGCTTTAGGAGGATCTTTACCGAAAAGAAGCTTTAAAGAAGTTGAATTAGTTACTCCAAAAATTGAAAAACATTCAAACTTTTTATTCGAAGAAAGTGACAGAGAATATTCAACAACGACTGGACTGGTAAGGTCTTTAGGAAACATAATGAGAGATAAAGAGTTTGGAAAAAGAGTCGTTCCAATAGTTGCTGATGAAGCTAGGACTTTTGGAATGGCTAATTTATTTTCACAAATTGGAATATATTCACCAGAAGGTCAGTTATATGAACCTGAAGATGCGACTTCCATTTTGAAGTATCAAGAGTCAAAAACAGGACAATTATTAGAGGAAGGAATTAATGAAGCCGGAGCTATTTCTTCTTGGCTAGCAGCAGCCACTTCTTACAGTAATCATAATTTTCCAATGATGCCTTTTTATATTTTTTATTCTATGTTTGGTTTTCAAAGAATTGGAGATCTTATTTGGGCAGCAGCCGATCAAATGCCTAGAGGATTTTTAATAGGTGCTACAGCTGGACGAACTACTTTAGCTGGAGAGGGATTACAACATCAAGATGGACAAAGTCATATCATTGCATCAACATTTCCAAATTTAAAATCTTACGATCCTTGTTTTGCAAGTGAGCTAGCAATTATTTTTGATGAAGGAATGAAAAGAATGATGACAGAATGCAAAGATGAATTTTATTATATTACTGTTAACAATGAAAAGTACTCTCATCCAAAAATTGATATAAAAAATAAAGATGGAATAATTAAAGGTGGCTACCTTTTCAAAGATCAATCAAATGAAAAAATAAACATAAATTTATTAGGATCTGGGCCAATCTTTAGAGAATGTATCGAAGCTTCTAAAATACTCAAAGATGAATATGGAATTGGTTCAAGATTGTACAGCATAACAAGCTATTCAGAGTTAGAAAAAGATGCTAAATCTGTTCTAAGACAAAACACACTGTCTCCTGCAAATAAAAAACAAAACTATTTGCAGCAGCTTATTTCTAATGACGACCCTGTAATTGCTACTTCAGATTATGTAAGAGCATATTCACAATTAATCTCTAGTCACATAAATAATAAATTTTTACCAATGGGAACAGATGGTTTTGGAAGAAGTGATACACGAAAAAATTTAAGAGACTTTTTTGAGGTTGATAGCAAACATATAGTCGTCAGTTCTTTGTATACACTTTATGAAGATAAGAAAGTCTCATTACAAACACTAGAAAAAGCGATTAGTAAATATAATCTCAACAACAACAAGAATAATCCTTGGGAAATATAGTCCCTACTAATTTTTTATGGAATTACCTGTCGTCAATCATAAAGATTATGAAGCTCAATTAAATGATGACAATAAATTTCCTATAAAAAAATTTGGAGAATTAGCTAAATCGTTAATTAAAAATAAAATAGTTAAAAATTTCCATATCCCAGAGCCATGCTCAGTAGAAACTTTAAAAGAGGCACATACAGAAGATTATATAAATAAAATAAAAAACAAAACTTTAGATAAAAACGAGATTAGAAAAATTGGTTTTCCTTTAGTTGACAGCGTAGTTAGAAGGTCTTTTATTGCAACCGGAGGAACAGTCCTTGCTACAAAACTAGCTTTAAATTATGGCATAGCGTGTAATACCGCAGGAGGCAGCCATCATGCAACGTCTAATGAAGGAGCTGGATTTTGTGTTTTTAATGATGTTGCTGTAGCAGCTAAATATTTAACTACAAGAGGTCTAGCAAACAGAATTTTAATTATTGATTTAGATGTTCACCAGGGTAACGGTAATTCTGAAATATTTAAAAATGATACTCAAGTTTTTACATTTAGTATGCACGCGAAAGTTAATTATCCAGCAAAAAAATCAATAAGTGACCTAGATATTGAATTAGAGGAAAATTTAGAAGATAGAGAATATATTGATATTTTAAAAAAGAACTTAAAATATTTGAATCAAGAAGAGTTTGATTTTGTTTTCTATATTGCTGGAGTTGATATTCACTATAATGATAGGTTGGGTAAACTTAAAATTTCTGATAATGGTATATTTGAAAGAGATCAATTAGTAATTGATAATTTTTTCTCAAACAAAATTCCTATATGTGGAGTGTTAGGAGGTGGATACAACGAAGATTTTAACAAACTAGTAGAATTACATTCTAGTTTACATAAAACATGTGCTAAATTTTTATGACAAAAAAAAATTCGAATTTAACTACAGAGCAAGAAAACATTTTATTTAATGAAGCAACTGAACCTCCAGGTTCAAGTGAATTAAATAATGAAAAAAGAGAAGGCTCATATCACTGCGCTAATTGTGATACTGAACTATTTAAATCATCAACGAAATATGAAAGTAGATCAGGATGGCCATCATTTTATAAATCTCTTCCAGATGTATTTGAAACTAAAACAGATCACCATATCGGTTATGCTAGAACAGAGTATCATTGTAAGAAATGTGGAGGACATCACGGACATATATTTGATGATGGTCCACAACCAACTGGAAAAAGATACTGTAACAATGGAGTTTGCTTAGTTTTTAAGCCACGTAATTAATTGTAATTTTAGCAAAAATAAACTAAGACTTTATACATGCGTTTATTAAAATGGCTCAGCTTTATAATTTGCTTAACTTTATCCACAACTTTTGTATATGCAGATAATGCTAATGATATACTTAACAGGCTTACAGACAAAATTTCATCAATTGTTGAAAATACTTTAGGAGGAGATACAGAATTCTCTTTAGAGTTTCCAGAGGATGATGATGTTGAATTAGAAATACTAAAATTTAAGGAATTAGATAGCTCGGATGGTCAGAATTCATTTTCTCAATTAAGTTTACATACACAAGAGGTAAACGATGATAACAGATTTATTTTAAATCTAGGTTATGGTCAAAGATATATATCTTCAGACAAATCGATGATCACTGGAATAAATGGGTTTATTGATTACGATACAGAAGGTCATGCTAGAACAAGTTTGGGTTTTGAAGCAAAGGCTCCAATTTTAGAACTTACTGGAAACTATTATTTAGGTCTGTCAGGAGTTGAAACTATTAATGGTGTTAAAGAAAAAGTATTAGATGGTCATGAAATAAACTTATCATCACAACTACCTTACATGCCCTGGACAAGATTAAATGTTCAAAATTATGACTTTGAAAAAGATAAAGCTTCTGAGAATACAGGTGGTAATTTGGTTTCTCTTGAAATGAATTTATCTCCAAGTATTCAAATTGAGGCTTCAAAAAACTTTATTGATACTAATGGTGTTGAGGATGAAGAGAATTTCAAAATTGTGTATTATAATCCACCAAGAAATAAATCATCACTTCAGGATGGATTTTTATCATCAACTGCATTTGAGAAAGGTGACATTGAGGCGAAAATGAAAGATAAGGTTAGAAGAAGAAATGCAATGACAATTGAGGTTCAAGGAGCAGTAGTACTAACTAAGCAATAATTTATGAAAAATTTAATCAAATCAATATTAATTTTGTTTATTTCATTTTATTCAGTTAACACATTTGCAGCAACAGGAGCAGCCACTGAATATAAGGTAACAATGACAAAACTTGAACTGTGCGAAACGGGAAGTACTACAGCAAATTGTTTAAATGCATTAACCATATCACCATCAGGAACATCTGGTGCCGTAGATATTGCTGCAGTGGATGCGGGAGCCACAGCAGGATCTTATGGAAATATCGCAAAAGCAAAAATAGGAACTCTATATACTTTTATTCAAATTACTATGAGTAGACAATTCTCAATGACTGGAACAGCAGGAAGTTGCGCAACCAAAGCTGGTGAGTCTGGAACTAAAACTACAGATGCAAAAGGACAGACTGGAGGAACTCCTGGATCGTCAACTTTATATGTTCCCGATGGAAGTAGTTATAGTGATCACATGAATGGATCAGTAGACTCATTGGGTGCAACTGTTTCAAATGACGGTGTAATTGGAAGTAGCGATGAGTATTTTCAATACAGAAAAATTATTTCAGGAGGCGGTTTAAAAGTTAAAGCAGGTGATTTTCCAACAGTAAAAGTTGCATTTGATGTATCAAATGCAGTTGGTGAAGCTACGGGTGGTGCAGCTGCTTGTACTGCTAACGTTATGTATGCAAATGAACCGGGAATGACGATATCATTTGTCGATTAAAAAATTATTCTAAAGAACTTAAAAGCTTTCCAGTTTTCTCTAATTCTCTTAATTCCTGATAACCTCCGACATGATAGTCATCAAAAAATATTTGAGGAATAGTTCTTCGTCCATTTGCTCTTTTAGTCATTTCGTCTCTTAGACCTTCTTTTGTTGATATATCTATCTCGTTATAATTAAGATTATTTCTAGATAGTAATCTTTTTGCTGCATCACAAAAGTTACACATTGGACCAGAGTAAACAGTTATATTTTTCATTAATCAATATATAAGTGATGTTTCATAAATTACTATAGTAAGTAATCATTTTTATTTATTTTTGACTTAATCTGTTTTCTGGAATATTCAAATTTTTTTCTATGTTTTATACTTTGTGAGCTAGCTCTTTTTCTCCATAATCTAAATGAAGAAGGTTTCAACGATCTCCTCATAATTTTAATAACCTCACCTTCACTCTTGCCAGTTTTTTTTTCAATTTCCTCAAAAGTAATTCTATCTGCCCATGCTGCCCAGATGACCCAATCTGGACTCTCCAAAGGAGGTTCTGGATTTTTAACTCTGGTTGTAGGTCTGTGACTTTTTTTCATCAAAATTCAATAAATTGCTAAAATTATTTTAATGCAAATACTTAATGCTGTGATATTATCATTTTTAGATAGTCCTATCTAGCCATCTTTAGCTCCCGGTTTTTTAGGACTATCCTTAAAATGCTTCCCTTAGATTTTATCCTTTTTATACAGATCATCATTTTTATGTTCATAACTCCTGGCACACCTAGAATTGTAATTATTTCTTACTCAATGAATTATGGTGTTCAAAAATGTGTTTGGACTGCATTGGGAGATGTAACTGCAAATATAATCCAGGCTACATTAGTAATTTTTGTTATCGGATCATTTTTGTCGGACAATCCAACAATATTAAATACATTAAAATGGTTAGGTATCGCTTATTTAACGTTTCTTGCATATGATATTTATAAATCGAGACCCAAGGATATAAATACAAAAGATATTTCCGATAAAAGTTTTTTTTCGTTTTACAAAGATGGATTTTTAGTTGCAGGGACAAGTCCTAAAGCATGGATGTTTTTTCCTTTTATATTCCCACAATTTATTGATTTTAATTCTAATTATATTATTCAATTTATTATTTTAATTACAACTTACGTTGTGTTGGATTTTTTATCTTTAGTTGGTTATGCAATCTTAGCTAATAAATTAATTGTTTGGATCAAAGCTAATCCTAAAATTATAAATACAATTTCAGCTTGTGTGATAATTTTGATAGCTATAATTATCGCATTTACTCAACAATACTAAGGCATATTGCGTTACTACTCCCACTTGCAATTAAATAAATTTTGTTATTAATTTAAACTTTATTAATTAATAATTAAAGGGGAATAAATGAAAATAAAAAACATTTTAATTACATTTGTTTCTGCAATAGCATTATTGTTTTCAACTTCAGTTGTATCATTTGCAAAAGTTGTTGGAGATAAGATTATTTTAGGTGCTGCAATCTCTTTAACTGGTAAGTATTCATCTAATGGTGTTCATACTCAAAACGGCTACAACATGGCTGTTGATAGAATTAACAGCATGGGTGGAGTAAAAGTTGGGGGGAAAACTTATAAGTTTGATATTATTTATTATGATGATGAGTCAAACCCAAAAAGAGCAGCTCAGCTTGCAGAAAGATTAATCTCACAAGATAAAGTAGAGTTCATGCTTGGGCCATACAGTTCAGGTTTGACAAAAGCGATTGCACCAGTAACTGAAAAATATGGTGTACCAATGGTTGAGGCTAACGGTGCTTCTAGATCTTTGTTTACAAAAGGTTACAAATATCTATTTGCAGTATTAGCACCAGCAAACTTATATCTTGATGTAGCAATAAGAACAGCTGTTGAGTTAAATGGTGGTAAAGGTGTAAGAATTGCACAAGCTTTTGAGCAAGATGCATTCTCTCAAGACGTAAGATTAGGTATTTTAGATGCTGCTAAAGAAACTGGATCTGAAATTATAATCGATGATAAACTTCCAAAAGAACTTAATGATATGGCTGCTACATTAGTTAAAGTAAAACAAATGAAGCCAGATGTATTGGTCGTTTCAGGTCATACAAAAGGAGCTTTAACAGCAATAAGACAAATTTCAGAAATGAAAGTTGATGTTCCTATGTTGGCAATGACACACTGTGATGCTGCAAAATTATCAAAGCAACATGGTAAAAACTCTCAATATGCATTATGCGCTTCTCAATGGCATAAAACATTAACTTACAAAGATGATTTCTTTAAAGATGGTATGACATATGCAGCGGATTTTGAAAAAGAATTTGGTTATGATCCGCCATATCAATCTGCAGAGTCTTCAGCTGCACTATTAGTATTTAAAGATGCTTTTGAAAGAGCTAATACTTTTGATCAGAAAAAAGTAAGAGATGCTCTTGCTGCAACTAACATGCAAACATTCTATGGAAATATTAAATTTGCACCTGGTGGTCAAAATGTTGACAAACCAATGGTACTTTTCCAAGTAATGTGTGATGATGCTGGTAAGTGTGAAAATAAAGTTGTTGCTCCATTAAAATGGGCTTCAGCTGAGTTAATACACCCAGTACCAAAGTGGTCTGAAAGATAAAAAAAAATAATTAAGCCCCCTAGAAATAGGGGGCTTTTTTTATAGAAATCAAAATTAAATTATGGATTTTTTAGTCTTCCAATATCCAATGATAACTATTCAAGCATGTCTTGATGGTCTTTTGCTTGGAATATTATTCGCATTAATTGCATATGGAATGGCACTCCAGTGGGGTGTTATGAATATAATAAACATTGCACAGGGAGACCTTGTTATCTTAGGAGGATACATTGCGTATTTTATGTATCTATACGGAATTCATCCGGCTTGGGGAGTAATTGTCTCTCCTATTATTATGTATTTTGTTGGAATTGCAATTTACAAATTAGTTATAAATAAAGTTGTAGATAGAGATTTGTTTATTTCAATATTAGCAACCTTTGGAATTAGTATTCTTTTCATGCAGTTAATGAACTTTGCATTTGGAGCAGATGTTGTTTTAGCTAATTCCGGATACGGGACTACAATGTTGTTTGATAATAATGTTGTTTTGCCGAACTCTAAAATATTTTCTGCTTTTATAAGTATTGTCTTTGCAATTTGTTTAGTAGTTTATATGAAAAGATCAAAATTAGGTCGTGCTATTAGAGCAACAGCTCAAAATGCAAGAGCAGCAAAGATTTTAGGTGTAGATACAGAAAAAGTTTATGCAGCAACCTTTGGAATAAATGCAGCATTATGTGGTGTAGCTGGAGCTTTAATTTCAATTACTTTTACAATTCATCCTTACATGGGATTACCTTACACCATAAGATCATTTATGATTGTGATTGTTGCAGGATTAGGAAATTTACCTGGAGTAGCTATGTCAGGAATGGGATTAGGAATATTTGAAGAATTTGCAGATTATATACTTGGTACAGAATTTAGAATTGGTTCAGTATTTTTATTATTAGTTTTAATTTTAGTTTACAGAAGATTTAAACTTTCAAGAAAGAGAGAGTATTTAAAGTGAGAAAAGCTAAAATTAAAGACAATAATGGCAAAATGATAGAAATAGATATTGAAAAATTTAAAAAGCATTTAGATGAATATCATTCAACAGGATCTAGTCTTCATGAAGAAAATGGACATTATTTTACAGTTGATGAAGATTTTAGAGACAAAATAGAAAGTTTATATGAGCAAAAATAGTTGGATTTTGTATATAGGAATTTTGGTATTTGGTTTAGTTGCGCCATTTATTTTTCCAGCTTTTAAAGTTCAATTATCAATACTATGTGTATTAATTGTCCTTGCAACTACTTGGAATATCCAAGGTGGCGAAATGGGATACAACACATTTGGAAATATTCTTTTTTATGGCTTAGGAATGTATCTTTGTGCATCTGTTCAAGTTGGTATGTTTTTCCCGTTGGCTGAGTGGACTGAAAGCGGTGGCGAAAAAACTTTCGTTCATACACCTTCACAATTTTTTCAAGGCATGGCAGCTGGACTTTTAGTTGCTGCGGTAGTCCCCACAATAGTTGCAGGATTAATTGGTTACGCAATTTTAGGTTTGAGAGGTCACTACTTTGCTATTTGTACTCTAGGTTTAGGAGTTGCAGCAGGAGAAATTTCTGGAGGTATTGAAATTATTGGAGCTGGACAGGGTTTTACCACTCCTCCTTTTCCAAACATCGGAGGTCTTGAGGCAAGAGGTGAATTTTTTTATTTTCTTAGTTTTGGAGCACTCGTTTTAACTTTCATTGCTGTAAGAGCAATTTATACAACAAGGTTTAGATTAATTCTGAATGCAATCAGAGATAATGAAGACAAAGCTGAAGCGATGGGGATCGAGACTATGAAATACAAAATAACTGGATGGATGATTTCAGCTTTCTTTTGTGGTCTTGCTGGTGGAATAATGGGAGGTCTAGTTGGTTATATCGACTCAACAGACGTTGCATTTGATGGAAGAGAAATGGGAGTATTCATGGTTTTGATGGCAATCCTTGGAGGTAAGGGAACTTTATGGGGCCCAATTATTGGTGCAACTTTATTTCACTTTTTTAAAGAAGGTTTTTGGACATTCTTTCTTGGTTGGCAGTATGTTGCGTTAGGAGTTTTAATAGTAGTTATAGTAATTTATTTCCCAGAAGGATTAATGGGATGGTTAAGAGAAAAATATCCAGAAAGATTTGGTGAAGTTGTAGATGAAGCTGATCGAAAAGCACAAGTAGAATTAAAATGAGTATTCTAGAAGTAAACAATGTAAGTAAATCATTTGGTGGCGTTAAAGCGAATGTAGATATTTCAATGTCGGTTGAAAAAGGAAAGATAGTTGGTCTTATAGGGCCTAATGGATCTGGTAAAACTACTTTATTTAATTCAATTGTTGGTACTTATCCAATAGACAATGGTTCAATTAAGTTTAATGGAAAAGAAGTATCAGAATTACCTGTCCCTGTAATAGCTAAACTTGGTTTATTAAGAACATTTCAGCAAACAAGGATATATGGAAAATTAAATTGTGTAGACAATATGCTTATCAGTCACAAAGGTAGTGATGAGAGTTTGTTTAAAATTTTCTCAAAAATTCCTAAAGAACTTACGGAAAAGGCAGAAAATTTACTTAACTTTGTTGGCTTGTATCAAAAAAGAAAACTTAGAGCAGGAGACTTATCTTTTGGTCAGCAAAAGTTATTAGAACTTGCAATGGCGTTAATGAATGAACCAGAAATGCTACTATTAGATGAGCCAACAGCAGGTATTAATCCTACTTTAATTAACGGAATTATTGATAGACTAATCAAAGTTAATCAAGATTTTGGAATAACATTACTTGTTATTGAGCACAATATGAGAGTAATTATGCAATTAGCTGAAGACATATTTTGTCTTGCTCATGGCAAAATGCTTGCAAATGGAACTCCAGAAGAGATTAAAAATGACAAAAGAGTAGTAGATGCATATTTGGGGGCTCAATAATGTCTAATCAATATGAAGTTTTAGGAAAAGCACCTGGTGCAGAAGATTTAAAAAATTTATCTTCAGAAGATATTCATTTAACAATAAAAAATTTGAATGCTGGATATGGTAAAATGGAGATTTTACATAATTTTGATTTATTTGTAAGCAAAGCACAATCATTATGTTTAATTGGTCCTAATGGAGCGGGTAAATCAACAATTCTTCATTCTATATATGGATTTACAAATATTTTTTCTGGTAAAATAGAAATAGATGGAAAAGAAATAACAAATTTAACTCCAGCTGAAAAATTAAAGTCAGTTGGTATAGCTTATATTCTTCAAGATAATTCAGTTTTTCCAGATATGACTGTTGAAGAAAATTTGTTAATGGGTGGTTTTATCAAAGATAAAACCGAAGAGTCATATCAAGAAGCAGAAAAGATTTTAGATAAATATGAAAGATTAAGGAACAGAAGAAATCAACCAGCAAAAGTTTTATCAGGTGGTGAAAGAAGATTATTAGAAATATCTAGAGCTTTAGTAATGAAGCCTTCAGTTCTTTTAGTTGATGAACCTTCTATTGGATTAGAGCCGAGATATATTGATATGGTATTTGAAATTTTGGGAGACTTACAAAAAAATGAAAAAAAAACAATTATTCTAGTCGAGCAAAACGCAAAAAAAGGTTTAGAGTTTTCTGATATTGGATATGTATTAGTATCCGGCCAAACTGCTATAGCAGGAAGAGGTGATGATTTACTTAAAAATGATGATGTTGGACGTCTATTTCTAGGCGGATGATTAATTCAAAATATTTTTTTAAAGGAATTCTTTGTGCAAAAGAATTCGATAGCCCTGCAATTGCTCTTGGTTTAAGCTTTTTAGCAATTGGTGCTTTATTAAAAAATTTAGGTTTTACAATTCAAGAAAGTATTTTTTCTACCTTTCTAACTTATGCATTACCTGGCTCGCTTGTGATGGCAGAATCGATTTTGATTGGCGTTTCATTACTAAATTTATTTTTTGCAGTTTGGTTAGTAAATGCAAGATTGTATCCGATGACTGTATCTTTAATGCCATTGTTAAAGCACCAAAGTCAACCAAGATGGAAGTATTATTTATCCTGTCATTTTGTTGCCGTATCTTCGTGGTTAATTCTTAAAAATAATTATAAAGATATTGAAAAAAAATATAGAGTCGATTTTTGGATAGGAATTGGAACTGCAACTTGGTTGATAGCAATTTTTTCAACTATCTTAGGTTATTACTCTGCTGATTTCTTAAATAGAGAAATGATGATTGGATTAGCTATAATTAATCCAATTTATTTTACTTGCACAATGATAGGAGTGATGAAGTCTATACAATTAAATGTTTCAATAATTTTAGGAGCTATCTTAGGACCTTTATTTTATTTTATTAGTCCTGATTGGTGTGTTTTGATTGGCGGGTTTGTAGCTGGAACTACTGCTTTTGTAATTGGAGAGAAAAATGTCAGCTAATATTGTTATAATAATAGTTATTACATCTTTAGCTACTTATATCTCTAGGTTTTTGGGAGCTTTTACATCTGAAATAATAGATGAAAATACTAAAATATATAGGTGGTTTAATTATTTAGCTTATTCTACATTGGCTGCTTTAATTTCTAGAATGATAATATTTCCAGCTGGTGCACTTTCTGAAAGTAATTATTTGTCTAGATTTATTGTTGTGCTTTTAGCAATAATAATTTTTAAATTAACTAGAAATAATTTAGTTTACCCAACTTTATTCTCTGCTATCATTATGTTTTTATTAACTAGCTTTACGATATAAATGAAAAAAATTATTTTACTATTGTTCTTGGTTTTAATACCAGGTATTTCACAAGCAGCATGTGATGATCCTTTAACCGATGGCGTTGATTATACTAACTGTAGATTTTCAGATGGACAAGATTTACAAGGCAGTTATTTGCCTAACTCAAATTTATCATTTGCAAGTTTTATACAAGTAAATTTTGATAAAAGTATTATGATGACATCAAATTTGTCATTTGGAACTTTTCCAGAGTCAACATTTATAAGAGCTAACTTATATGAGTCAATTCTAGTTGGTGGAAATTTTGAAAAAGCTAATTTTACAGGAGCAAATATGACAAGAGTAGATTTTATGGGCTCAACATTAATTGAAGCAAATTTTCAAAATGCAAATTTAATGGAAGCTAATTTTACCTCATCAAATATGACCAATGCTAATTTTGATGGAGCAAATTTAATTGGAGCAACATGGACTAATGGTGAAACATGTGGACCAAATTCAATTGGAGTTTGTAACAAATAATTATAATGGATAGCTTAGATACTATTCAAGGGTTTGATATTTCATTTAGCGATTATTCCAAAAGAATTATCAATATTAAAATTGAAGATGAAATTATAGATAAACTAATATTTCCTTTTAAAAAATTTGATATTACAGCTCTTGAATATAAACCTTTTACTAGATTTACACTTGCAAAATCTTTAGATGATTCTACAGGTGGAAAGCTAGGAAAATTTATAAACACTATATTAAGAGATAGAGACACAGGTTGTTTTACTATAGGACCTAAAAATAAATCTAAAAAAATCGATAATAATTTTCTTATCAAACTATCTACAGCTGTAACCCACTTACTTGGTAATCCAAATTTTGACTCAATGGCTGGAAAATATTATGCAAGATTTCATGTTAAACATGAGGACAATAGCGACTCATATCTTAGAAAAGCATATACAAATATGGATCTTCATACTGATGGTACTTATGTTAAAGAAAAAACTGATTGGTTATTAATGTTAAAAATGGAGGAAGAAAATGTACAAGGTGGAGAAACTGCAATGTTGCACCTTGATGATTGGGAACATTTAGATAGCTTAACTAATGATAAAGTTGGAAAACAAAACTTCTTATGGGGCTCTCCGAAAAGTAAAAATGTTGACTATAAAGTAGAACATCCTGTTTTTTCAGAGGATGAAAATGGAAAACCACAAATTTCTTATATTGATCAATTTCCTGAGCCTAAAAATATGGAACAGGGATTATTTCTACAAAAATTATCAGACTCTTTAGAAGGAAGTCAAAATAAGATCATAATGCCTTTACCAGTCGGTTTTTCTGTAGTTGCAAACAACTATTTCTGGCTTCATGGTAGAAAACCATTTGTAGAAAATAAAAAATTATCAAGAGAATTACTAAG
>CACPEZ010000010.1 GCA_902633125.1 uncultured Pelagibacteraceae bacterium
AACCAATCCTTTTTTCACAATCCTGAGGAAATTATTTTAAGAAGTATTACACAAGTAATTAAACGCATTAGTCGAAAAAAAAACTATCCAAGAGGCAAAAAGGTGACTAGCCTTATAGATTCTATAAAGTTTTCAAACAAAAACGTGAAATTGACACTTTCTGGATGTATTATCGAAAAAATTCAAGATTCGGTGATTATTTACCCAGAAAAACGATAATTTTTTGTTAAATGATCAAAATGACACTTGTTAATTTACTAATAATTCTTAATTTAAGGCTTTATGAATTTTAAAAACTTAGTCATGTGGGGAATAATCGTTATTTTAACGATCGGTCTTTATAATATGTTTAAGAACCCACAAAGCTCGATTTCTCAAAAAAATAAAATTATTTTCTCAGAATTCTTAACAGAAGTCGATAATGGAAGAGTAGTTAAAGTAGAGATACAAGGAAAAAATATAAAAGGGGTATTATCAAATGGAAATCAATTCACCACTTATGCTCCTGAAGACCCAAATTTAATCCAGAAGCTTAGCGATAAAGGTGTAAGCATCTCAGCAAGTCCATTAGAGGAAAAAATGCCTTCATTATTAGGAATACTTCTTTCTTGGTTTCCAATGCTTTTATTAATTGCTGTTTGGATCTTTTTTATGAGACAGATGCAAGGTGGAAAAGGTGGTGCAATGGGATTTGGAAGATCAAAAGCCAAAATGATGAATGAGGTAAAAGGCAAAGTTACTTTTAATGATGTTGCAGGTGTCGAAGAAGCAAAAGAAGAAGTTGAGGAAGTTGTTGAATTTTTAAAAGATCCTAGAAAGTTTAGTAGACTAGGTGGTAAAATACCAAGAGGCTGCTTATTAGTTGGTCCTCCTGGAACTGGTAAAACATTATTAGCTAGAGCAATTGCTGGAGAAGCAGGTGTTCCATTTTTCACTATATCTGGATCAGATTTTGTTGAAATGTTTGTTGGTGTTGGAGCTTCAAGAGTAAGAGATATGTTTGAGCAAGGAAAAAAACATTCTCCGTGTATAATATTCATTGATGAGATTGATGCAGTAGGAAGAAGCAGAGGAGCAGGTCTTGGTGGAGGAAATGATGAAAGAGAGCAAACTCTTAATCAGTTATTAGTTGAGATGGATGGTTTTGATACTAATGAAGGTGTAATTATTATTGCTGCAACTAATAGACCAGATGTATTAGATCCAGCTCTTTTAAGACCAGGAAGATTTGACAGACAGGTTGTTGTTTCCAATCCAGATCTAATCGGTAGAGAGAAAATTTTAAAAGTACATGCAAAGAAAATATCAATGGCACCTGATGTTAATCTAAGAACAGTAGCTAGAGGAACACCTGGATTTTCTGGTGCAGATTTAGCAAATCTTGTAAACGAGGCAGCATTGTTAGCTGCAAGAAAAAACAAAAGAATTGTGACATATCAAGAATTTGAGGAAGCAAAAGATAAAGTGATGATGGGGTCTGAAAGAAGATCTATGGTAATGTCAGAGGAAGAGAAAAAATTAACTGCTTACCATGAAGCTGGACATGCAATTGTAACAATAAATGAAAAAGCCGCTTATCCTATACATAAAGCAACAATAATACCAAGAGGAAGAGCCCTGGGAATGGTTATGCAATTACCTGAAAGAGATGAAGTTTCTCAAACAAGAGAACAACTTCATGCACAAATGGCCATAGCAATGGGCGGAAGAGTTGCGGAAGAAATAATTTTTGGAGATGACAAAGTAACTACTGGAGCAGCAAGCGATATTGAACAGGCAACTAAAAGAGCACGAGCCATGGTTATGAGAGCTGGGTTAAGTAAAGAAATGGGGCCAGTTGCTTATGGTGAAAACGAAGAAGAAGTTTTTTTAGGAAGATCTGTTGCAAGACAGCAAAATATGTCAGAGGAAACTGCAAGAAAAGTTGATAGTGAAATTAGAAAATTTGTTGATATAGGTTACGAGAGAGCAAGAAAAGTATTAACTGAAAAAATTGATGATCTGCATAAATTAGCAAAAGCTTTATTAACTTATGAAACTTTAACAGGTGCGGAAATTGAGGATTTAATTAATAAAAATATTTATCCTAAAAATAAAGAAGATCTAAAAGTTGAAGATGATGATCAAAGCTCAGCACTTGGTTCAATGGGCCTAAAACCAAAGATAGTGCACTAAGCGTTAATGAATAAATATTACACTAGAGCGTGTAATTTTTATTACGGAACAACTTCAAAAAAATACATTAAAAAAAAAAAATCTATTCCTCTCAATGGTTACAACCATATTTCTTTTGATAAATTAGAAATCATTGACAGAAGAAAAAACAAAATAATCAATATTAAAGATATTAGTAAACTTTCAACTATATTAAAAAAAAAAGTTAATAGAGATTTAAAAAATATAAAAAAAAAGAAAATTTTTAATCAATTAAATTTATCGGATATACCTATTTTGATGGGCATAGTTAATTTAACCCCAGATAGTTTCTCAGATGGTGGCAAATATAATAAAAAAAATTTAGCGTTAAAATATGTAAATAACTTATTATCAAATGGCGCAAAGATAATCGACATTGGTGGAGAGTCTACAAGACCAGGTGCAAAAGATATTAATCCTAGAAAAGAATGGGATAGAATAAAGTTTATCTTAAAAATTTTAAAAAATAAAAAAAGTTTTGTTTCATTAGATACTAGAAAAAGTTTTGTGATGAAGAATGCCTCTAAAATAAAAGTAGATCTTATAAATGATGTGTCTGGACTAAGTTATGATCCTGAGACTATAAATTATTTAAAAAAAACAAAAAAACCTTTTGTCATTCATCACATGAAAGGAACACCAAAAAATATGCAATTAAAACCATCGTACAATAATGTATTGCTTGATATTTATGATTTCTTTGAAAACAAACTAAAATACTTAAGAAATGAAGGTATTAAGCATAATAATATTATATTAGATCCAGGTATCGGATTTGGAAAAAATTTGAAACATAATATTACTCTTCTAAAGAATATTTCTATTTTTCATTCATTAGGCCTTCCTGTAATGTTGGGCTTGTCTAGAAAAAGATTTATTAAGGATATTTCAAGAGAAAATGATACTAAAGAAAGGATTGGTGGAACTGTATCTTCATGCATTCAAGCATACCTTCAAGGAGTTCAAATTCTTAGGGTACACGATGTTAAAGAAATTAATCAAGCATTTAAAGTATTTAAAGAACTACAAAATTAAAAATGATTAAAAAATATTTTGGAACAGATGGAATTAGAGGAAAAGTTAATGGATCTAAAATAAATGGAGAAATGTTTTTTAAATTTGGCTTAGCAGCGGGAACATACTTTAAAAATTTAAAAAAAAGTAAACAAACAGCAATTATTGCAAAAGACACTAGATTATCAGGATATACGCTTGAACCAGCTTTAGTGTCTGGATTGGCATCTGCAGGAATGCATATTTATACTTTGGGACCTTTACCAACAAATGGTTTAGCGATGCTAACAAAAAAAATGAGAGCTAATATGGGTATAATGATTACTGCGTCTCATAATCCATATCACGACAATGGATTAAAGTTATTTGGACCTGATGGACTTAAATTATCTGATAGAATTGAGAAGAAAATTGAAAAGCTAATTGATTCAAAGATTACTAAAAATCTATCAAAACCAATAGAATTGGGAAGAGTTAAAAGATTAGAGGATGCTAACGATAGTTATATTAAAATATTAAAACAAAATTTCCCATCCTCATTTAGTTTAAAAGGTATCAAAATTGCTTTAGATTGTGCCAACGGAGCTGGCTACAAAGCTGGTCCAGCTTTATTTAAATCATTAGGTGCTAAAGTATATGACACTGGCACATCTCCCAATGGTTTAAATATAAATCTTAAATCTGGATCTACTTACCCAAGTAAAATTTGTCAAATGACAAAAAAAAATAAAGCTCATATGGGTATTTCATTGGATGGAGATGCTGACAGAATAATTGTCTGTGATGAAAAAGGAGAGATTATTGATGGAGATAAAATTCTTGCAATGTTAGGTGAGAGATGGAAAAGAAAAAAGATTTTAAAAGGAGGCGTCATCGGTACATTAATGTCAAATTATGGCTTAGAAAATTTTTTTAAAAACAATGGAATTAAATTTTTAAGATCAGATGTGGGAGATAGATATGTAAAAGAAAAAATGAAAAAAAATAAATTCAATTTAGGGGGGGAACAGTCTGGTCATATAATTCTTGGAAAGTTTGCGACAACTGGTGATGGGTTATTAGTCGCGCTAGAAATCCTTTTCTCCTTAAGAAAAACAAAAAAAGCAAGTGAGCTTTTTAACAAATTTAAACCTACCCCTCAAATGTTAGAGAATGTTGAAGTTAAGGATAAGTCAATTATTAATAATCCAAAATGCAAAAAAGCAATTAACGAAGCAAATAAAATAATTAAAAACAGAGGTAGAATTTTAGTTAGAAAATCTGGTACTGAACCAAAAATAAGAATTATGAGCGAATCAGAGGATTCAAATTTAAATAAACTGTGTGTTAATATAATTAAAAAATCTATTCAGTAAATTGAAAATCAAATCTAAAATATTAATTATTGCAGGATCAGACTCCTCCGGAGGGGCAGGCATACAAGCAGATATTAAATCAGTTACTTCTCTTGGTTCTTTTGCTATGACAGCAATTACCGCTGTTACTGCTCAGAATACTACGGGTGTTAACTCTATAATACCAATGCCTAATAAGGAAATTTCCAATCAAATCGAATTTACGTCAAAAGATATTAAGCCAGACGCAGTAAAAATAGGAATGCTGCATTCTACTAAAGTTATAAACTCAGTTTTAAAATCAATAAAAAAATCAAATTTAAAAAAAATAATATTAGATCCTGTTATGGTGGCCAAAAGTGGAACCAAGCTTATTGATAATAAAGCTATTTTAGTTCTGAAAAAAAAACTAATGAAAAAAGTTGATTTAATAACACCAAATATTCCTGAAGCAGAAATACTAACTAAAATCAAAATTAATTCTGAAATGGAAATGAAAAATGCTGCTAAAATATTATTAGATTTAGGTGCTAAGAATGTTTTAATTAAAGGTGGTCATTTAAGTTCTAAAACTTTGAAAGATATTTTTGTAAATAAAAAAGAGACTACAATATTTACAAATAAAAAAATTAAAACAAAAAATACACATGGAACCGGATGTACATTATCAAGTGCAATTGCAACTTATTATGGATGTGGAAAAACTCTAAAGAAATCTTGTGAGTTAGGTATTAGATATGTAAACAATGCCATTAGGACAAGACCAAACTTTGGAAAAGGAAATGGACCAATTAACCATTTAAATAGTTTTATAATAGAAAAGAAATTTAGATGAATAATGTAGTTGTCGTTGGATCGCAGTGGGGAGATGAAGGAAAAGGGAAAATTGTTGATTGGTTATCCAGTGAAGCAGATGTTGTCGTAAGATTCCAAGGGGGACATAATGCTGGTCATACCTTGGTCATAGATGGTGTTACTTACAAATTAAGATTATTGCCATCAGGAATTGTAAGAAAAAATAAAATTTCAATTATAGGAAATGGAGTTGTTGTAGATCCTTGGGCGCTTTTAGATGAAATTGAAGAAGCTAAATCTAAAGGTGTGGAAATTAATGAAAATAATCTCATATTATCAGAGACTGCTACATTAATTTTACCATTTCATAGAGAGATGGATCAAATAAGAGAAGACTCTGCAGGTAAATCGAAAATTGGAACTACTAGAAGAGGTATTGGTCCAGCATACGAAGATAAAGTAGGGAGAAGATCTATACGAGTAATGGATCTTGCGTCAAAACAAAATCTTGAAAATCGATTATCATTAGTACTTGAACACCATAATGCCATCCGAAAAGGATTAGGTAAACCAATATATGAAAAAGATAAACTTGTTGAGGACTTATTAAAAATTGCCCCAAATATTTTAAAATATTCAGCACCTGTTTGGAGAAAGATAGACGAATTTAAATCTGAAAATAAAAAAATATTATTTGAGGGAGCCCAAGGAATACTGCTTGATGTTGATCACGGAACATATCCATATGTAACTTCATCCAATACAGTAGCAGCTTCAGCAGCAACAGGATCAGGATGTGGTCCAAACTCAATAAACTATGTGTTAGGAATTACGAAAGCATATACAACAAGGGTAGGTGAAGGACCTTTCCCAACAGAATTAATAGATGATATTGGTAATCATTTAGGTGAAAAGGGACATGAATTTGGAACTGTAACTAGCAGAAAAAGAAGATGCGGCTGGTTTGATGGAGTTCTCGTAAGACAAACAATAAAGATTTCGGGTATTGATGGAATAGCATTAACTAAATTAGATGTATTAGATGAACTTGATGAAATAAATCTTTGCGTAGCTTACGAACTAAATAGCAAAGAAATAGATTATTTTCCTGCTGCTGTTGAAGATCAATTAAATGTCAAACCAGTATATAAAACATTCAAAGGCTGGAAATCTAAAACCCAAGGTATTAAAAAATTTGATGATTTACCTAATAATGCAAAAATTTATGTAAAAGCTATTGAAGAGTTTATTGAGACAAAAATATCCAGTATTTCAACAAGCCCAGAGAGAAAAGATACTATTCTTTTAGTAGATCCATTTAACTATTAAAAAATAGCAGTATTAATTTGCAGGTAGAAGATTTTTTGATTTAGCGGAGTTAAGCATATGTTTTTGAAGTTTTTCAAATGCTTTATTTTCAATTTGTCTTATTCTTTCTCTACTTATTTTAAATTTTTTACTTAAATCTTCTAGAGTTATTGGATCATCTGTTAATCTTCTTGAGTAAAGAATTTCTTTTTCTCTTTCATTTAAAATTTTAATAGAATCTTGAAGAAGATCTTTTCGTTGCTCCATTTCTTCATTTTGAGCAAATTTAAGTTCTTGATCCATATCATTGTCTACAACCCAATCTTGCCACTCATCACCGTCTTCTCCGATTGGTGCATTTAATGACTGCTCTTTTCCTGAAAGCCTTCTATTCATAGATACAACTTCTTGTTCACTAACATCTAATCTGTTTGCTATATCTTTTACGTGTTCATCACGTAAGTCACCTTCAGTTCTAGGTGCAATTTGATTTTTTAACTTCTTCAAGTTGAAAAAAAGCTTCTTCTGAGCTGTTGTGGTTCCAATTTTTACTAAGCTCCATGATCTTAGAATATATTCTTGAATAGAAGCTTTAATCCACCACATTGCATAAGTTGCAAGTCTGAAACCTTTTTCTGGTTCAAATTTTTTAACAGCTTGCATTAAACCTACGTTACCTTCTGAAATCATTTCATTAAGAGGCAAACCATAACCTTTGTACCCCATTGCTATTTTAGCAACTAGTCTAAGATGACTTGTAACGAGTTTTTCAGCTGATTTAACATTTCCTGTAGTTTGCCAGTTTTTAGCAAGCATATATTCTTCTTCAGCATCTAGCATAGGAAATTTTTTTATCTGGGCTAGATATGCAGCTAGACCACCTTCATTTGAAAGAGTAGGCAAATTGTATGTATTATTACTCATAGGAAGTATTTATGTAATAGAGAAATTTTTTTTTACAATCGTTTTATTTACTTAATTTTCTTAGTTTTTTTAAGATATCATTTAATTCGTTTGGGATATTTGATGAAAATTCTAATCTTTCCCCTGTCCTTGGATGGTCAAAACCTAGCTGTTTTGCATGTAAAAATTGTCTCTCAAGATTGGAAATTTTATTATTAAGATCTTCATCAATATTTTTAAATTTTTTAAATTTTTTTTTATATTTTTTATCTCCAAGAATATTGTTACCTTTGTATGACATATGAGCTCTTATTTGATGAGTTCTCCCAGTTTCTAATTTACATTGTATAAAACTAAAAGTTGGAACATTATCATTCTCAAAAAGCTCTAATGTTTCATAATGTGTAATTGCCTTTTTACCTTTGCTTGATGATACTTCCATCATCTGTCTATTTTTCGAACTTCTGGTTATGAATGTTTCAATTGTTCCTTTTTGAGGCCTTAATTTTCCCCAAATTAAAGTTTGATAAACTCTAGTTATAGAATGTTCAGAGAATTGAAGTGATAATTTTTCATGAGTTGAGTTATTTTTTGCTATTACAATTAATCCTGAAGTATCTTTATCAATTCTATGAACTATACCAGGTCTCAGTTCATCTCCAATATCAGATAAATTTTTGCTATCATAATTCATTAACGCATTAACTATCGTATTATCATAATTACCAGCACCAGGATGCATTGAAATTCCAGATGGTTTGTCAATTACAATTAAATCTTCATCTTCGTGAATTATGTTTAATTTAAAATTATAAGGTTTTAAGCTTTGTTTCTTAGGTTCAACAATTTCAAGCTCAATTTTGTCATTTAATTTAGTTTTAATTGAAGGGTCTTGTATAATTTTCTCGTTAATTTTTAATTTACTATCTAATATTAAATTTTTTACTCTAGTTCTGCTTAAACTTTCATCATGATTTGCTAATATTGTGTCTACTCTCTTGTTATTATCATCCTCTTTAATAATTAAATTGATGATATTTTTCATAAATTATTATATTAAATTATTATGCGTTCGTAGCTCAACTGGATAGAGCGCCAGATTTCGGCTCTGGAGGTTCAGGGTTCGACTCCTTGCGGGCGCACCATTATTCGCCCATATTAATAAGCGTTCCTTTGTTTTTTGCGACATTGAAAGAATAATAGAATAATAAAATTGATAATACAAAGTAAACTCCATTCCACATGAAAGCATAATAGATATTTTGAATATCTACAGTTTGATTAATCAAAATATTTCTTGCTTCTTCAAATATATATACCAATGGTAGTAGATAAGCTATCTTCTGGAACACCTCTGGCAATATTTCAATTGGATAATAAATGCATCCAAATGGAGCTAATAAAAACATTGTAGACCATGCTATATTTTCAAAAGAGGGTCCATATCTTAATAGACCAGCAGATACCAGGATGCCAAGTGTTATTCCAAATAAATATAGGCTCAAAAATAAAAAGAATAAAAATATTCCTAAATCTAAAATTGAAATACCGAATAATGGAGAAGTTAAAAGCACTGCTGGTATTAAACCTATAAGAGCTCTAATTAAAGCTGTAGCAACAAGTGAAGTTAATATTTCACCAATTTTCATTGGCGCAATAAATAAATTTGTAAAGTTTCTACTCCAAATCTCTTCAAGAAATAGCATATTAAATCCAATGCTTGTTCTGAAAAGAAAATCATAAAGAATTGCGCACGTTAATATTACTCCTACTGCATTATTATAATATGTTGTATGTGTAGCAAAAAAATTTGATATAAATCCCCATAAAGTAATTTGAATAGTTGGCCAATAAACAAGATCTAAAACTCTTGGGAAAGATCTGGTAATTAAATAAAAATGTCTTAAAAAAAGACCATACATTCTAGTTAAGCTCATTTTTGCTCCTTGATAATTTTAAAAAAACTTCCTCTAGATTTTTTCTGCCATGTTTATTGATTAATTCTTTAGGATTTCCTTCATCGATAATAATCCCATCCTTCATCATTAGAATTGATTTACAAAGCCTAGTGACTTCATTCATATTATGAGAGGCAAGAAGTATAGATATTTTTTTTTCTTTTTTATAATCTTCCAAAAAAGATCTAACAAAATCACCTACTTCCGGATCTAATGATGCAGTTGGCTCGTCTAATAGCAATACTTTTGGTTCGTTGATTAATGCTTTTGCCAAACTTACTCTATTTTTTTGTCCAGATGATAATTCACCTGTAATGCTATTAAGCAAATCTTCTAATCTTAATTTTTCTGATAAAAATTCGATCCTCTCATTAATATTATTTATTTTGTATAATTTTCCATAAACAGTTAGATTTTGTTTAACTGTAAGTTTTTTTGGTAATTCAATATATGGAGATATGAAGTTAATCTGTTCCAAGATTTCAATTCTATTCCCTTCCAATTTTTGACCGTTTATTAAAATTTCTCCACTAGTTGGTTTTAAAAGTCCCAATAACATGCCTATCGTTGTTGTTTTGCCCGAGCCATTTGGACCTAATAGGCCTAAAATTTCGTCTTCTTTTATGTTAAAACTAATACCTTTGACAGCTTCATTCTTTCCGTAATTTTTTTTTATATTTTTAACTTCCACTAAATTTTTCATTTTTTTGATGCTCTAAAAAGTCTATCGTTAATCACTAATCCAAAGTTTTGGTTTGGTATTCTCTGTACAGCTATTTTTTTGTAACCTAACTTCTTAATTTTTCTTAATGTTTTATATAAATTTTTAACACTCTCCATTAGGTTATTTGTCTTACTTAAGTAAAAATAATTCTTATTATTTTCTTCTCTCTTCTTAATTAGGATAAAAGCCTCATCTTTTTTTATTTTAACTGCGTTTAATCTAATAGGTATACCTGGTGAATAATGAATTCTTCTTCTCCCTGGAGAACTTATGTTACTTTTAGCATACAATTTAGTTTTTAAATTCGTTTTTAATTTTTTATTTAATATAGAAATATTTAAACCACCCAATCTTAAGATTTGGGGTTTTTTTACTAAACTTATAATCGTAGATTCAACACCAATTTTTGATCTTCCGCCTTCTAGAATAAATTTAATTTTTTTTCCAAATTCATCATATACATCATCTTTTGTTACTGGACTTATCCCTTCAGAGATATTTGCGCTTGGCGCTGCTAAAGGATATTTTAAAGATTTTAATAACTTTCTAGCGGTTCGGTGACTTGGAAATCTTACACCTAACGTTTTTTTGTTATTAGTAACGTTTTTTGAAATTTTGCTTTCATTTTTTAGTTTTAATATAAATGTAATTGGACCAGGGCATAATGAATTATAAAGTTTATAAAACAAAGTATTTGTCTCACAATCTTTTTCCAAATCTTTAATATTATAATAATGAACTATCAAGGGGTTATCAGAAGGCCTTCCTTTTAATTTAAATATTTTTTTAGTGCCTTTATCAGAATAGGCATTAGCAGCTAATCCATAGACAGTTTCTGTAGGTATTCCAATACATTCGTTATTATTTAAATATTTTAATGCTTTTTTAATATTTGAATCATTAATTTTCATATAATATTACAAACTATTATATGAATGAAAAAATTTTGCCAGATGATATTGAATTAAAATCTTTGAGTGAACTCACAGATATAGCAGATCGTCTAATTCAAAAATTAGAAAATAAAAAAAATTTGGAAGAATCCATTGAAGATTATCAATATTTAATGAAGTTAAACAATATAATAGAAAAAAAATTTCAAAAAAACTCAAAAAATATATCTGAAAGTACCAAGCTAAAAATAGAAGAATTAACCTCAAAAAAAAATGAAAAAAAAATTAGTTAAAACTGCTAATGAAGTAAATAAATTTTTAAAAAATTACTTAGCAAAACAAAAAAAAACAGATCTAATTATACCTATTAAGTATGGTTTATTTCCTGGAGGAAAAAAAATAAGATCTAAGCTTATTTTTGATGTTGGAAAAATTTTTAATGTAGAAAAAAAATATCTTTTATATTTAAGTTCAGCCGTTGAATGTATACACGCTTATTCACTAATACATGACGATTTACCGTGTATGGATGATGATGACATTAGAAGAGGTAAACTAACTACACATAAAAAATTTGGAGAATCAACAGCTGTTTTAGCTGGAAACTCCCTTTTGACATTAGCTTTTGAAATTTTATCTGATCCAAAGTTTAATATAAATAACAATAAAAAAGTATCCCTAATAAATTTAATATCTCAATCATCAGGTCACCAAGGAATAGCTGGAGGTCAATTTTTGGATTTAAATTATGAAAGAAAAAAAGTTTCTAAACAAAAAGTTATAGATATGGAGATTAAAAAGACTGGAAAATTATTTTCTTTTAGCTGTTTGGCTCCAGTTATTTTGACAAATAAAAAAGATCAAATAAAAAAATTCTCAATTATTGGTGAAAAAATTGGTTTACTTTTTCAAATTGCAGATGATTTAATTGATTATAGCAGTACATCAAAAACTGCAGGAAAAAAAACAAATAAAGATTCAAAAAGGGGAAAAGCAACATTAATAAGTTTACTAGGATATAAAAATGCTATTAAATATGCCTCTAAACTAAAAAAAGAAATATTTAATAGTTTAGTTAGCTATGAAAATAATGCTAGTGATTTAAAAGAGACAATTGAATTTATATTAAGTAGAAATAAATAAATGCAAAATTACAAATATTTAAATAATATTAATTTTCCTTCAGATATAAAAAAACTCAACAATGAAGAATTAAAAGTTCTATCAGAAGAAGTAAGAAGCGAAATGATTGATGCTGTTTCAAAAACAGGTGGTCATCTAGGTGCAGGTTTAGGTGTTGTAGAATTGACAGTTGCACTTCATCATGTTTTTGACACACCTAAGGACAAATTGATATGGGATGTTGGTCATCAATCATACCCTCATAAAATTTTAACAGGAAGAAAAGATAAAATACGAACTTTACGACAAGGAAGTGGATTATCTGGTTTTACAAAGCGATCGGAAAGTGAATTTGATCCTTTTGGTGCAGCTCATAGTTCCACTTCTATTTCTGCTGGACTTGGTATTGCGACAGCAAATAAATTATCAAATAAATCAGATCAGGTTATAGCAGTTATTGGTGACGGTGCCATGAGCGCAGGAATGGCATATGAAGCTATGAATAATGCTGGAGACTCAAAAACAAAAATGATCGTAATTTTGAATGACAATGATATGTCAATTGCAAAACCAGTTGGCGCAATGAAATCTTATCTTGCTAAAATTTTTTCAGGTAAGATTTATTTTAGTTTCAGAGAAACAGTTAAAATGATTATTTCATCATTTTCAAAAAGATTTAGCAAAAAGGCTGGAAAGGCTGAAGATTTTTTGAGATCGGCTGTCACAGGTGGTACATTATTTAATTCATTAGGTTTTTATTATGTTGGTCCAATTGATGGTCATGATTTAGATGTACTATTGCCAATTTTAAAAAATGCAAAAGAAAGCAATCATAATGGTCCAATACTAATTCATATAAAAACTCAAAAAGGTAAAGGATATAGTTTTGCTGAAAAATCTGATGATAAGTATCATGGAGTTACAAAATTTAATGTTCAAACTGGAGTTCAACAAAAATCAACAACTAAAGCTCCAGCTTTTACAAAGGTATTTGCGAACACATTAATTGAGCACGCTAAGAAAGACAGTAAAATTGTTGGAATTACTGCAGCTATGCCATCTGGAACAGGAATGGATGCATTTAGTAAAGTTTTCCCGGATAGAACTTTTGATGTTGGAATTGCAGAACAACATGCCGTTACTTTTGCTGCAGGTTTAGCAACAGAGGGTTATAAGCCTTATGCAGCAATTTATTCAACATTTTTACAAAGAGCTTATGATCAGGTAGTTCATGACGTTGCAATTCAAAGTTTACCAGTAAGATTTGCAATAGATAGAGCTGGTTTAGTCGGCGCCGATGGAGCCACTCATGCAGGTTCTTTCGATATTACATATTTATCAACTTTACCTAATTTTATTGTTATGGCAGCAAGTGATGAAGCAGAATTGGTAAGAATGGTCAATACGTCAGTAGATATTAATAATCAACCAAGTGCATTTAGATATCCAAGAGGAAATGGAGCAGGTTTAGAATTACCTGATATAAACGAAACAATAGATATTGGAAAAGGTAGAGTTATAAAAGAAGGAAAGAAAGTTGCCTTAGTAAGTTTTGGAAACAGATTAAAAGAATGTCTGTTGGCTGAAGAAGGTTTAAAAAAAATGGGAATTAATCCAACAATTGTAGATGCTAGATTTGCAAAACCTCTGGATGAAAATCTGATTTGGCAGGTTGCAACAAATCATGAAGTGCTAATTACGTTGGAAGAAGGCTCTATAGGAGGTTTCGGAGCCCATGTAAATCATTTCTTAAATGAAAAGAATTTATTAGATAATAATATAAAATTTAGATCAATGATTTTGCCAGATAAATTTTTAGACCAAGATAAACCAGAAGAAATGTATAAAGAAGCTGGTCTAGATGCTAAATCTATTGAAGCGAAGGTTTTAGAAACTTTAAATTCTAAAGTTGTAATCAAAAAAACTAATTAATTGCCACATTGAGCTTTATTCATTAAGTAGTGATCAAGAATTACACAATGCATCATTGCTTCGCCAATAGGCACTGCTCTAATACCTACACATGGATCATGTCTGCCTGTTACTGAAATTGAAGTATTTTTTCCAAATTTATTAATTGTTTTTCTTTGAGAAAGAATTGATGAAGTTGGTTTTACTGCAAAAGAAATTATTATTTCTTGACCACTAGAAATACCTCCAAGAATTCCTCCAGCATTATTCGATTTAAATTTTGTTTTCTTTCCTGTTTGAGACATTTCATCAGAATTTTGTTCACCAGACAGTTGAGCAGAGTTCATTCCTGATCCTATATTTACACCTTTTACTGCATTTATACTCATCATGGCTGATGCCAAATCCATATCTAATTTTGAATAAATTGGAGCTCCTAATCCGACAGGAACACCTCTTGCTCTTACTTCAATAATAGCCCCACATGATGAGCCAGCTTTTCTTATACCAAGTAAATATTTTTCCCATAATTTTAAAACTGTTTTATCAGGACAAAATAAAGGGTTTTTTGTGATGAAACTGTCATTCCATTTTTCTGTGTCACATCCTAGTATTCCTAATTGTGTTACGGCTCCAATTACGCTGTACTTTTTCCCAATAATATTTTGCAAAACTTGTTTTGCTATTGCTCCTGCTGCTACTCTTGAAGCAGTCTCTCTAGCTGACTGTCTGCCTCCACCTCTATAATCTCTAATTCCATACTTTTTAAAATATGTATAATCAGCATGACCAGGTCTAAATTTATCTTTAATATTTTTATAATCCCTAGAACGCATATCTTTATTGAAGATAATCATTGAGATAGGTGTACCAGTTGTTTTGCCTTCAAATATTCCTGATAAAATTTCTACTTTATCATCCTCTTTTCTTTGAGTTGTGAATTTAGACTGACCAGGCTTTCTTTTATTTAATTCTAACTGAATGTCTTTGATATTAAGCTTAATATTTGGAGGACATCCATCAACAACACACCCTATTGCTGGACCATGAGACTCACCCCAAGTAGTAAATCGAAAAAATTTTCCAAATGTATTAAAAGACATTATATTATTATATAAATTATTTTGGTTAAATTATGAACGAAAAAAATTCTTTAGGATTAGATAAATGCTTTCTTGAACTTGATAATCCAATATTATTATTCACTGAATGGTATAAAGAGGCAAAGAAAACTGAAATTAATGATCCAAATGCATTAGCTCTAGGCACTATTGACAAAAGAGGTTATCCAAATGTAAGAATGGTATTGCTCAAAGACTATGGAGAAAATGGATTTGTCTTTTACACTAACTTTAATAGTAATAAAGGAAACTCTATAAAGCAGAATCCAAACATTTCAATGTGCTTTCATTGGAAAAGTTTACTCAGACAAATCCGTATTGTTGGTACAGCTGAAAAAGTTTCAGATGACGAAGCGGATAGTTATTATAATTCCAGAAGTTATGGAAGTAGAATTGGTGCTTGGGCCTCAAATCAAAGCTCAATTTTAAAAGATAGAGAAGAACTAAACCAATCAATAAAAAAATTTAAAGATCTCTATAAAGATGAAAATAATGTTCCAAGGCCTAATCATTGGTCAGGCTGGAGGTTAAAACACCATGAAATTGAATTTTGGTTAGATGGTGAAAATAGAATTCACGAAAGATTAAAATATATTAAAGAAGATAATGCTTGGAAAAAAATTCTCCTATCACCTTAAAATTTTCTATTAATGCTAAAAGCAGTTAAATTTTTAAGTATATTTTTTTCCTCACAATCTTGAAATATACTTAATGAATTTGATGCTAAACTTATATAGTGTTCTGCTTTTTTGTAACACTCATTAATTATATTATATTTTTTTACTAACTTAAGCACATAGTCAAATTGTTCTTTAGATCTAATATTTTGTTCAAATATTTTTTTTAAAATTAATTTTTCATCTGAAGATAATTTTTGATTTAATAGAATAATTGGGAGAGTTACCTTGCCCTCAAAGAAATCTTTCCCTATCTCTTTACCAAACATTTTTAATTCTGAGTTATAGTCAAGTGTGTCATCTGCAATCTGAAATGTTAATCCAAGGTTCTTTCCATAGAATTCCAGTGCATCTTTAAATTTATTGCCTTTATCGGTAATTATCGATCCAACTTTTGAAGATGCCGAAAATAAAGCTGCAGTTTTAGAAGAAATTATATTCAAATATGTTTCCTCTAACATTTCAGAGTCACCTTTATGTTGTAACTGCAAAACTTCTCCTTGAGCAATAGTTGATGATGTAGAAGATAAAAGTTTTAATACTTCAATACTTCCATCCTCAACCATCATTTCAAAACATCTACTCAATAAATAGTCTCCAGCAAGAATTGATGACTGATTTCCCCAAATTTTATTTGTGGTTTTTTTGCCTCTTCTTAAATCTGCGCTGTCAATTACATCATCATGCATAAGAGTTGCAGCGTGTATAAGTTCAACACATGCAGCTAGGTTCACATCTCTACTACCTTTTGTATATCCACACAATTTAGCACACTCCAGAGTAAGCAATGCTCTTAATCTTTTACCTCCACTAGTCATGTGGTAAGCTGTCATTTCTTTAACAAGCTCAACTTTACTATCTAATTTATAAGAAA
>CACPEZ010000011.1 GCA_902633125.1 uncultured Pelagibacteraceae bacterium
ATAGACAACCAATTATTAAAGAAATTCCCCGAAGGAAGCAAAGGAAACAAAGTCATAAAATAAGAGCTCAGCAAACATATTGAGAAATCAGTTATATACTGTTTTTTTTTAAATATTTGAAAAAATAAATTTTTTATGAAAAAAAATACAACGGTTATGAAAATGCTTAA
The DNA here is from genome assembly GCA_902633125.1 of uncultured Pelagibacteraceae bacterium. Classification (GTDB taxonomy): domain Bacteria; phylum Pseudomonadota; class Alphaproteobacteria; order Pelagibacterales; family Pelagibacteraceae; genus Pelagibacter. The sequence goes on from CACPEZ010000011.1 coordinate 171, forward strand.
TAATACAAAAAAACCAATAATTCCAGTTTCAGCTAAACTTTGAGCATAGAAATTATGAGGATGCGTAGTACATGCGTTTGGGGCAACAAAATTTTCTTCTTTAATACAATAATATCTAAACATTTTAGGTCCGTGCCCAACAATGGGTTTTTCCTTAAACATATTGTATGAAATAATAAAATGTCCTTCATATGTTTTGCTAAACATAACCATTCTTTCACTACCAGGATTTAATCCCATTTGATTAATAGTTTGTGTTACAATTCTATTCTTGATTTTTTCACTTGTAGAAATAGTGAAACCAAAAACTAAGATAATTAGAGCCAAAGGGATAATAAATAATTTTCTAAATTTTTTTGAGGATAAAAAAATAAAAATAAATGATAAACAAAATAAACCTAGCGAAGTTCTTTCGCCACTCAATAGTATAATCGTAAATGTTATAATTGTTAAAGATGAAATAATTATTATTACATTAATATTATCTAAATTTCCTTTATTATTCCATAATACCAAAAAAAGAATTAATGGAAAAAATCTTACTGTGTAACTACCCAAAACCTCATCCTCTCCAAAAAAGCTGGTAATTCTAAAATTTTGAATATTTATATACTCGAGACCAAAAATATTTTTCAGAAAATGATACTGAAAAATACTATCAATAAATAAAATAATATAAATTGATAAAAATAAATATAAAATGATTTTTAAAATTTCAGGTTTTTGAGTTATAAAATATCCAATTGCCAAGGCACACAGCCCAAACCTAAAGTAAAAAACACTACTTTTTATAGAATAAAAGTTTGAAGATAAAAATGACAAAATTATCAAGTACAAACAAAGAACGAGAAAAATTTTAAAATAAAAGTTATTAAAATTTTTAAGATTACCTTCTTTAAATTTAATCACTAAATATCCAATTGCCAAAATTGCATTAATTAAATCTGGAATAAATGGTCCAGTTATAAGGGCCAAAGGTATTATGATAATTAAGTATGAATAAAAATTTTCTATTATTTTATTTTTAATCATTATCTGAATATATATTGCATTAATTTAATTGGAAATCTTAGAGAAATAAAAAAATAATTATTGTAAATATTATTTTCCTTAAATGCATTTAATAATTCAATTGATGAAACCAAATTACTTTTTACAGAATAAGTGCTTTTTCCTCCTGACAGCATATTTACATAGTTTTCAGAAACTGTTTTAAATAACACTTTCTTTAAAAGTAGTGTTCTTAAAAAAAATTCAAAGTCTCCTGCAATATTATATTTGGTTTTAAAAAGTCCATATTTTTCATATATTTTTTTTTTAAAAAAAGATGAAGGGTGTGGTGGTGAAAATCCAAAATAAATCATCCAAGGTTTAAATATTTTTGAAGAATATTTTCTTAAAATTTTATTATTTTTTGTAATTATTGTATTGCCTATTAAACATTCAATTTTTTCCTCTTTGGCAAAATGTTTTACTACATTACTTAAAACATCCTCGTTTATAAAAGAGTCATCTGAATGCAGTATTGAAATAACATCTCCTGAGCAAATTTTTATACCTTTATTGATTGCATCATAAATGCCATCATCTTTTTCAGAAATTATTTTATGAATTTTTGATTTATATTTATTAACTATATTAATTGTATCATCAGTTGATTTTCCATCTATAACAATAAATTCAATGTTTTGATATTTTTGTTTTAAAATTGAATTTATGGTTCTTTCTATCGTTTTTTCGCTATTTAAACATACAGTAATAACAGTAATTTTCATTTAAATTTATCTTTCAATAACCCAATTGCCTAAAACTAAAATATCCATATTTGTTCTTTCATAACAGTTTATAGCCTCTATTGGATTATTTACTATTGGTTCATTTTCGTTAAAGGAGGTATTTAAAATAATCGGTACTTTTGTTATTTTAAAGAATTCTTTTATTAGATTATAATAGTGGTAATTTTGTTTTTTTGTTACAGTTTGTAATCTTCCAGAACCATCTACGTGTGTAACACCTGGTATCAAGTTCCTTCTGTCATTTCTGATTAATTTTACTTCACTCATAAACGGTATTTCACATTCTTCTTCAAACCAATTATTTACTTGATCTTGTAAAATTGAGGGAGCAAATGGTCTAAAGCTCTCTCTTCTTTTTATTTTCAAATTTATAATATCTTTAATATTTTTATTCCTAGGATCTGCAAGAATTGACCTATTACCTAGAGCTCTGGGGCCCCACTCTGTTTTACCTTGAAACCAACCTATTATTTTCTCAAATGTTATTTTTTGAGCAACATATTTATATAATTTATCGTAATCCAAATATTTTATTTTGAATTTTTTTTTTAAAGATTTTTTTTCTATAATCTCACCAATATATTCATTGGAATATTCGGGTCCTAAATACGAATAATTATCAACAATTATATTCTTTTTAAATTTTTTATTTATGAAAAGGCTTGCAGAGCCTATACTCCCGCCGGCATCGCCAGGGCTTGGTGATACATATATTTCTTTAAACTTAGAATTATTTATAATCTTTCCATTAGCTAATGAATTCATTGCACATCCTCCAGAAATTGTAAGCTTTTCAAGTTTGTATTTATCAAAGATTAAGTTTAATAAATGAAATAAGATTTCTTCATAAACATATTGTGTTGATCTTGCTAAATCTAAATGTCTTTGATCTATTGTTTCATTGGGTTGTCTTGGCTCACCAATTAATTCTATTAATTTTTCAGAATATAAATTATCATAAATAAATTGACCATTTTTATTAATATTAAATATTTTTTTTTTATGGTGAATAAAATATTTTAAATCTAATTTGAAACCTTCTTTTGTTTTATATATTAATTTTGATATTTGATTAATATAAGTGGGTTTACCATAGGACGATAATCCCATTAATTTATATTCATCACCATAGGATTTAAATCCTAAAAATTGAGTTAGTGATTGATAGAAAATTCCTAATGAATGAGGAAAAAATATTTTTTTATCAATGCTTAGGTTATTATTTTTATAAATACCATAAGCACAACTTGCAAAATCACCAAATCCATCAATTGATAAATTTGCGCATTCTGTAAAGTTACTAAAATATAATGAGGAAGATATATGTGCTTCATGATGATCTATAAATTTTATCTTACCTTTAAATGATTTATCTTTATCTAATGTAGATAATCTTTGCGAAAGAGTAATTTTATTCTTAGAATTTTTTAAACTTGATACAGCGATTTTAAAAGATGAGGGATTTTTTAAAACAAAAAAGAATTTTTTAGAAATATGGGAAAATGGATTAGTATTAATTGTTACATAATTTATGTCTGATATTTTTAAACCAGCTTGTTGTAAGCAGAAATTTATTGATTTTTCAGGAAAATTTGAAGAATGTTTAATTCTAACAAAACGTTCCTCTTCATTCGCTGCGATTAACAAATTATTTTTAAATAAACAGGCTGAGCTATCGGAATGAAGAAAATTTAATCCTAATGTATAAATATCACTCATTTGTCCAACTATCTGAGTCTTGACTATAAGAAACACAATCGTAATAAATCTCAGGCAAAGTCGTAAAGATTTTTTTTATAGAAAAGTTATTTTTAGCAAACTTTTTAGCTTCTTCAGAAAACAAATTCATCCTGTATTTATTTTGGTAGAAGAAATTAATTGCATCAATAAATTGTTGTGCATGATTATTATCAAGAATTTTAATAAATTGTAGATTATTTGCATTAGCCTCAAATTTACAATTTTTTGAGATAATTACAGGCAGTCCTGCGCTCAAAGATTCTTTTACAGAAACTGAGTCAGCCTCGTCTTTGGAGGGCAAAATAAAAATATCGCTTTCTGCAAATACTTTTAATTTTTCTTCATGATTTTTTGTAGGCTCTCTTATTTCAATTAAATCATTTAATTTAAGTTTTTTTATTTTATTTATAAAAGTACCATAAATTTTTTTTTCCTTCGGCCCAACAAATAAAAATCTAATATCTTTTATTGATTTTATTTTAAAATAATTGATGAGATCTAACAGTTCTAAAATTCCTTTTTTAAAATCTAATCTTCCAAAAAATAGAATAGTAAATAACCTATTTTTTTTTTTCTCTATATTCTCGAAATCCACAACATCTACACAATTTGGAAGCAAAAATAATTTTAATTTTTTTAAATTTATAAAACTTGAAATTTCTTTTTTTTCGAAATTGTTTAATACATGTATGGCTCTAGAATTATAAATATATGATCTAAAAATATATAAAAATAATTTTTTCTTAAGTGTTGACTTTTTCATAGACCAATAATTGAGGTTGCCATGTGAACTAACAACATATGGAATGCTTAAATTATTGCATATACCTGCGATTAGAGCGGCTTTGATATCAAAAATATTATGAAAATGAATTATATCAAAATTGTTTAAATAGTTTGATAATTTTATTTTACTAAAAAAGTATTTGCTAAAAAAATTATCATATTCAAATTTTTCAACATTGAAATCTAAATTTTTTAGAACTTTAATATAACTTTTTTCAACGCTATAAGGTCCACCAGCTGTAAATTTTTCATAACCTATCGATAAAACTTTCATATTTAAATTTCGTAAAGTTTTAAGTAACCATTAATAATATTTTTCCATTTATAATTTTGAAACAATTTTTTTGCATTTTCGGATTTAGAACAAAATGTATGTTTGTCTAATATGAAAATATTTTTTAAAGTATGTTTTAATTCTTCTTTACTTCCATCATATACCCATCCTGCATCATAATTTTTAATATTTTCCCACGGAGTAAATTTGGTGGTGATTACTGGTAGCCCTGATCTTAAAGCTTCTAAAATTACAAAACCAAAGTTCTCACTTTTTGTAGGTAATATCATTGCATCATAAATTTGAAATAGCTTTAGTTTTTCTTTTTCATTGAAAACTGGTCCAAAATATTTAATTGATGAACATTCCGATTGGAATTTTATTATTTTTTTTTTATAATTTTCATAATCAGGACCATATATATGCAGCTCCCAATTTACTGGTTTCAAATTACTCCAAATTTCGAGCAGCTCATCTAAACCTTTTTTTTTATGTAACCTAGAAAAAAAAATAATTTTTCTTTTCTCGTTAATAAAGAATTCTTTTTTTTTTTCATTATCTAAAATTTCACTAATACCATGTGGTATGACGGATATGTTCTCATTAGAAGTAATTTTTTGTATATCTTTTTTTTCCTTATTTGATGTAGCATGAATATGATCACAATCATCTAATATTTTTTTCTGATATGAAAAAAGAGCAATTTTTTTTTTAATTTTTTTCTGATCCAATGACCAATCATCAAATATTCCCATAGGTGATATAATAAATTTTTTTTTTAAAAATTTAGCAATAAAATAAACCATTATATGGTGAAAACTCCATCCACCATAAAAATGAATTATTTCGAATTTATTTATTATTCTAAAAATTTTGAAAAATGATTTTTTTTTACCATCATTAAAGGCATAGATTCTTAAGCTAAATTTTTTTTTTTTTAATAGTTCTTTGACAGTTGATGATATGACATTAAAAGGACCTCCAATTGCAGGGTATAGGTCAGATGTTACTATTAATACTTTCATAAAATGATTTATAAATTTTATTATATTTTGACCTTACTAGATTTATGTCAAATCTTTTAACATTTTTAAAACCAAGTTGAATAATTTTTCTATTTTTATATCTATTATCCATTACATTTAAAATTTTTTTTCTTATATCAATAGCACTGTAAGGATTTACATATATTGCTCCTTTGGCCCCAGTTTCTCTTAAATATTTAGATGTAATGACCAACCTTCCAACTGATTGAGCTTCAATAATAGGCAGTCCAAATCCTTCGTATGTTGATGGAAACAAAATAATATCACTCTCAACATAATATTTGTATATTTGATTTATTGTTAGATTAATAAAGTTTCTGTACTTTATTTTAAAGTTTTTTAATAGAATCTTCTGTTTTTTGGTAAGAACCCCTATTATTACTAATTCAATATTCAATTTTTCTAAGGCTTTAATTGACCTTTCTAAATTTTTATTTGGTGCTGTCCCAATAAATAATATTTGAGGTTTTTTTAAATTAATTTTTCTTCTTTTTGATTTAAAAATATTTGAAATCGAGCAAGGTACGACTTCAATTTTTTTTTCATCAACTTTTGTGTGATAAATAATTTCTTTTTTAATTCTTTTTGAAATCGTAATTATTTTATTTGATCTCATCACAGGAATATCTAACCAAAATAATTTGTAAATTTTTTTTTTTATACCTTTAAGACGTATTAATGAGTAAAGGTCCAAAATTGTTAATATATTATTTTTTTTATTTAGTGTGATAGCTATAAAATTAATATCACCAGAAATATGGTTTATCTCATTTTGATTAATGCAAGACCAGAAACAATTATAAATCCTTCGGAAAATACCCTTGCTGTGCAAAGGTAAATTTTTTTTATTAATATTAAAACCTTCTAATTTTTTTTTAAAAAGTTCACTATAGAAATTTTCAGTACTAAAGTGATAATTTTTTAATGGTTTTCTGCAAAAAAAAGAAATATCAACTTTTCTGTTCATAATTAAAGAATTTTAATAAAAATTTATAAAGAATAAATATTATATATATAAATAATATTGGATAATATATGCCACCATATACTAATGATAAATGTGGTTCCCAAAAAAAACTTATACAACAAATATAAATACCAATATGCGCTTCAATATTATAAAAATTTGAAATTGAAAAAAATTGTGTAATTAATCTTACAAATATACCTAAAATTAACATTATTCCTATTGAGCCAAAAGTGCCAAAATTAATATAAGCTTCATTAATTATTGGTAAATTCCAGGAGGTGCTTGTATCATCTGGGTGCAAAATTTCATATTCTCTTCCAATTCTATTTGCCAAATTATCATTAGGTTTATTTTTCCAGAATAATCTAGGTATAACTTTTGATATAAGTATTTTATAGGTTTCGCCATAGTAATAGTCTACTTCTTTAGGTGTTTTGTCGACTAAAATTAAAAGAGATGAGAATGAGTGGCTTAACCTCCAATTATTTGATTTTAATCTTTTGGAATTGTCTAATTTATGAGCTTCATGCTCAAATATATCAATTTCTTCTTGTTTTATAGCTTTGGTATGTAAATCAAAAAATATTTCTGATCTCTGTATTAAATTCAAATTATTGAACTTATTCAAACTTGATCGAAACTCAACTTTATAAGAGTGCAACCCAAAGAATAGTATAAATAAAAACAACGAGAAGTAGATTGATAATCTTCGATAAACTATAAAATAAATTAATATATATATTAAAAGTATTGATGCCGGAAACACATAGGAAGATGATAGAATTTCAAAAAAAATTGTCAAAAATACTGGTAGCAATAAGAAAAAAAATTTTATTTTTTTATATTTGATAAAAGCATAAAATAATATTGATGAGCTTACTACTATTAAAGGAATTATAGTTTGAGATAGACTTGATGGAATATAATTTATAAATCTATTGAGTAAAGTTATTATTTGAAAAATAAAAGCTATATTAATTAGATGTTTATATTCTTTAAAAATTAAAAAATTAAAACCATCTCGTCTCGGGAAAAAATTCTTTGACCCAAAATAACCTAAAATGAAAAAAAACAATGAAATGTTAATCAAATAAAATGTTTTTGAGATTGTATATTTATTAAAATTATTAAAATAGTTATTGCTAAACTCGAAACTAAATCCGTAGGTGAAAAATATATATAAAATGATCAAAGGAAAAAAGGGAAACAAATTCTTACTTTTGTTCTCTATTAAATAAAAATATACTCCAGCAAAACATAAAATTAAAATTGAAATTGAGAGAATTAGGCTAAATTTATCCAATCTAAATGAATAATTCCCTAAATAAATTCTATTTATTAAAAATAATAATGTAAATAAAACAAAAAAATAAATTATTAATTTTCTATATTTATATATATCCATATCAATAGATATTTTTTAGCAAGTATTTAAGTCTATTAGTATATGTATGGTTTTTTACTTTTTTATAACCTTGTTTTCTAATCTTAAAAGCTTTTTTTCTATTTTTTAAAATAAAATTTATTTTATTTTCTAATTCATTCATATTTGAATACATCAAACAATCTTGATTTTCTTTAAAAAAAATATTTTGTTCTTTATTTCGATAGGTTAGCATAAGTCCCCCCATAGATGGAATTTCAAAAGTTTTCATATTATGGGACTCCCTGTCTTGTCTTCTGAGTAAATTTAAACTCACAGCATATTTTTTAAATAATTCTTTCAACTCTGCTCCATGAATGAATACATTATTTAAGTTAATTAATTTATTTTTGATTTTAGAATTTATCCATCCTGGACCAAAAACGTCTACTTTAGTTTTTAAACTATTTAGAATGAATGCTCTTTCAGGGTCATATGCTCCAACAAAATTAACCTTTGATAATATTTTATTTTGGTTAACAATTTTTTTTGAGAAGTGTAATACTTGATCGTAAGCAAAAGGTAGAAAAATGTGCTTTTTAACTTTATAATTTTTAAGCTTATAATTTAATTTTTTTGAAAAGGATGTGCAAAAAAAATCATAAATTTTTATTGATTTTAGGATTTCTTTATTTGAACAAGATGCAAATTTTAAATTGAATGGATCATCAGTAAAAATATTTATTAGTTTGGCTTTTTTTTGATATTTTTTGATTTTTTTTAAGGTTTCTGAAGTAAGCTCTAAACCTTTAAAAATAATAATGTAGTCAAATTTTTTATTTTTAGAAATAAAATTGATTAATATGATCCTATATATTAGATAGTACAATCCTAAAATATATTTATTTAATATTTTTGATAAAGAAAATAATAAAAAGTTTTTATTTGCGTTAAAAAAAATAATATTCTTAATTCCAAGCTTTTTAAAAGCACGTAAGTAACTCTTTTCAATTGAATATTTAAAATTAGAACCTACGAGCAAAAAATTTTTTTTTTTTATTTTTTCCAAATTTTCCACTTTGGTTTTTTCTTCCACAATTCATCTAAATATAATTTATCTCTTAAAGTGTCCATACATTGCCAAAAACTATTATGTTTATAAATAAACATTTTTTTCGTTTTTAAAATCTTAACAATTGGTGTTTTCTCCAACATTTCATCCCTATTTTTATTAATAAATTTTAAGATTTTTTTATTTAGAACAAAATAACCACCACTAACATAATTTTTGCTGAAATCTCTTTTTTCCATAAAATTCAGTATTTGATCATTTTTATTGAATTTAATAGATCCATATTTACTAATTGGCACAATGCCTGTCATTGTGAAAATTGATTTTTTTTTAAAATGAAATCTAATCAAATTATTTAAATTTACATTAGATACAGCATCACCATAAGTTAAACAAAAATGATCGGGCAAATATTTTTCTACTTTTTTTAATCTGGTAGCTGTTAAAGATTTTAAACCAGTATTAATTACTTTTAAATTTTCACTTTTAAATTCTTTGCTATTAAAGAAAAACTTTTTGATCATGTAACCCTTATAACCAGCACAAATTATAATATTTTTGAAACCATAATATTTATAATGTTTAATTATATGCCAAATAATTGGTTTAGAGCCAATTTTTACCATTGGTTTAGGTTTTTTTTGAGTTTCTTCTGCAAGCCTTGTTCCTAATCCACCAGCAAGGATTACCACAGTATTTATTTTTGAAATTTTACTCATATGAAATATAAATACATTAATTTTATGATCAAAGATATAAATTTGTTATCTATCAGTCATTCATTTGTAAAAAAAATAAATTTAAAACTTTACTCAATCCTAAATAAATTTGACAAAACTAATGTTCATATAATAATTCCAAATTATCATAAAGAGGATGGAAAAACATTAAAACCAGATTTTAATATTCAGGATATTGAGTTAAACATTTATTTAAAAAATACTATTTTTAATCATTTAAGATTAAAGTTTTATCGAAATTTGCTTCCAGAAATTAAAAAAAATAACATCACACACTTAATTTTAGATCAAGATTTAATTTCGCTACAGTCAATTATTGTGCTTATTTATTCTTACGTAAATAATGTAAAGATTTTCTATTTTTCCAATGAAAATAGTATAATAGATGAAAAAAATTTATTAAAAAAAAATGTCAAAAAATTATTATATAAGTTAATTTATTTTCTATTTAAGAAGAAAATTAATAAGATTTTTTGCTATAGCAATCAAATAAAAAACAACCTAGACGATTGTGGACTTACTAAAATTACACAAGTAATACCTCTTGGTTACGATGATAGTATTTTCTATAAAACAAATTCAAAAATTAATAATAGTAAATTTGTAATTTCTTATTTTGGAAGAGTCAGTAGGCAAAAGGGGATAAAAACTCTAATTAAATCCTTAACTCAATTAAATATTGAAAATTGGGAATTTCAAATTGATTTATTTCATATTGAGTCATTATCTTTTTTTTCTGAAATTAAAAGTGATCTAAAATATTTACAAAATTTAAAAAAACTTAAGATTATAAAACCAACTCATTTAGATATTGCTAAGTATATGCAAAGAACAAATTTAACAATCGTTCCCTCAGAATGGAATGAGCAATATGGTAGGGTAATTCAAGAGTCTGCCGCCTGTGGTTCAATTGTTTTAGGTTCAAATATAGGAGCGATTCCAGAAATAATTAAAGATAAAGAATTCATTTTTGAGCCAAAAAATACTACAGAGCTAGTAAAAAAAATTGAGAATATTTTTAATAACTATAGAGAATACAAAGATAAATTCAAAAAAATAGAAAAAGAAATTTTAGAGCATAGGACGGCAAAGAAACAAGCTGAGTTAATTCATACGTTTCTCTAAAATTAATTTATTATATTGTTTATAAACTTTTTCTGAATAATTTTCCCATGAAAAATATTTAATAGCTTTTTCGTTAGATTTTTTGCTAAATTTTTCTAATTCATCTTTATTATCATAAAAGAATTTAATTTTTTCTTTTAAAAAACCAATATCTCTTATTGGGCCAATGAAGCCGTTTTCTCCATCATCTACTAATTCTTCACCACCAGAATTAGTTGTACATATAATCGGTAAGCCACAAGCCATTGCTTGGGGTTGTACCATGGACAAACCTTCTTCTAAAGAACTAGTGACAAAAATGTGTGAACGATTGTAATAATCAATAAGTCTTATTTGTTTTACATGTTTTTCAAAAGTAATATTTGGATTTGAAAAATACGGTTTTAATATCTCATTTAACTCACTTTCAATATTTCCAACCAAAATTAGTTTACAATTTTTCAAATCTAATTCTTCAAAAGCTTTTAATAAATAGATTGAGCCTTTTCTTATTGAAATTTGACCAGTAGAAATAATCGTAAATTCATTTGGTTTTAAATCTAGCTTATAGAATTGCTTTAAATTGGTCCCGTAGGGAATTGTAATTATTTTTTGACAATTAATACCGTTATCTATGAATGTTTGTTTTGCAAAATTGCTTGGCACTGAAATATAATCAGCTAATTCATATTCTCTTATTTCTTTTTGTATAATTCTTTCATCTATAGGTTTTTTTTTAAGTCCTAATATTTTGGCCTCTTCTATTAAAATTTTATTTTGAAAGACAATATGTGATGACCCTCTCTCTAGAATTTTGATAATTTTCTTTGTTTTTGATTTGATAAATGATTTTTCAGCTACACCTGACCAACTAACTAATATATCTGTACTATCGTAGTCTATTCTTTTTGAAGAAATATATTCAAACAATAAATTAATATAATAGTATGATTTTGATAATAATATATTTAGTTTTAGTTTTAAAAGTATTCTTTCTAAAATTTCTTTAATAAATATAGATTTTACAATTTTTTTATTTATATCATCTCTAATAACTAAATATTTTGGATAACTTGTTATTAGCGTCTTTAAAACATTTTTATTTTGTAAGCCTTTTGCTAGGTTGAAAGCATGAAATTTTCCAGGTACAATTATAGTTACTTTAAAAGTCTTATTCATCTAAGTTGATTATTTTATTAAAATTTCCAAGCAAATTTTTTTTATGAGTTATAAATAAAACAGTAAGTTCAGAATATAATTCTTTCAAACTATAAATAATTTTCTTTTCAGTCTCATGATCAAGTGAACTTGTGGCTTCATCTAAAACTAAGATATTTTTTTCTTGATAAAATGCTCTAGCTAAGGCAATTCTTTGTCTTTGCCCCCCAGAAATATTTGCTCCCCTTTCACCAATAATTGTATCTAATCCTTTTTGAAAATTTGAAATAAATTCACCAAGCTCACTACATTCAATAGCTTTGTTAAGTTTATTTTCGTCAATATACTCATTTTTTGAAATAGAAAATAAAATATTATCTTTAATTGTTTCATTTAAAATAAAATAATTTTGTGGAACATGAGAAAAGTTTTTTCTTAACTCAAATTTATCTGTATCAAAGTTAATATTCACATCATTAAACAAAATATTACCATTAGATGGTTTTAATAAACCCATAATTATATCTACCAGAGTACTTTTGCCAGAACCTGATTGTCCAATTATAGCAATTTTGTCTCCTTTATTTATAGAAAGATTAATATTTGATAAAACTAGCTTGTCATTTTGTTGGTATTTAAAATTTATATTTTCTAATTTTAAAGATTTAAATTCATCTTTTCTTTTATTATTTAATTCTGAATTTATTTCTTTATTAGTATTTATTGAATTTATAATTTCATTAATCATGCCCATATTCCCTTTAATCGATGTGTAAGCAAGATATATAGATTGGAAAATGGGTAAAAGTTTTTGTGCACCAAATACTACTATACCTACAGATAAGATAATACCTGATGTATTTTCAAAATTATTTTTTGATAAGAAGAAAAAAGTAATTACAGTAATAATAATTATTGAAAGAGCTTCGATTAAAAACCGAGGTAAATAACCAATTAACGAGATTTTTGCCTGTGTTTTTCTATAGTTATAATCTAAATCAAAAAAAAACTTTGAGTAAGACTTCATACTGTTTTCTAAAATTATATTTTTATAGTTATTCAAACAATCTTGTAAATTTTTTACCCTTAAATTTGAGAGATAATTTGTGTATTCAGAGTATTTTGAAAGTTTAGTCTTTGTGAGAAAAATTAATGTTAAATATATTACTCCAACGAATATTATTAATGATAAAATTATATTAATATCAGAAAAAATAATTAAAGAGCAGATTATAGCAACAGATAGAATAATAGACGAAAGAAAATTAAAAAAATGAAAAATAATATTAGATAAAATTTCAAGTTTTTCTGTAGTACTTGCAACTATTTTATTTGACTTAAATGAAGCAATATCTTCATAATTATTAAATATATATGAATTAAACAAACTACTAGATAAATCTGATGTAATTAGTTTTGATACATTGATATTGTAATACAAGAGAATTATTCTACAGAAAGTAGAAAGCAAAATAAGAATTATAAATAGAAAAATAATTATTACTCTAAATTCATTTAAATTAAGACTCATTTGGTTATATATTTGTTCAATTATTTTTAATTCAAAAAGAATATCAGGAAATATAAATATAGTTATTACCGGCATTATGGAACCAATTGTTAAAATTTCAAAAAAAGATGATACAATTGTAAAAAAAATTAAATAAGGAAAATTCTTTTTTGTATTATTTGATAAAGAATTTTTTATTTTAATTAATTTTCTGATGTAGAGATTCATTTATTATAATATTTAAAGGTAGAAAGAGCTATGTCTTTTAGGTTTTTTTCCGGTCTCCATTGTAAAATTTTTTTTGCTTTATTATTGTTAGTATATATTTTATCTAAATCCCCATATCTTCTTGGATAATATTTAAATTTTATTTTGAAGTTACAAAATTTTTTGAATGAATTTATAACTGCTTTAACTGTAATTGATTTTCCGCATCCAACATTAAATACTTCTTGAATATTTTTATATTTAAATAAACGCTGTAACGATTTTAGATGTGTGTCAACTAGATCATCTATATGAATATAATCTCTTGCGCCTGTTCCGTCTTTTGTTTTGTAATCATTTCCATAAACTTTTAAATATTTTCTTCTCTTTTTTATTATATCTCCAATGTAAGGATATAAATTATTTGGAGTTCCTTTGGGGTTTTCTCCTAGAAGACCATTCTGATGACAGCCTGCAGGATTAAAATATCTTAAAATTATGTAATTTAATCTCAGGCTTTTGCTTTTTAAAAAAATTATGTCTTCAATTGTTTTTTTTGTAAATCCGTAAATACTATTTATTTGTAATTGATCGTCCTCTTTTATAGCTGAAGAAATCTTAGGTGCATAAACGGAAGCACTTGAACTAAAAATTAATTTTTGAATTTTGGATTTTTGCATTGTTTCAATTAGATTCACAAATCCGAGTATATTATTATTGTAATATTTTTTAACATTAGAATATGACTCTGATACAGACTTCAAGCCTGCCATGTGTATAACAATGTCAATTTTTTTTTTTTTAAAATAATTTAAAAGTTTTTTTTTATTTTTGAGATCAATTTTTTTAAATCCTTTAATATTTGGATTAATTTTTTTTAAGATTTTATATGTTGATCTTTTTGAATTGTTTAAGTTATCAATAATAAATATGGAAAATTTCTTATCAATAAGCTTGCTAACTAAATGAGATCCAATATACCCCAAACCACCTGTTACAAGAATGTTCATTTTAATTTATTGTTTATAATCAAAGTATTCTCTCCAAAATTATGTATTTCATAATCTGATAAATTTTTTTCCAGAGCTTTATGAAATGTTGCTGATATATTTTCATTAGGCAGCATCCAATCATGTAGTTCGATTATAATAAATTTAAAATACTTTATCCACTCAGTATTATATTCAAAAAATTTTTTTTCGTGGCCTTCTATATCTATTTTGATAATAAATGGTTCATATTTTTCAAGTTGATAATTGGACATAATATCTTCCATAGTTATGGTTTTGGGCAAACCTTTTTGAACATTTTTTAAATCTTTGTGCTTTATATATGATGATCTTCCATCTTTATTTTTTCTTTCTAAAGAATACATAAATTTTTCACTACTAATCGCGCCTTTAATTATCTTAATTTTCTTTTGATCAAGATTATTTTTTTTACAAATATCAAAATTTATTTGATCAGGTTCAATTCCAATAATATTTGTTTTAGGGTATGCTTTATAGAAGTAGTTTGCACTTGCACAAATATTTGCTCCACAATCTACTATTAATGGTATTTTATCTTGTTTTAAAATTTTACCATAAATGAAATTAACATGATTA
>CACPEZ010000012.1 GCA_902633125.1 uncultured Pelagibacteraceae bacterium
CTAATGCAATATCAGTAATTGACAATAAAAATAATTATATTGTAGTAGATTTTGGAACAGCAACTAATTTTGATGTAATCTCAGCAGATAGTTATAACGGAGGGGTAATTGCTCCTGGAATAAATCTATCATTAGAAAATTTATCAAAAAAAGCATCTTTAATACCTAATATAAAATTTAAAAAATCAAACAATGTTGTAGGTAAAAATACTATAAGTGCAATTAATTCAGGATTTTTCTTTGGTTATACTGGTCTGATTGACAATATAATTCATTCCATTATTAAACAAACCAAAAAAAAATATAAAATAATATTTACTGGTGGACTAGCAAAAATGTTTAAAAATTCTTTAAAACTAAAAGTAAAAATAAAATCTAATTTAACGACTGATGGAGTTTTAAAAGCTGCTATGTATTTAAATAAATGAAAGAAGAATTAATTTTTTGCCCTTTAGGGGGATCTGGAGAAATTGGGATGAATATGAATTTATTCGCCTATGGAAATCCAAATAATAGAAAATGGATAATTGTAGATATAGGAGTTACTTTTGCAGATGATGCAATTCCTGGAGTTGATTTAATATATCCTGACCCTGGATTTATTGTTGATAAAAAAGATGATTTATTAGGTATTGTTCTAACTCATGCACATGAAGATCATATTGGTGCAATTGCCCATATATGGCCAAAACTAAAATGTAAAATATTTGCTACGCCCTTCACATCAGTTTTAATTTCAGAAAAATTTAAGGAAAAAAAAATTGATGTAACAGGATATCTAGAAATTGTTCAATTAAATAGCATCGTAGATTTAAGTCCTTTTAAAATAGAATTTGTAACATTAACACATTCTATACTAGAGCCTAATGGACTAAAAATTGAAACACCTGTTGGGAATATATTACACACTGGTGATTGGAAGTGTGATCCAGATCCATTAACTGGAGATAATATGAATTCAAAAAGATTAAAGGAAATTGGCGAAGAAGGTGTTTTGACAATGATATGTGATTCAACAAATGTGTTTAGTGCGGGAAGAGCAGGATCCGAACTAGATGTGAGAAAAAATATGCTAAAGATAATGGAAAGATTAAAAAAAAGAATAATTATTACATCTTTCGCTTCAAATGTTGCTAGAATGGAGTCAGCCTTTTATTGTGCTGAAAAAACTGGTAGGCAGATTGCTTTGGTGGGTCGTTCAATGCATAGAATTTATAAAGCCGCCAGACAGTGTGGTTATTTGCAAAATGTCATTGAACCACTTGATGCAAGAGATGCAAAAAATATCTCAAGAGAAAAAATTGTTTACTTATGTACTGGTAGCCAAGGAGAACCAATGGGTGCAATGAACCGTATTTCAAATTATACCCATCCTGACGTTTTTGTTGAGAGAGGGGACGCGGTTATATTTTCTTCAAAAATTATTCCGGGTAATGAAAAAAAATTATACAAACTTCACAATCAATTAGTTAGAGAAGGTATAGAAGTAATTTCAGAAGATAGTGAATTCATTCATGTATCTGGACATCCAAATAGAGAGGATTTAAAGGATATGTATGACTGGATCAAGCCGAGATCTGTTATACCTGTCCATGGAGAACATAGACATATGATTGAGCACATAAATTTTGCTAAAGAAATGCAAGTCCCATATCCAGTTAGAGTAGAAAATGGTGATATAGTAAGAATTTATCCAGGTGATAAACCCGAAGTCTATGATAAAGCACCAAGTGGAAGACTTTACGTAGATGGTTCAATAAGTGTGGAAGAAGACGCTCAATCTATTAAAGAGCGAAAAAATTTATCTACTAACGGATTAATAGAAGCAACACTAGTAATAACACCAAATGGTAATATTCATAACAAACCTTTATTAACTTTTAGAGGTTTACCAATATACGAAAAAGATGAATTCACATTTAATCTTGAAGAAGAAATTGAAAAAACAGCAAAAACTTTTTCTTTAAATAACAAAAAACAAGAATCAAATTTAATTGATGCTCTTAAAATAACTTGTAGAAAGTACACAAAAGAAAAATTAGGAAAAAGACCTTATACAAATATAAATTTAGTGAGGATTTAATTGAGTATTACAGGCTCAATAGTTGTATATGTCTGCTTGTGGTGGATAGTTTTCTTTGCCATTCTTCCAATAGATGTGAATCGTGAAAAAAAGGGAAATATAGAGGGTGTAGATCCAGGGGCCCCAGAAAATCCTAAAATAACTAAAAAAATAATTTATTGTACTTTAATTACATCTGGTATTTTTATAGTTATATATCTATTAGTAATTAATGAAATTTTAAATTTACGTAACTTTTTAAATTAATGTTTTTTTCTAAATCATTTATACCAATACTAAAAAATAATCCATCTGAGGCTAAAATTAAATCCCATCAATTAATGTTGAGAGTAGGTATGATCAAACAGTCCTCTGCTGGGATTTATTCTTGGTTACCACTTGGTTTTAAAGTCATGAAAAAAATAGAACAAATAGTTCGAGAAGAACAAGATCGTGTCGGTGTTCAAGAAATATTAATGCCCACAATTCAATCATCTGAAATTTGGAAGGAAAGTGGACGATATGAAGATTATGGTGAGGAAATGTTAAGAATAAAGGATCGTCAAAATAGAGAAATGTTATATGGTCCAACTAACGAAGAACTTGTAACAGAAATTTTCAGATCTTCCTTTAAATCATATAAATCTTTACCTCAATTATTATATCATATTCAATGGAAATTTAGGGATGAGTTAAGGCCGAGATTTGGCATTATGAGATGTAGAGAATTTTATATGAAGGATGCTTATTCATTTGATTTGACAGATGATGATGCAATATTTTCATACAATAAATTCTTCCTCTCATATTTAAAAACATTTAAAAGATTAAATTTGTCTGCAATACCCATGGCTGCTGATACAGGACCAATTGGTGGAAACTTATCTCATGAATTTATTATTCTTGCTGATACTGGTGAAAGTAAAATTTATACGGATAAAAGAATTTTTGATGTAGATAGCTCTAAAACTATTCTAAACCAAGAGTCATTAGGTATATTGAGAAAACAATATGAAAAATTTTATTCTGTAACAGATGAAAAATTTATTGAAGAAGAATTTAAAAAAACTGTCCCAGAAGAGTTTAGAGTAAACACTAAAGGCATTGAAGTTGGCCACATATTTTATTTCGGAGACAAATATTCAAAACCTATGAATGCTGCTGTTGATTTTAATGGAAAAAAAGAATTTGTTAAAATGGGATCATACGGAATAGGAGTTTCTAGACTTGTTGGTGCCATAATTGAGGCAAAATATAACGATACAGAAGGTATTATGAAATGGCCTATGTCAGTAACACCTTATCATTGTGCTATTATTCCAATGATAAACAAAAATGATAAATCTAATTTAGAAAAGTCTATTAAAATATTTGAATTTCTAAAATCAAAAAATATAGAAACAATCATTGATGATACGGATGAAAATATCTCAGCTAAAATCAAAAAATTCAATTTAATCGGAATTCCATATCAATTGATAATTGGAAGCAAATCTGAAGGAAATTTGTATGAGTTTAAGGAAGTCGATGGAGAAATTCAAAAGTTGAAAGTTGAAGATATAGCTTCACAAATAATAAAAGCTAAGCAAAATTGATTTCACAACTAGAAAAAGAGATTATATTTAGGTTTTTAAAAGCTAGAAAAAAAGATGGCTTTTTAAATGTAATCTCTATCTTTTCCTTTATAGGCATAGGCTTGGGTGTGGCTGTTTTAATAATTGTTATGTCAGTAATGAATGGTTTTAGAACAGAGTTAATAAATAAAATTGTAGGTTTTAATGCCCATGCTGTTGTAAAACCATACGACAAACCTTTAGCTATTATAACTGATAAAGATTTTACAAAAGGCATTGTTTCAAATGATGGAGAAGCAGTAATTCTCTCAAAACAAAACACAAAAGGCATTCTTTTAAAAGGATATTTAAAAAATGATTTTAAGAAACTAGAAATATCAAATAATCAAAAATATTTTGGTACAACAGATCTAAAAAATAATTCAATATCAATTGGAAAGGATTTAAGCTTTTTACTTAATATTGATATTGGTGATCAAATAACAATAATGTCACCATCTGGTGTTCAAACAATCGTTGGGTCTTTTCCTAGACAAGATACATTTGAAGTAATTTCAATATTTGATAGTGGTATAGGTGAATTTAATGAAAATGTAGCATATATCAATCTTAATACATTAGAAGATTTTTTTGATAAAAATAAAGAAAAAAGATTCACTGAGTACTATTTTAAAGATCCAAAAAAAATCGAACATCACAAAAAAAATTTATTAGATTATTTTCCTGGTGCATATGTTTACACATGGGCAGATTTAAACGAGTCGTTATTTTCAGCTTTAAAAGTTGAAAGAAATGTAATGTTTATAATCTTATCTTTAATAATAATTGTAGCTGCATTTAATATTATTTCTGGTTTGACTATACTAGTCAAAAATAAAACAAGAGATATTGGAATTTTAAAATCTATTGGAGTGACAAACACATCAATTAAAAAAATTTTCTTTTTTGTTGGATTTATTATTGGAACTTCAGCAACTTTATTTGGTATTTTATTAGGGACATTATTTTCATACTATATCGAAGATATTAGGAAATTTATTTCTAATACATTTGATATAATGTTATTTCCAGAAGAAATTTACTTTTTAAGTACTCTTCCATCAGAAATAAACATAAAATCAATTATCTTAATTACATTATGTTCAATAATAACAACCTCTATTGTATCAATTTATCCAGCTTCTAGAGCAACAAAATTAGATACCATACAAACTTTAAAATATGAATAATTGTTTAAAATTAAATAATTTATCAAAGAAGTATGAAAAAAATAAATCTCTTAAAGTTTTAAACAATATAAATTTTAAATTTGAAGCAGGAAAAGTATATTCAATTGTAGGACCTTCAGGATCTGGTAAATCAACGTTATTAAATTTATTGTCATTGATTGATATTCCTTCATCAGGTTTTATTGAATTTAATGAAAAAAAAATTGATACAAATAGTTCAATTGAGAATGACCATGTAAGATCAAAAAATATAGGTATAATTTATCAAGAAAAAAATTTATTGCCTGATTTTACAGCACTTGAAAATGTATTACTTCCAAATTTGTTAATTTCTAATAATAAATCAAAATCAACAGAATTAGCAAAAAAATTGATTAAAAAATTTGATTTAACTTCAAGATTAAATCATTATCCATCAGAGCTTTCAGGAGGGGAAAATCAAAGAATAGCAATTGCTAGGGCCTTAATAAATGAGCCAAATATCATATTAGCTGACGAACCAACGGGTAGTTTGGATTTTGAAAATGCTAAGCAAATATTTAAAATTCTTTTTAATCTAAAAGACAAAAATAGAATTATAATTTTTGCAACCCACAATAGATATTTTGCAAATATGGCAGATTGTAAAATTAAAATGATTGGTGGTAAGATAAGTGTCACCAATGAAAGAATCAGTTAATAAAACTTTTAATCAATTTAAAATACACACTCAATATTCAATTTGTGAAGGAGCGGTAAAGATTGATCAATTAAAAGATTTTTGTAAAAAAAATAAAATTAAATCATTAGGCTTATCAGACACTTACAATTTATCAGGTGCATTAGAATTTTCAGAAAATTTATCATCTGTTGGTACACAACCTATTATTGGGACTCAGATATCATTCAAATATAAAGATTTTAATGGCATAATACCTCTAATAGCAAAAAACTATGATGGATATAAAAATATTATTAAACTTTCATCAAAATCTTATTTAGAAAATTCAGAAACAACCTCTCCACATTGTAAATTAGATGATTTAATAAATAACTCAGATGGCATAATAGTTTTATCTGGTTCAATTAGATGCTTGTTTGGTTCACTCTTCAATAAAGGTTTATTTAATGAAATAGAAGAAATACTAACTAAGTTAAAAGAAAAATTTAAAGACAATATCTATATAGAAATTCAAAGACATAATGATTTGAACGAAAAAGACTTTGAAAATTATAATCTTAATATTTCAAAAAAACTAGAATTACCAATCATTGCTTCTAATGAAGTTTATTACTTGAATAAAGATATGTTCGAAGCACATGATGCACTAATGTGTATTGGTGAAAAAACTTATGTAAATGACACAAGTAGAATAAAACTTACAAACCAACATTACTTTAAATCTTCAGATGAGATGATTGAGCTATTTAATGACTTGCCAGAAGCTTTAGAAAATAATTTTAATTTACCACTTAGATGTTCGTATAAGCCAAATTTTTCTAAACCCATCTTACCAAGTATTTCATCTTCAGAGAAAGATCCAAATGAAATATTGAGAAAATTATCAGTTGAAGGACTAAATGATAAATTTAAATTAGTTTTTAATATAGATCTAGTAAATATTCTTCAAAATGAAAAATATCTAGAGTATAAAAAAAGATTAGATCATGAAATAAAAATAATAGTTGAAATGAATTATTCTGGTTATTTCTTAATTGTCTCAGATTATATTAAATGGGCTAAAGAAAACAAAATACCAGTAGGACCAGGCAGAGGGTCTGGTGCAGGTTCTTTGGTTGCTTGGTGTTTATCTATAACTGACATTGATCCAATTAAATTTAATCTTATTTTTGAAAGATTTCTTAATCCAGATAGAATTTCAATGCCTGATTTTGATATAGATTTTTGTGAGGAAAAAAGAGATTTAGTTTTTAAATACCTAACTACAAAATATAAAGACAGTGTAGCTCATATCATTACTTTTGGTAAGCTTAAGGCAAGAATGGTAATTAGAGATGTTGGTAGAGTACTAGGTTTGCCTTATGGTTTTATAGATAGTATTTGTAAAATGATTCCATTTGATCCATCTAGACCTATGTCTTTACAAGAGTGCATTAATATTGAGCCAAGATTACAAAAGTTAATAAAAGATGATAAAAGGGTAGACCGTTTAGTAAATTTATCCCTAAAATTAGAAGGTTTAAATCGTAATGTTGCTACTCACGCTGCAGGAGTTGTTATTGCGGATAAAAAATTAACAGAAAGTGTTCCTTTATACAAAGACAATTCATCAGATCTACTTTTACCTTCAACTCAGTTTGATATGTACTCAGCAGAAAATGCAGGGCTTATAAAATTTGATTTTTTAGGATTGAAGACACTTACAGTTATAGATAAAGCTCAAAAATTAATAAATAAAATTAAACCAGAATTTGAAATTGAAAAAATAAATTACGAAGATCCAAAAGTTTACGAACTCCTATCAAGTGGTAAAACTGTTGGTTTATTTCAACTTGAGAGCTCAGGAATGAAAGAAGCACTTATAAATATGAAGCCTAATAGACTAGAGGATATCATCGCCTTAGTTGCGTTGTATAGACCAGGACCTATGAGCAACATCCCAATATACAATGAGTGCAAACATGGAAAAAGAGAACCTGATTATCTTCACCCTAAACTAGAGCAAATTTTAAAACCAACATATGGTGTTATAATTTATCAGGAACAAGTAATGCAAATTGCCCAAACTCTATCAGGATTTACAGCTGGTGAAGCCGACATTTTAAGAAGAGCAATGGGAAAGAAAAAAAGAGCTGAATTAGAAAAACAAAAAGTAAGATTTGTAGAGGGAGCATTTAAAAATGGAATTAGCAAGGATATTGCTGCTGGTATATTTTTAAAGATTGAACCGTTTGCTGAATATGGATTTAACAAAAGTCATGCTGCTGCTTATGCGGTTATAGCATATCAAACTGCATTTTTAAAAACTTATTATCCTCATGAATTTTTTGTAGCATCTATGTCAATGGAATTATCTAATCAAAAAAAGTTAAGCGAATTTTATGAAGAATTAAAAAGACTTAATATTGAAATAATTAGACCCAATATCAATAGTTGTCAGGCCGACTTTTCATCAGATGGAAAAAATTTTTATTACGCTTTGGGTGCTATTAAAAATGTAGGATTTGAAGCAATTTCTAATGTTATCAAAGAAAGATTAATTAATGGAGAATTTAAAAATTTTAGTGATTTTGTTAACAGAGTTAATCATAAAGATATTAATAAATTACAAATGGAAGGATTGGTCCAAGCTGGTGCCTTTGATGTATTAAATAAAAATAGAAAATCACTACTCGAGTCTATTCCAAATATAATTTTAAAATCTAAAAATATACATGAGAATAAATCAGCTAACCAGATTGATTTATTTGTAGATCATGAAAAAGAAGACTTTCATTTATTAAGTAATACTAAAGATTGGGAAACAGATATAAAACTTACAAAAGAATTTGAAACTCTTGGTTTCTATATATCAGATCACCCAATCAATCAATTTAAAAATATTTTTAAACAATTTAATATTATTAATTTTGATGACTTTGAAAATAGCAAAGATATTCTAAGTTCTAACATTGCTTGTACTGTTTTAAAAGTACAAGAAAAAAAAACACAAAAAGGTAATTCATATGGAATTATTAAATTTTCAGACTTAACAAGTGTTTTTGAGTTGTTTATTTTTTCAGATATTTTTGAAATTAATAGAGATTTAATTAAAGTAGGTAATTCTTTAATGTTAACATTAATGAAAAGTTTTACAGATGCCGCCAAATCTCAAAAAAGAATTAATGTAAAAAAAATTATTTCCCTAAATGAAATTGCTAATAAACAAATAAGTAATATTACTTTTGAATTTAATGATATTAAAGAAATTGAAAAATTAAAAGGATTAGGAAACACATCTGGTGAAACTGAAGTAAAAATCGTAATTAATAAATCTCATGAAATTGTAAAATTACATCTAAAAAATAAGAGAAAAATTGACAATAATCTTCTCAATTCTCTAAATTTATTAGAAAATGTTGCTAAAGAGTAAAAAAATGCTTGTTTTTTTGATATAACTCAGTATCAATCTCTCAAATTAACACGCACACAATTACTGGTTTTAAACCTCCGGTCCCTTAGGGGCAATAGTTGTGGTGGCATAACCGGGAATAAAAAATGAAAATACCGAAACTAACAATAGAACAACTTTTAGAAGCTGGAGTGCATCTTGGCCATAAAACTCTTAGATGGAACCCAAAAATGAAAAAATATATTTTTGGAAAGAGAGACTCTATTCACATAATTGACTTAACTCAAACACTAGAGTTGACTAATACAGCTTTAGAAAAAGTACATACTACAATTTCCACTGGTGGAAAAATTTTATTTATTTCTACAAAAAAGCAGGCGTCAGAGGCTGTAGCTCAATTAGCAAAAGACACTGATCAGTATTTTGTTAATTATAGATGGTTAGGGGGCATGCTTACTAATTGGGGGACCATTTCTAATTCAATAAAAAAACTAAATAAGATTAATGCTGATTTATCATCAGAAAATCGTGGATTTACAAAAAAAGAATTACTGAAAATGAGTGGTCAAAGAGATAAATTACAAAGGTCACTTGGTGGCATAATGGATATGAAAAAAATACCAGATCTTGTATTCATAATAGATACTAATTATGAATCATTAGCTATCAAAGAGTCAATTAAATTGGGAATTCCAATAATTGCAATATTAGACACAAATTCTGATCCAGAGGGTATTGATTTTCCTATACCAGGAAACGATGATGCAAGAAGATCAATTGATCTATACTGTAATTTAATGAAAGATACAATTAAAGATGCAAAACAAAATATTAAACCTTCACCCGAAGAAAATAATTTAATTGAAAAAAATAAACTCAATCCAGTAAATAAAAAAACTGTGGATTTAAAGAAATTAAATTAGATTAAATTAATTGCCATTAATTAATGAGCGAAATAGAAAAAATAAAAAAATTGAGACAATCTACAGGAGCTGGATTTAAAGATTGCAATTCAGCACTAAAAGAATCGAATGGTGATTTAGATAAGGCGGCAGAAATTTTACGTGTTAAAGGTATCGCAAAAGCTTCAAAGAAAATGTCGAGAGAAGCAAAAGAAGGAGTTATCGCTATAAGTAGTAATGGAATAAAAACTTCTTTGATTGAAGTTAATTGTGAAACTGATTTTGTTGCAAAAAATAACGATTTTGTAGATTTTGTTAAAGAACTGAGTGAGTTAAATAACTTATGTTCATCTAGTCGTGAAACATTAAATCAATCAATAATGCAGAATGGCATAACAGTAGAAGAAAACTTAGTAAGTTTAATTGCAAAAATCGGTGAAAAAATTACTATTGGAATTTTAAAAACCATTGAGAACCAAAATTCACAAAATTTTACATACCAACATTCGGTTATCAAAGATAATGTTTCAAAATTAGGCGTAATAGTATCATTAGAAACTAATCAAAAAAATGACGAAATTAATGTTTTTGGTAAACAATTATCAATGCATATAGCTGCATCTAATCCTCTTGCTTTGAATTCAGATGATATAGAGAAGGGGGTTTTAGATAAAGAAGAAAAATTAATTTCAGAAGAATTAAAAAATTCAGGAAAACCAGATGAAATTATAAAAAAAATTAGTTTAGGTAAATTAAAAAAATTTAAGGAAGAAAATAGTTTAATGACCCAAAATTGGGTAATGGAACCAAAGAAAAAAGTAAGTGAAATTCTAAATGAAATGAATATTAAAGACCTAAGAGTTAAAGAATTTATAAGAGTAAAAATAGGCGATTAATGTTTAATGAAAATTCTTATAACGAGAAAATGTTAAAATCTCTTGAAATTTTTTCAAAAGAACTTAGCTCATTAAGGACTGGTAGAGCAAATTCCAGCATGTTAGACTTAGTAAAAGTTGATGTCTATGGACAAAAAATGCCCATTAATCAACTTGCTACAATTACTACACCAGAAGCTAGAATGATCAATATACAAGTCTGGGATTTAAACAATGTTAATCTAATTGATTCTTCAATTAAAAAGTCAGAGCTTGGATTAAATCCCCAAATAGACGGTCAACTAATTAGATTGCCTGTTCCAGATTTAAGCGAAGAAAGAAGAAATGAAATAAAGAAAATGGTAAAAAGTATGGGTGAAAAATGTAAAGTTTCCATAAGAAATATTAGACGTGAAGCTAACGATGAATTAAAAAAATTATTAAAATTAAAAGATATATCAGAAGATGACGAAAAAAAATTTGAGAAAAAAATTCAAACCCTTACAGATAAAAATATCAAACTAATAGATGAGAAGGTAGAGTTAAAAGAAAAAGAAATAATGACAATATGATATCTCCCAAACATGTAGCCATAATAATGGATGGAAATGGCAGATGGGGTATTGAAAAAAAGAATTCAAGAAATTATGGTCATAAAAAAGGATTGGTAAGTGTTGAGAAAGTTATTGATGCTGCAATTGAAAAAAAAATCAAATATTTAACATTATTTGTTTTTTCAACCGAAAATTGGAAAAGACCAATCAGTGAGGTTACTTACTTATTTAAATTACTGTCAAATTTTATTGATAAGGAAATAAAGAATTTATTAAATAAAAATATCAAAATAAAAGTTATAGGCAATATAAACCCGTTCCCAAATGAATTAAAAACTAAGATCAAAAAAGTTGAAAAGTTATCAATCAACAATAATAAAATTCAGATTAATATGGCTCTTAATTATGGCTCAAGACAAGAAATACTTAACTCAGTAAAAATTATTAAAGAAAAAAAGTTATCTGCGAATAAAAAAAATTTTGAGAAGTATTTATATACAAATGGAATACCAGATCCAGATATACTAATTCGTACTGGAGATACTCAAAGAATAAGCAATTTTTTAATTTGGCAATTAGTATATACAGAGATTTTTTTTGTGAAAAAAATGTGGCCAGATTTTACAAAAAAAGATTTTTTTAAGATAATTGATAAATTTAAAAATATTAGTAGAAACTTTGGTGGTTTGAATGGCGGAGTTAAGTAAAAGAATTATTACATCATTATTTTTATTTTTAACTTTATATATCGCTATTAGTAATCTTTATATAATGGGATCGGTTTTAATAATTTGTTTTATCCAAGTTTTTTATGAATTTCACTTAATCTTAAAAAAAATTTTTTTTAAAAAAAGTCTTATTAACTTTTATTTAATGCTTTTATTTTTACTGGTTTATTTATTTTTTTTTCATTTTAAAATATTTTCAATTTTTTACACAGATAATTACAATCAGAAAATACTTTTCTATTTTGTTATAACTATATGTATTTCTTCAGATATAGGCGGTTATATATTTGGTAAAATATTTAAGGGTAAAAAGTTATCAAAAATTAGTCCGAATAAAACATACTCTGGATTAATTGGTTCATATATATTTTCATTAATTTTTTCCAATATATTTTTTTTTGAATATTTAAGTATAAATAATATAATAATTTTTTCTCTAGTTATTTCATCAATATCTCAAGCAGGTGATTTATGCATTTCTTTTTTAAAAAGAAAGGCAAAAATTAAAGATACTGCTAATTTTCTTCCAGGTCATGGGGGTTTGTTAGATCGTTTTGATGGTTTAATATTTGCTTTCCCAGGTGGTTTTTTAATTTTTAATACTATATGAAAAAAAAAATTATAATTTTAGGTTCAACAGGTTCGATAGGTAAAACAGTCTTAAAAAATATTAATAATCAAAATTTTAAAATAATATTACTATCGACAAACAAAAGTGTTAAAAAATTATTTAAACAAGCAATTTTGTACAAAGTAAAAAATGTGATCATAGAGGATGAACAAAGATTTAAAAATAACAAATATTTATTTTATAAAAATAATATCAATGCATATCATGGTTTAAAAAATATTAAAAAAATTGTAAAAGTAAAATCAGACTACTGTGTAAATTCAATTTCTGGAATAAATGGTTTAAAGCCTACACTTGATGTTATCCCTTTAACTAAAAATATACTCATAGCAAATAAAGAATCTATTATTTGTGGATGGAATTTAATTAAAATTAAGTTAAAAAAAAATAAAACTAAATTTATTCCAATTGATTCTGAACACTTTTCAATATTTAGTTTGATTAAAGATGATAAATTATCTGAAGTAAAACAGATTATTATTACTGCATCTGGCGGTCCTTTTTTGAACACTCCTAGAAGTAGAATATCAAATATTAAACCAAAGATCGCATTAAAACATCCCAATTGGAGTATGGGGAAAAAAATATCAATAGATTCATCTACTATGATGAATAAAGTTTTTGAATATATAGAGGCTCTTAAAATATTTAACATAAAAAAAGAAAAATTATCGATACTAATCCAACCATCTTCTTTTATTCATGCAATTGTTATTTACAGAGGAAATTTAATTAAATTTTTAGCTCACGAAACTAACATGGGGATTCCAATATCAAATGCCCTAGAAATAAAAAATCAATACAATACCAAACTTACAAAAAAAAATATTAATTTATTAAATAATTTAAAATTTGAGTTTCCTGATGAAAAAAAATTCCCTATTTTATCACTGATAAAATTAATTCC
>CACPEZ010000013.1 GCA_902633125.1 uncultured Pelagibacteraceae bacterium
TGGGAAAAAAAAATTGTCAATTTAACTGGAGATAAATATTCTGGTAAAACTCATCTATCAAATATATTTAAAAAAAAAAGTAATGCGTTGTATTTATATAGCAAGAATATCAACGATAAAATTTTAAAAATAATTAAACTTTCAAACAATATAATAATTGAAGACTTAGACGAAAGTTTTGACGAAAAACTTCTTTACTCGTTATTTAACTTAGTTGAACAAGACAATAAATATTTGTTGATTTCTTCAAAAAAACCAATAGATACAATGAAATTTACACTTCCAGATTTATTATCAAGATTAAAAAATTGCATAATAGCTAATATTGAGCAACCAGATGACGAATTGATTTACGCAATAATTTTAAAAAGTTTCTCTGATAGGCAAATTAAGTTAGATAACAAAATTATAGATTATATTGTAAAAAGAATTGCCAGATCATATAGCAAAATGCATGAATTTATATATAAGATTGATGAATTAAGTTTAAAGAAAAAAAAATCTATTAACTTTAAAATAATAAAAGAGATAATAAATTGAGTAAATATAGAACACACACTTGTGGAGAACTAACTATAAATAACAAAGATCAAACAATTAAGTTATCAGGTTGGATAAATAAGAAAAGAGATCATGGAAATCTATTATTTTTAGATTTAAGAGATCACTATGGACTAACGCAGTGTGTAATTGACGAGGGTAAGAAAATTTTCAAAGAAATAGAAAAACTTCCATTAGAAACTGTACTACAAGTTGAAGGTAAAGTTTTAGCTAGAGAAAAAGATACAATTAACAAAACTTTAAATACTGGAGAAATTGAGGTAGGAATTGAAAAATTTAAAATACTTGCAAAAACTAAGGAATTACCACTACCTGTTTTTTCAGATCAAGAATATTCTGAAGAAATTAGATTAAAGTACAGATTCTTAGATTTAAGAAGAAATAAAATTCATAATAATATTATTTTAAGATCCAAAATTATTTCATTTATTAGATCTGAAATGCAAAAATATGGTTTTCTAGAATATCAAACACCTATATTAACTTCATCTAGCCCAGAAGGTGCTAGAGACTTTTTAGTACCAAGTAGACTAAATCCTGGTAAATTTTACGCTTTACCTCAAGCGCCACAACAATTTAAACAATTAATCATGGTATCTGGTTTTGATAAATATTTTCAAATCGCACCGTGTTTTAGAGATGAGGACGCAAGAGCGGACAGAAGTCCAGGTGAGTTTTATCAACTTGACTTGGAAATGTCTTTTGTAGAACAAGAGGATGTATTCAAAATAGTTGAGGAGTTATTTGTAAATTTATTCAAAAAATTTTCCTCTAAAAAGTTACTACATGCAAAATTTCCGAGAATTCCTTTTGATACGTCTATGCTTAAATACGGTTCTGACAAACCAGATTTGAGAAATCCTTTGGAAATAGCAGATATTACTGAAATTTTTAAAAGAGATGATGTTAACTTTGAAATATTTAAAAAATTAGTAAGTGAAGGATCGATAGTTAGAGGAATAGTTACAAAAAATACATCTGAAAAACCAAGAAGTTTTTTTGACGGAATTGATAAATGGGCAAAAGATGAAGGATCGTCGGGTCTTGCTTATTTTTCTATAGAAAATTCTGACAAATTGAGCGCAAAAGGACCTGTGGGAAAATTTTTTTCTGACAAATCCCTTAAAGAGATAATGACAAAAATGAATGCTGAAATAGGTGATACAATATTTATGTCTTGTGGAAATAAATCTGAAGTTGAGAAATTATTATGTAACGCGAGAAATAAAATAGCAAATGAATTAAACTTAATTGACGAAAATGTTTTTTCATTTTGTTGGGTAGTTGACTATCCAATGTTTGAAATTGATGAAAATACTAAAAAAATCGAATTTAGTCACAACCCTTTTTCTATGCCGCAAGGTGACACTGATAATTTGGATCTTTCAGAACCCTTGAAACTAAAAGCTTTTCAATATGATATTGTATGTAACGGAATTGAATTGTCTTCAGGAGCTATCAGGAACCATAAACCTGATCTAATGTATAAATTATTTGAAATCGCTGGCTACTCTAAGGAAGAAGTGGATGAAAAGTTTAGTGGTATGATTAATGCCTTAAGCTATGGCGCTCCTCCACATGGGGGCATTGCTCCCGGAATAGATAGAATCGTGATGTTATTAGCAGAAGAAAAAAATATTAGAGAGGTGACTATGTTTCCAATGAATCAAAACGCACAAGATCTAATGATGAATGCACCATCTGAAGTAGACGAAAATCAACTAAAAGAACTTTATATTTCAAAAAGAAAAAAATAATTATTTTTTTCCTTTAAGATTTATTCTTATATCTGATAAATCCACCAGTTTCTTTTTATAATCGTTTCTAACAAATCCTTTGCTTGTAATATCTTTTACAAGTTTGATTAGTTGATTCTGATCTTCACTTTCTTGACTGTCACTTGTGTCAGAATTTCCAGCAATAGATGGGGTGTGAGCTAAATCTTCTCTATTTAAATAGGATATCGCTAGTTCCCTAAAAATATAATCTAATATTGAACTTGCGCTCATTATTCGATCATTTCCATAAACTTTGCCAGAAGGTTCAAATTTTGTATCTAAATATGCATTTACAAATTCATCTAGTGGAACTCCATATTGAAGACCTAATGATATTGCTATTGCAAAATTATTCATTAAAGCCTTTACTAACTCACCTTCTTTACTAGTATCGATAAAAATTTCTCCTATTTTACCATCTTCATATTCACCAGTATGCAAATATACTTTATGATCACCTATTGTGGCTTTTTGGATATAACCTTTTCTTCTATCAGGCATACTAAGTCTTTTACCAATATTTTCAGTTATATTTCTTTTTAAATTCTCATCTATTGGTTTGGATTTATTACTACTCTTAATATCTTTATTACCTATTGGTTGTGAAACAATTTCGACTTTACTACTTTTAGTATCTTGAAGGTTTTTTGTTTTTCTATTATCTAATTTGACTTCGATAATTTCAAATTTTCCATCGTCATTTTTCTCTAAATTGTTAAGATTTTCCTCATTTATATCATCTAAATAATGAGATACTTTAAAGCTACATGTGTAATATGTTTCAACTAAGTATTTTGCCATTGTAATCCTATTTGTAAATTGAATCTTGGTAAGATTTATGTATATACATTTTTCGATTATAGTCTAATTGTAAATTTACAATTATAAATTGAAAATAATTTGAATAAAATGATTAAAGAAATTTTTACTTGGTGGAACAAACAAACATTTGGCACAAGACTAAATACAATTTTATTTGGAAAATTAGTCGGCGAAGATAATTCAGGTAACAAATATTATGAGAGCAAGTCAGGAAAAAGATGGGTTATTTACAACGGGGAAGTTGAAGCATCAAAAATACCAAGTGAATGGTATTCTTGGATGCATCATACGGGAAATAAAATTGAAAATAGTCACCAATTAGACAAATATAGTTGGCAAAAAGAGCATATGCCAAATCAAACAGGAACAGAAAATTCTTATCATCCAAAAAAAAATAAAAGTAAAAATGCTTCAAACAAAAAATATAATTCTTGGAAAAGCTAAAGTTTATATACTTGTTTTTTTTACTTATTATTTGTTAATAAACAATTCTTTGAGTGAAAATCATTCACAAACAGAAAATTATGCTGTTTTAACAATATTAGACAAAGTAAACTCTCAGAGTGATATCATAGAGATTAAGGTTGGGAAGGAATATAAATTTAAAAATCTATCTATAAATATTCTTAAATGTAATAATTCAAAATTTGATGATGATCCGGAAGTTACAGCATACATGCAGGTAAGAGATACAGTAAATAAAGATGAGAACAAGGTCTTCATTTTTAATGACTGGACATTTGCATCATCTCCATCAATTAGACCTTTTGACCATCCTGTTTATGATATATGGTTAAAAAAGTGTTACTCTTAAAGTAATTTCTCCTTATCAAGCCAGCTCACATTAAAATCTGAATTCAAAAATTTTTCGTGATTTAAGAGTATTTTATGTAAGTCTATTGTTGTCTTTATACCCTCAATAACAAATTCATCCAAGGATCTCCGCATTCTTTGAATTGCTTCAGTTCTATTCCTTCCGTGGCATATTACTTTACAAATCATGCTATCATAATAAGGAGTTACCTTATATCCTTGAAATATTGCTCCATCTACCCTTGTTCTAAAACCTGAAGGTTGATGACACATGGTAATTTCTCCTGGTGAGGGTTGGAAATTTTTACTCACATCTTCAGCGTTTATTCTACACTCAATTGCGTGACCTCTTGGCTTAATATCTTCCTGTTTTAAGGCTGTATTGCCATCATATGCAATCCAGATCTGTTCTTTTATTAAATCTATTCCAGTTACTACTTCTGTTACTGGATGTTCAACTTGTATTCTAGTATTCATTTCTAAAAAATAAAATTTTCCATCCTCAAAAATAAATTCTACTGTCCCTGCACCTTCATATCCAATTTGGCTTACCATTTTTACAGTTTTATCAAAAAGATCCTTTCTTAATTGATCATTTAGTAAAGGACTGGGTGTCTCCTCAATTAATTTTTGATGTCTTCTTTGAATAGAGCAATCTCTTTCATGAAGATGTACAGTTCTATTTTTACCTGACAATACTTGAACTTCGATATGTCTAGGGTTTTGAAAAAATTTTTCAATATATACCTCGTCATTACCAAAAAATTTTTTTGCCTCAGTTTTTGCAGTCAAAAATAAGCTTTCAAATTCATCTTCATTTGTTACAACTTTCATGCCTTTTCCACCACCTCCACCAGCAGCTTTAATCAGAACTGGATATCCAATTTCTTTGCACAATATTTTTGCTTCATTAAAATCAGATACACCTCCGTCAGATCCTTCAATTATTGGAAGACCATATTTTTTTGCAATTTTTTTTGCTTCAATTTTATCACCCATCATTTTAATCAATGATGACGACGGACCAATGAATTTAATTTTGTTCTGTTCAAGGATTTTTGCAAATTCATAATTTTCAGATAAAAAACCATATCCTGGATGAACAGCTTCAGAATTTGTTAATTCAATAGCTGACATAATAGCTGGAATATTTAAATAGCTATTTGTAGCTTGATGAGGTCCTACACATATACTTTCATCAGCTAATCGCACGTGCATACTGTTCCTATCAACATCAGAATGGATAGCGACTGTTTGAATACCCCATTCTTTACATGCTCTGATAACCCTAACAGCTATCTCACCTCTGTTTGCAACAAGAATTTTTTTGAACATTATTACTCAATTATTGCTATGGTATGTCCGTATTCAACAGGTTGACCATCTTCAACACAAATTTTTTTAACTGTACCAGCTATTGGGGATGGCACGTGATTCATTGTTTTCATAGCTTCAACAATCATAATTGTATCACCTTTGTTGATTTTTTTACCGACCTCAACAAATTTTTTACCACCTGGTTCTGGTGCTAAATAAGCTGTTCCAATTATAGGAGACGGAACTTCAGTTCCACTAATATTATCTAGTTTAATATTTTCTGTTTTTAATTCTGATTTTATTTCTTTAACTGTAGCTATATTTGTTCCAGATGATTTTGATACTTTTACTTTTATATCTTTTTCAGTGTATTCTATCTCAGTAAGATTAAACTCATTTAAATATTCAGTAAGCTCTTTAATTATATTTTTATTTATTTTCATTCAACATTTCATGCATAGAATTTATGGCCAAAATATATCCATTTACCCCTAATCCACAAATTATTCCTGTAACAACACCACTTATTATAGATTTATGACGAAATTCTTCTCTTTTGTATATATTTGATATATGGAGTTCAATTATTTTGCCTTTAAATATATCTAGAGCATCTCTTATTGCAATTGATGTATGACTATATCCACCTGCATTAATTATAATTCCATCGAATTCGTTTCTGGCAGTTTGAATAATATCAACAATTTCTCCCTCAACATTCGATTGTTTTATTTCAAGAGTTAAATTTAATTCTTTTGATTTTTTCTTACAAATATCCTCTAGGTATTTATAATCTTTGCTACCATATTGTGATTGTTCTCTTTCACCTATTAGATTAAGATTAGGACCATTAATGATTAATATTTTACTCACGAAATCCTTATAATCTATGAATATTAAAAATAAAATAAAAATAACTGTAAATGGCAAGCAAATGCAAATAATTCCTAAATTTTCACTTAAGAGCTTGATTACAAAATTAAAAATGCCACTAAATAAAATAGCTATAGAATTGAACAAAAAAATTATAGACAAAAAAAAAATTTCTAAAATTAAACTAAAAAAAGGAGATAAAATAGAAATTGTTCATTTTATCGGTGGTGGATAATGATTGACAAAAAATTTAAGATAGCGAATAAGATTTTTAAATCACGCTTAATAGTTGGTACTGGAAAATATAAAAGTTTCAGTGAATGTGCTAAAGCCATTAAGACTTCTGGCGCAGACATAGTTACAGTTGCAGTTAGAAGGGTAAATATATCTAATAAGAATAAAGCTAGATTGATGGATTATATTGATCCAAAAAAAATAACATACTTACCAAATACTGCCGGATGTTTCACTGCAGAAGATGCTATTAGAACTTTAAGATTAGCACGAGAAATAGGCGGATGGAAATTAGTAAAATTAGAGGTATTGGGTGACAAAAGAAACCTTTTTCCAGAAATGATTGAAACTTTAAGATCTACCGAACTATTAACAAAAGAGGGTTTTAAAGTAATGGTTTATTGTAATGATGATCCATTGATGGCCAAAAGATTAGAAAATGCTGGAGCCGTTGCTATTATGCCGCTTGCAGCACCGATTGGATCTGGTCTTGGAATACAAAACAAAGTTAATATTAAAATTATTAGAAAACAAACAAGATTACCCTTAATTATTGATGCTGGTATTGGTCAAGCATCAGATGCTAGTATTGCAATGGAATTAGGTTGTGATGGAGTTTTAATT
The DNA here is from genome assembly GCA_902633125.1 of uncultured Pelagibacteraceae bacterium. Lineage (GTDB taxonomy): Bacteria > Pseudomonadota > Alphaproteobacteria > Pelagibacterales > Pelagibacteraceae > Pelagibacter. Next base: position 7,023 of record CACPEZ010000013.1, read on the forward strand.
AACACTGCAATTGCAAAAGCAAAAAATCCAATACAAATGGCAGAAGCTATGAAATTTGCTGTAATTTCGGGAAGAAAATCATATTTGTCAGGAAGAATTAATCCAAATTTATTTGGATCTGCATCAACTACAAATAAAGGAATTATTTAGTTTTTTTCTTGTAAAATTTTTTTCTGAATTTCCTTTTTTTAAATATCTTTCTGCCTTTATTTTTAACAATACTATCATCTTTTTTGTTTTCAATTTTTATAGCCTCAAGTTTCTCAACTTTTTCAATTTTATCTAATACTTTCTTTGTTTTTGATTTGAAATCAATTATATAGTCCTCTAAATTTAAATCATTATTTGTTTTTAAATCAATTTTAGCTTTATACTTTTTTTGAAAGTACTTAACTACTTCCTCATAGTTATCAGTAATATGTTTTTCAATTTTATCGTTAATAGTTAATTCTACTAATTTTGCATTATGTTCTAATGATTTTATTTCAATTAATTTAAGTATTTTCAATACAAAAGTTTCATCTGTTAATTTCATTTGCCATTTAACATTACTTTCCCTTAATCTCTGTCTTGACATTTCTAGTAATCCAAAATTACTTATTCTACCTATTTGAATTCTTGCTCTATCATTTCTACATTTCTCTTTTAATTTTCTTTCAACCTGTCTTCGATTATTGAAATTAAGCATATCAATAAAATCAATTATTATTAATCCAGATAAATCTCTTATTTTTATTTGTCGTGCAATTTCTTCTGCTGCTTCAATATTTGTATCAAAAGCAGTGCTTTCAACATTTTTTTGTTTTATTGATTTTCCTGAATTTACATCTATAGAAACTAGTGCCTCAGTTGGGTTTATTACCAAATATCCACCAGAAGTCAGTTTTACTTCTGTCTCAAAAATTTCGAATAATTTTTTTTCTATATTTTCTTTATAAAAAAGGGGTACTTTATCTCTATATTTTTTTACTTTTTTTAATTGATTTGGCATCATTAATTTCAAATAATTTTTTGTTTTTTGATATCCTTCATTTCCTTCAACATATATATTTTGAGTATCATCATCGTACATATCTCTTATACACCTTTTTATAATATCACTTTCTTGATGAATTAGGGACGGAGCAATTGAATTTAACGCGTTATCTTTTATTTGATCCCAAACTTTAACTAAATTTTTTAAATCATTCTCTATTTCATTTTTTGTTTTATTTGACCCAGCAGTTCTAACTATAATTCCCATTTCTTTCGGAATAGTTATTTCATTTAATATATTTCTAATTTTTTTTCTATCTCCTGGATTAAATATTTTTCTAGAAATTCCACCACCTTTGGCTGTATTAGGCATTAAAACTATATATTTGCCAGCAATTGAAATAAAAGTGCTAAGTGCTGCTCCCTTTAATCCTCTTTCATCTTTTAACACTTGAACTAATATTACCTGATTAGGTTTTATTACTTCTTGAATTTTATATCTTTTTGATGGGAATTTTTTTTTTGTATTTATTTGATCTTTTTCATAATCCTCTTTTTTTTCAACAGGATCATCAATCTTAATTTCTTCTTTACCCTCTAGAATCTTATCCTCTATATTTTCACTCTCTTTTGAAAGCTCTTCTCTTACTTGCTCTTCTTCTTGTTTAATTCTTTCTAAGTCACTTAAGGGTATCTGATAATAATCAGATTGAATATCATTAAAAGATAGAAAACCATGCCTTTCTCTTCCAAAGTCAACGAATGCTGCTTGTAAAGATGGCTCAATTCTGCTGACTTTACCAAGATAAATATTATTCTTAATTAAAGTATTATTTATACTTTCATATTCATAGTCTTCGATATGATTGTTATCTTTAAGAACAACTCTTGTTTCATTAGGATGCGATGCATCAATGTATAAATTTTTTGACATAATATTGGTAATTTTTTCATAGGTTAATTTAATAAATTCTGTGCCTTAAGAATAACAAATTCGCGAGATATTTAAACTAAAATGCATAAGATTTTAAAAAGATTGTTAATATTTGGATTATTGTCGTCTCTACTAATTTTAGTATCAATAATATCTATTCTATGGACTTATTCCAATAAATTGCCAGATTACAAATATCTAAAAAATTATAAACCACCAGTATCAAGCAAGTTGTATTCAGGAAATGGTGTTCTAGTAAGTGATTTTTCATCAGAAAAAAGAATTTTTGTACCATATTCTGCTATATCTCAAACTGTTATAAATGCTTTTTTATCAGCGGAGGATAAAAACTTTTTTGACCATCCAGGGGTAGATGCTAAAGGAGTGGTGAGAGCAATCAAAAATAATATATTTAATATAATATACTCAAAAAGATTGGAAGGCGCTTCTACTATTACTCAACAAGTAGCAAAGAACTTTCTTTTAAGCAATGAAGTAAGTATTGATAGAAAAATAAAGGAAGCAATATTAGCTTTTAGAATTGAACGAGTTTTATCAAAAAAAAGAATTTTAGAACTTTACTTAAATCAAATTTATCTTGGCGAGGGTAGTTACGGTATAGCTTCAGCTAGTTTAAGATATTTTAATAAACCAATAAGTGAACTTAATTATGGAGAGGCAGCACTTTTAGCTGCTCTTCCAAAAGCACCAAGTAAATATAACCCATATAAAAATAAAGATTTAGCAAAATTTAGAAGAAATTTAGTATTAAATAATTTACTAGAAAATGGATTCATTGATCTAAAAAAACATTCAAAATTAATAAATTCTAAAATTATATTACAAAAAAGAAAAAGAATTTATCTAGAAGACTCAAGATATTATGTAGAGGATGTTAGAAAAAATGTAATTAATAGATATGGATATGACAAAGTATATAAACAAGGTTTTAACATCAAGACACCTTTGGATCTAGAATTACAAAAAATTGCAACCCAATCGCTCAGGAATGGTTTACAAGACTTTGATAAAAGAAAAGGATGGAGAGGACCTTTATCTAATATAAAAAAACATAAAAATTGGATAAATGATCTTAAAGATCTAAATCTAGAAAAATCCTTAGGGTGGGAATTGGCTGTTGTTACTAGAATTGATAAATTTGAAACAGTCATCAAAACTCAAAATGAAAATAATGGAACAATTAATTTTAATGATATTGATTGGACCCGAAAGGAATTCAAAAAATTATTTAAAATTGGAGATATAATTTATGTCAAGAAATTATCTGATGGAAACTATAGTCTAAAACAGCTTCCGAGAGCTAATGGAGGTATTGTTGTAATGGACCCATACAGTGGAAGAGTTTTAGCATTATCAGGTGGCTTTAGTTTTAAAAAAAGTGAATTCAATAGAGCGTCTCAGGCAAAACGTCAACCCGGGTCTGCATTTAAACCTTTCATATATGCTTTAGCATTAGAAAATAATTTTTCGCCAACAACATTAGTATTAGATGCACCTATAGTATTAGATCAAGGAAATGATTTAAAAATGTGGAAACCAGAAAATTATGGTAAAAAGTTTTACGGACCTTCGACATTGAGAACAGGAATAGAAAAATCAAGAAATCTAATGACTGTCAGAATAGCTCAAGAATTGGGTATAGATAAAATAATAAATTTTTCAAAAAAATTAAATATATATGAAAATCCTGATGAACTTATGTCAGTGTCTTTGGGATCTGCTGAAACAACTCTGTTAAAAATTACAAGCGCTTACTGCTCCTTTTTGAATGGTGGAAAATTAGTTAACCCAATATTAATTGATAGAATTCAAGACAGTGAGGGAAAAACTATTTTTAATAATGAAAAAAGATTTTGTGAAAACTGTGATTCAATTTCATATGATGGAACAAGTAATCCAATTATTAAAAATAAATATCAACAGATTTTTTCGCCACAAACAGCCTATCAGATTACCTCTATGTTGAAAGGTGTTATAGAACGTGGAACTGGAAAAGGTTTGAGAGAATTAAAACTTGAATTAGCTGGTAAGACCGGAACAACAAACAAAAACACAGATACTTGGTTTATAGGATTTACATCAAATTTAGTGGTTGGTGTATACATTGGCTATGATAATCCAAGGAGTTTAGGTAAATTCGAAACAGGTTCAAAAACAGCAATGCCAGTATTTAAAGATTTCATAAAAAAAACAGCAAATACTTTTAATGCGAGACCCTTTAAAGTTGCAGACAATATAAATATGATGGTCATAGATGCAAAAACTGGAAAAAAAGCGAATCCTAAAACCAAATTAGCCATAATCGAGTCATTTAAAAAAGATGATATAAATCTAGATAATATATCTAACAATTTTGATAGTAGATTAAATACAACAAATATATTAAAATTTTATTAATGGATCAGGAATTATTAAATATTAAATCCGAAATAGAAAAAATAAATCAAAGAATAAAGGAGTTTCTTTGAAAAGACTAAGATCTCAGAAAAAATAATTAATTTATCAAATTTAGTTGAAAAACCAGATTTTTGGCAAGATAAAAAAAATGCTGAAAAAGTTTTACGTGAAAAAACTAATTTAGAAAAATTATTAAATAATTACGAAATAACATCAAATGAAAGTAAAGATTTATTTGAAATTTATAATTTAGCTTTAGAGGAACATAACGATGAAATGATTAAAGAGACAACGTCAAACAT
>CACPEZ010000014.1 GCA_902633125.1 uncultured Pelagibacteraceae bacterium
GAGATGGAAATATGTAAGTGGAACTGGAAAGTATGAAAATATATCAGGTGGTGGAACTGCGACTATTAAAGGTATGAATTCTGCACAAGAAGGGATAGTTCATTCTTACAATGAAATTACAGGAAATTATAATTTAAACTAAGGAGAAATATGTCAATTTTAGAAAAACTTAATAAAGCAATTTTGGAAAAGGATGGGGCTGCAGCTGGAGAGTTAGTGCATGAAGAATATAAGATGTTTTCTCATCTTAAAGGCGAATATGTGCATATGGGTAAAGAAGGTATGATAGAGGCTGTAAGTAAAGGAATGATGAGTCCTGTTAAACATAGAATTCTTTTTGAAAATGATGAGATAGGTTTTGATCATTCTTATGTGACTTATCAAGATGGAAACACAGAGGCGTTAATGTGTTGTTGGAAGTTCAAAGATGGAAAAATCATCGAAGTAGAAACAGGCGCAACAAAATTACCAAAAGAATAAATTAAGGAAGATTATGAGTGGCGCAGAAACAAAAAGTTTTGATAAACCAGATCAGGAATTTAAACAATTTGACAATGCAGACATGTACCATGTGAATGTTGGTGGACAGAGGTTAGTACAAATTAAACTTCAACCAGGTTGGAAATGGTCAAAAGATGTTAAACCAAAAATAGACTCCGACGCTGCAAGTTGTCAGGCAAATCATATTGGGGTTATTGTAAAAGGAACTGTGTGTGCAAAACATGACGATGGAACAGAAATTACTTATACCGCCGGTAGCGCTTACTCAGTTAAACCAGGTCATGATGCATGGGTAGTTGGTGATGAGCCAGTTATTGCATACGAGTTTGGTGGAGTGTGGGGCGAATAATGGTGAAGATGGTAGGTAGTTTTGAAGTAAAAGATTGGGATCACTGGAAAAAATCTTTTGATGCCCATAAAGAACCTAGGGAAGCTGCTGGTATAAAAACAGTTTATGTTGGAAATGAAATAGATAATCCAAATAAAGTTCATATAGTCATGGAGACTCCCGCAGCAGATACAATGCAAAAATTTATGCAAGACCCAGATAATGCTAAAGTAATCGAAGAATCTGGACACAAACAAGAAACAACAATGATGAGCGTTTGCTCAGATTAAAACAAACTGAAAGGTAATATGAAATACTATATGGTAACTCACACGTTTAAATCTAAAGAAATGAAAAAAAAATTTAATGAAACTTTAGGCGGAATGACTAGAGAACAAATAATTGAATCATCAACAAGTGATAAGGCCAAATGTCAAATGACATACTACACTCCTGATGAGACAATGACTATGTTCTGTCATTGGATGGCTGAAAGCACCGATGCTATTAATGAGCAACTTTCTGCTATGAATGATTTTTTTGAACCACATCAATTTACAGAGGTAAAAGAGGAAGTATTCAATTTTAATAGTTAAACAATATAGGAAAATTTATGAAAAAAATTATAGTCGTATTATTCTTAAGTATCTTTACTTCAAATTGCTTTGCAGATGGTCATGTAAAGAGAATATTATCAACAAGTGAAACTGGTATGGGAAATGAAATTGTTTATCCATCGGGTAAAGCAAAAATAACAGCTTTTGAATTTACTGTCCCTGTAGGAGCTCCAGTAAAACCTCACACACATTCCTTTCCAGTATTAATAATGATCCAACAAGGTGAAATTGAGCTTACGATGGATGGCAAAACCAAAGTTTATAAGGCTGGTGATGCATTTGTTGAAGATGTCGGAATTGCACATGAATCTCGAAATATAGGAAATGTGCCTGCTAAAGCAATAGTGGTTGCAATCGGTGTTGAAGGTCAGAAGATTGTAAATCCAGTTAAATAGAGAGGAAACAGAAATGATAATTAAAATAGAAGAAAATATAAAATCACTTTCATCATGGATGAATATGGTAAAAGCGAATGCTGAAAAAATTAAAGGATTTGGTGCTACGATTATTTTTGCAGGTGTATCAAAAGAAGACCCTACAAAATTTACTGTAATCGTTAAGTATGCAACCATGGAAGGTTTTGAAGCATTTAAAAATGACAAAGAACTTCATGCAGCAAGAGCTGAAGCAGGCGTGGATTTAGATTCAGCAAAGGTTACACCGATGCATGAAGATTTTATGGAAAATTTTAGTGGATAAACAATCAATATAAAGAAAGGATAAAATATGGAAACAGAAACACTAGTAGTAGCTCATTTAAAAGAAGGTATGTTAGAAAAATTTATGGGCTTTATGCAATCAGATGCTGGTATGGCAGAAAGATCGAAAGTTGCAAATGTATCAAAAACAATTGGAACAGTTGCACCTGACAAAAAAACAGTAATGTTTAAAATTTTTGTGACCGATAAAGCTGCCCTTAAAGCTTTTATAGATGGAAGCAATCCAGTATCAGCTCCAGTTATGAAAGAAGTTATGGAAAGTTACAGTGTCTACGAATTAAATAAAGTAGATATGTAATAATTTTTGTAATAAGGTTTGTAATGCCTTCAGGATATATCATATTAAATATTAATGTGTTAAATCCTGAAAATTACAAAGAGTATTTGGAAAAAGCTCCTCCAACTGCTCAAATGTTTGGTGGCGAATACATTATAAGAGGTGGCGAAAATGAAGTCATTGAAGGTGAGTGGAAATATCCAAGAACTGTTGTAATTAAATTCCCATCTTATGAAAAAGTTTTTGAGTGGTACAATTCCGAAATATATAAACCTATCAGACAGATTAGATTAGATAATACTGTATCAAATACATTAATAATTAAAGGAGCATAAAGGAGAAAAAAATGTCAATATTAGAAAAATATAGTGCTGCAATTAAAAATAAAGATGAAGCAGCAATGAATGAACTTTTGCATGATGATTTTAAATTCACAATGCATAAATCAGGGAGTGTTTTAACTAAAAGTGATGTTATCAAATGGGCAATGAGTGGTGACATTAAGCAAGATAAAACTAGAATTGTTTATGAAAATGATGAAGTTGGTGTTCACCATGCGTTTGTAACATTTGATGACGGTAATGTAGAAGCAGTTATGGCAGTCTACAAATACAAAGATGGCAAAATGATTAGTTTAGAAACTGGCGCAACGCCAATGCCAAAATAAGTGAACAACATAGATTTTTATTTTTCTATTGGAAGTACTTATACTTATCTTTCGGTTACTCGAGCACTAGAAGCAGAAAAACAACATCAAATTAAGTTTAACTGGACTCCTTTTAGTGTGAGAGCAATAATGAAAGAAATGAACAATGTTCCCTTTCCTAAAGAAAAAAAAAATAAAGTAGATTACATGTGGAGAGACATAGAAAGACGAGCAAAAAATTATGGATTTTTTGCCAAAACACCTGTTCCTTATCCTTTAACAGAATTTGATTTAGCTAATAAAATTGCAATATTAGGTTTAAAAAATAATTGGGGTGTAGATTACATTCAGCTTACGTATAAACGATGGTTTCAAGAAGGAAAAGAGCCTGCAGTTGAACCAAACTTGAGTGAAATCTGCGAAAAACTAAGCTTAGATAAAGAAAAGATTGTTTCAGAGGCAAGCTCTGAGGAAGTTAATAATATTTATTTATCAAATACAGAAAATGCTAGAAAAAATAAAATATTTGGAAGTCCGTCATTTATTGTAAAAAATGAAATATTCTGGGGAGATGATAGAATGGAAGATGCAATCAAATGGTCGAAGGCAAATGAATAATATAACTGCTTATATAATTTTATTAATCGCAGTAATTCTTGGAACAGCTTCAAATAGTTTTGCTAAAAGTGCTCAAGGTTTTACATTATTAATACCTAGCATAATCACAGCAGTAACAATTGTTGGATGCATGTATACTTTGTCTTTAATTATGAAAAGTATACCAGTTGGAATAACATATGCCTCTTTTGCAGGCTTATGTATAATTGCAACAGCTGCCGTTGGTGTTATAAAATTTAATCAAGTACCAAATTTTTATACAATAATTGGATTGATTTTAATTATCTCGGGTGTCTTAATAGTTAACTTATTAGGAACAAATAAGTGAAACCGTTATCTGGTTACATTTATTTAGTATTAGCTATATCAACAGGAATAGCTGCAAATAGTTTTGCTAAAATTTCAGATGGATTTTCAAAATTAACTCCAACGATATTATCAATAGCTTTTATGTGTATAACTATGTATGGACTTGCAAAAGCTATGTCTATGATACCAGTAGGTTTTACTTATGCCACTTATAGTGGGATAACAGTGGCTGCTATTTTAGTCTTCGGTATGATTAAATATAACCAGATACCAAATATGTATGGGTTAATTGGGATTTTTTTAATTATTATTGGTGTTGTAATGGTTAATTATCTTGGAAGAATTAATTAGCTCTTATTTAATAATAAAATTAGTACTCCTACTACAAATATAATTATCCCTAAAATTTCTGTAATTTTAACTTTTTCTTTAAACATATACTTTGAAGACACATAGCTAAATAATAATTCTATTTGGCCGATAGCTCTAACAAATGAAGATTGTATTAATGTAAAAGCATAAAACCAAGATAATGTTGCGAGAAATCCAGCTAACCCTGCTGTCAAACATTCATACTTGTTTTCATATAATTTTTTAAACTGCGACTTTTCAAATATAATTAAATAAATAGTAACTAATGTTGTTTGTATAACTAGACCAAAAAATAGTGTTGCTATAGCTTTTTCAAAGTTATTACTAAAATTTTCCAATGTTAATGCTGCTGCTCTAAAATATACAACGCTTAAACCTAGGAATAGTCCTGCGGATAAACCAATTAAAGTTGTTTTTGAAAATAAGTTTTTTAGAAATAAACTTAAATCTTTAATCGATAGTATAATTACTCCAATTGTAGATACAATAATTCCTGTTATTCCAAATTTATTTAATTTGTCCCCTATTATTAAATATTCAAAAATTGCAACTTGAATAACTTCAGTCTTGCTCAATGAAGTTCCAACTACAAAATTAGCAAATCTAAATAAATAGAGTAAAACAAATGTAAAAATTATTTGGAAAATTGAACCTAATAATACGTTAAATATAAATTTTTTTTGACTAAGGATTTCAGGAATTACATTTAAGTCTTGAAAATACAAAAAAAATAAAATTGTCCCAAATGGTAATGCAAAAGCAAATCTTACATAGGTAGATGCAATAGTTGATACTTTTTGATTAAGTTTTTTCTGTAAAGTTGATCTAAGATTTTGAAAAAAAGCCCCAGAAATAGCTACAATTATCCAATTCATTGATGATTATTAATATTGTATTTAATTTTAAAGTCGACTTAAATAGTCTCATTTAACAAAAAAGAGGGAAATAACATGAAAATCTTTAAAAGAATAATATTTTCTCTAATTTTCGTTTCTTTTGCCAGTGCAAGTTTGGCAGAAACAAAAATGAGAATTACACTTCAATTACCATTAAAGGCTCACTTAGGTCAGAACCTTTTGGTGTTTAAAAAAGAATTAGAATCAAGATCAGACATTAAAGTAGAGATTTACGACTCTGCACAACTTTACAAAGATAAAGAGGTTCCGCAAGCTGTAGGTTCAGGAGCGATCGAAGCTGGTGTTGCATCTATAACAAGATTTGCAGGAACTAATCCTGAAGTTGATGTTTTCTATCTTCCATTCTTATTTGACTCAGAACAAAAAGTAAGAAAAGCAACTCAAGCTGGATCTGAGATAAGAGCTATCCTTGATCCTGCAATAGCAAAGACTGGAGCAGTTCCACTTTATTATCAAGCTTATGGATCAGCAATAATGTTATCTAATGGTGGTCCGATGAAAACTCCGGCTGACTTTAAAGATAAAAAAATTAGAGTATTTGGAAAAACACTTGGAGCTTTTGTGAGTTCTTTGGGTGGTAAACCAGCATTAATATCTGGATCTGAGCAATATTTAGCTTACCAAAGAAATACAGTTGATGCAGGTATGACTGGTGTATCTGGTGTAAAATCTAGAAAATTATATCAAGTAATGGATACTTTAACGGTTACAAATCATGGCGATATCGAATTCGTTGTTGTTGCTAATGATAAATGGCTAAGCTCATTAACTCAAAAACAAAGAGACGCTATAGCTGAAGCATCAAAAGTAGCTGAAAAAGCTGTTAGAGATGACATGGCTAACATCGAAGCTGGCGCTTACAAAGAAGCAAAAGCAAATGGAATGAACATTGTAAATCTAAGTAGTTCTGAAGTTTCTGCTCTTAAAAAAGCATCGTCATCTGTTATTGATGATTACATTTCTAGAACAGGTGGAGCTGGTGGAGTTGGTGATCAACTTGTAAAAGCTGCAAACAAACTTTAAATCGTATAAATACCCCGCACTTAAGTGCGGGGTTTTCAAATGAATACCTACGACAAAATTGTAAAATATTCTGGCTATTTAGCTTCAGCGTTATTTATTATGATAGGCTTTATAGTTTCTTATGAAGTTATCATGAGATACATATTTAATTCACCTACTATTTGGGTAAACGAAATTTCTCGATTTTTACAAATTTGGGCTACTTATTTAGCTTTAACTTATACTTTTCATAAAAATGATTTTATCAGAATAACAGTTATATATGACAAAGTAGGAGATAAAGGAAAAAAGATATTAGATTTAATAAGTGCAATATTCATTTTAATTTTTAGTGTATTTGTACTTTATTATGGATGGTTAATTGCTTACGACTCTCTTAAAGTTGGAAGAACAAGCTCTACAATTTTAGATGTTCCATCCTTTCTTACAGAATTTGCGATACCATTATGTTTTGCATTTTTGGTATTAAGAGTGCTTTTCGAAGTACCTAAATACATCAAAGATATAATTAAATGACAGTAGCAATAATCTTATTTTTGTTATTTTTTGTGCTTTTTTTAGGAGTGCCAATAGCATTTGGTTTAGGTTCTATAGGATTGGGTTTAATGTTATTTGGAGATATTTCTCCTTTAATGATCCCACAAACTTTTTACAGTGTGGCAGATAACTTTATTTTATTAGCTGTTCCGATGTTTTTGATGATGTCTAATATATTATTAAAAGCAGGTGTTGGAGAAGATCTTTTTAATTTTGCTCAAAGCTGGGTTGGAAATTTTCCAGGCGGTTTAGCAATAGCAACTATAGTTTCTTGCAGTATTTTTGCTGCTATATCTGGATCATCAGTGGCTACTGCAGCAACAATCTCAACTGTAGCATTTCCTGCAATGATTAATAGAGGTTATCACAGAAACTTTACTTTAGGTATTTTGGCAGCGGGCGGAACTTTGGGGATTTTAATTCCTCCATCAATTCCAATGATTGTTTATGCATTTGTTGTTGAAGAGTCTGTACTAAGTATGTTTCTTGCAGGAATTGGGCCAGGAATAGTTTTAGCATTATTTTTTATTATCTTTTCAGTTTTTTACGTAAAATTTTTTAATAAAGAAGTTCAAAATGTATCCAGCACTTTAGAAGAAAAAATTAAGTACACAAAAAGAGGTTTACCAATATTATTAATGGCCTTCATCATGCTGGGTGGAATTTATGCTGGAATTTATACACCAACAGAAGCTGGTGGTATTGGTTTTTTAATATCATTTATCTATGTAGTGGCTAAAAAAAGATTAGATTTTAAAGGTTTTATCGAAGCTGGTTTGGAGACAATGAAAACTACAGTTACAATATTTATAATTATTGCAGGAGCAAAAGTTTTTGGTAAAGCAATCTCTCTTTATAGAATTCCTCAAGATTTATCATCTTTCATAGTTACTAATATTAATGAGACTGGTTTATTTATACTTGTTGTTTGTATTACTTTGTTAATCTTAGGATTTATAATGGAAACCCTTTCATTAATTTTAATCATGATGCCTATATTTTCGATTTCAATCGCTGCAATGAATATTGATTTAATTTGGTTTGGAATAATTTTTACACTAATGATTGAGTGTGCATTAATTACACCACCCGTTGGACTAAATATTTATGTTCTCCAAGCAATTGGTAAAGCAAAAATGTCAGAAATAGCTAAAGGTGTGATACCTTTTGTCATTATAATGTTATTCACAGTATTTGTTATTTACTTATTCCCTGACCTAGCATTATATATACCTTTTAAATTATAATTATGTTTTCAAAAATAAAATCAAAAGATAAGGCAGAACAACTAAGGCAGTTATTAAATGGACCAGAAATAATTGTAATGCCTGGATGCTTTGATGCATTATCAGCAAAATTAATTGAAAGAGAAGGTTTGAAAGTTGGTTTTATGTCTGGCTTCAGTGTTTCATCTACAAAGCTTGGTATGCCGGACACGGGTTTAATTTCTTTTTCTGAAATGGCAGAACAAGTAAGAAATATATGCAATGCTACATCAATTCCAATAATATTTGATGGGGATACTGGATATGGAAATTCAGTGAACGTATTTAGAACTGTAAGAGGATATGCGGATGCAGGAGCAGCTGGTGTGATGATTGAAGACCAAAAGTGGCCAAAAAAATGCGGTCACACAAAGGGTAAAGATGTTGTCGATCTTGATGAAGCTAACTCAAGAATTAAAGCTGCAGTGGATGCAAGAGAATATGGAAATAAAGATATCTTAATAATGGCAAGAACTGATGCCATAGCAACTAGAGGATTAGATGATGCAATAAAAAGAATGCAATCATTTTCAAAACTTGGTGTTGATATTTTATTTATTGAAGCTGTTAAAAATAAAGAAGATATGAAAAGAATTATTAAAGAAGTTCCAGGTCATCATATGTTAAATTTGATCGAAGATGGTGAAACCCCATTATTACAAATTAATGAAATAGAGGAAATTGGTTATAAAATTGCTGTAATGCCTCTAACCCTAATGAGTGCATCAGTAAAAACGATGCAAGAATGTTTGAATAATATGAAAAATAAAGTTTATAATAAAAATGTTTCTAAATTTTCAGACTTAAGAGATATAGTTGGCTTCAACGAATATTACGATATTGAAGACAAATATAAATAATGTTTCCAAAAAAATTTTCTAAAATTCTTTTCGTTTTTTTTATGGGTTTAGGAATGAGTTTGTTAATGACCCTAATTATTACATTTATAAATACAGGTTATGATGAATTTTATTATAAAAGATTTTTCAAAGCTTGGTCCATAAGTTTGCCAGTTGCATTAGTTGCAACGACTTTTGTTGCACCATTGGTTAATAAATTAGTGGAAAAAATTACTAAATAGAGAGGATGTCATATGAGTGAAAATATAGCTTTTATAGGAGTTGGTAATATGGGAAACCCAATGGCCTGTAATTTAAAGAATGCTGGTAAAAAAGTTAAGGTTTTTGATGTTTCTAAAGAAATGATTGGTAAAGCCATTGAAAATAATCTTGATGTTGAGAAGGATTTTGGAAAACTAATCAATAGTGAAACATCTGTTGTAATCACTATGCTGCCTGAAGGCAAACATTCGAAAGAAGTTTATTTAAAAGAAAATGGTGTTCTAGATAAAGTTTCTAAAAATTGTCTACTAATAGATTGTTCAACAATCGATATAGATACTTCTAAAGAAATAGGAAAGAAAGCAAATGAAAAAGGTATTAAGATGATTGATGCACCAGTAAGTGGTGGCGTGATGGGTGCACAAAAAGCAACTTTAAATATTATGGTTGGTGGATCAAATGATGCATTTAATCAGGCTTTACCTATTTTAAAATTAATGGGTAAAAACATATACCATGCTGGAGAGATAGGAAGCGGAAACGGTGCAAAGATTTGTAACAACATGTCTCTTGGAATAACAATGATTGCTGCTTCAGAGTCGTTAATGTTAGCAAGAAGATTGAATATAGATATAAAGAAAGTTCATGAAATTATGAAAAATGCCTCTGGAAATAGCTGGCCTATTTCAGTTTATCCACCCTTACCTGGATTAATTGAAGGAACTCCATCTAACAATAAATATAAGCCCGGCTTTTCTGCAGGTATGATGAACAAAGATTTAAAACTTGCAAATGAATGTGCTAAAAATGCAAATGCATCTACTCCATTAGGAAAGATGGCATTAGAAATATATTCAAAGTTTTGTGAGGATGGAAACAGTTCGAAAGATTTTTCAGCTATATCAAAGGTTATTGGTGGAGATGCTTGGGATTATCCAATAGAATAATTACCAAGAGGAATTTGGACTTTCCAAAAATTTTAACTCATCTGGTGTAGATTTTCTTCCCATAACTTTATTTCGATGAGGATATCTATGAAATCTTTTAATTGCAGCGGTATGATCTTTCCAAAATTTTTTTATCTCATTATAGTTTGGATGGTTAGATAAATAGTTATCCAACAATTTATATGCTCTATCATGATCTATTACTTCTTCGCTGTGAATGTATGGTAATAGCATAAAAAAACGCTGATATTCATCCATTTGATCAAGATACCCGTTATAGACTGCATCATTTACAATCAGTCTTGCTTTATGGTCAAACTCGAAAGCTTTTTTATTGTCTCTATATAAATTTCTTGAAAATTGATCCAATAAAATAACTAAAGCCAAAGTGCTTAATGGTTCATCTTGCCAATCATCATATTCATTTAAAGTAGCTTTTTCATGATCATCTTTGAATTTGTCTCTAATCAATTGATCAAAATTATCATCTCTTTTAAATCGCTTTTCAACGACCATATCATCAAACCAAAAATCTAATATTGCTTTGGCTCTGTCATTCATAAACTTTGTCAACTTTTACCTGATATGACTCAACAAGTCTGTTGGTTTCATTTGCCATTGCAACGACTGCAATAAGTTCACTTAACATCTCAGTAGTAGCACCTTTAGATTTAGCAGCGATACTGTGAGATTTAATACAATACTCACAACTATTTGTCATTGAAACTGCTACATAAATAAGCTCTTTTGTCATTTCATCTAAAGCGCCTTTTTTCATCACTTGCTGTATAGAAGTCCATGTTCTCTCTAAAGTTTCTGGGTTGT
>CACPEZ010000015.1 GCA_902633125.1 uncultured Pelagibacteraceae bacterium
CTAGTGATAAATATTTAAATTTAATAAAAAATCATTGTGAACCCATAATTGTCTCAAATGTATTAAAATCAGTATATTCAGTAACAGCTCTTTTTTATCCAAATTCTCTAGATGATGTTATTGATTTTACAGCAAATATTCAAAATCAAAAAAATTTTAAGAAAGTTAAGTTTGGTAATAATGTCCTAATCGGAAAAAATGTAAAAATTGGTAATAATTCAATTATTGGTCACAATACAATAATTGAATCAAATGTTATTTTAGGTAAGAATTGTTCTATAGGAAACAATGTGCTTATAAAAAACTCTATTCTGGGTGATAATGTAAGAGTTTTGGATGGTGCTGTAATAGGAAAAAAAGGATTTGGTTTTTTTCCTGAAAAAAATAAGAATACTAGATATCCACACATTGGCATGGTTATTATTCACGACAATGTTGAAATAGGTTGTAACAATACGATTGATAGAGGTTCGTTATCAAACACTATAATTGGTAAAAATACATTTTTAGACAATCAGGTCCATATTGCTCATAACGTAAATATTGGTAGTAATTGCATCATAACAGGTCAGGTGGGCTTTGCTGGTAGTTCTACAATAGGCAATAATGTTTCAATAGGAGGCCAAGCAGGTATTTCTGGACATTTAAAAATTGGAAATAATGTTCAAATAGGAGGTGCAAGTGGAGTTGTAAAAAATATACCAGACAATTCAAAAGTCATGGGTTATCCTGCAAAGGATATAAGAAAATTTTTAAAAGAAAATAAATGACAGACAATTTGAGTAAAAATCAGATTAAAGATCTACTTCCACATAGAGAGCCTATGTTGCTAATTGATGAGTTAATCAATATTAAAAAACTTAAATCTGCTACCGCAATAGTAAATGTAAAAAAAGATAGTTTTTTTGTGCAAGGTCATTTTCCAGGCGAACCTGTTATGCCAGGTGTATTAATTGTAGAAGCGTTTGGCCAAGCTGCTGCAGCTCTTACAGCAGCTGGAATTGATAAAAAAACTTACGAAAATAAATTAGTCTTTTTAATGACTGTTGATAAAGCGAGATTTAGAAATCCAGTTATACCAGATTGTCGATTAGAATTAAATATTGAAGCCGTAAGATCCCATGGAAGAGTGTGGAAATATAAAGGTGAAGCTGTTGTTAATGGTAAAAAAATGGCTGATGCCTTGTGGGCAGCAACTATAGTTGATAGAAAGAAATAATTAGTAGCAATTCTTGATAAGCATTTAGGTAATAATTTGTTATCAATTAAATGTGATACATCATACATCAATTATAGACTCAAATGCAAAAATTTCTAATGATGTTGAAATTGGACCTTACTGCGTGATTGGTCCAAGTGTGGAAATTGGATCAAATACGAAATTACACTCTCACATTAGCATTAAAGGAAATACAAAAATTGGAAAGAATAATGAGATTTTCCCTTTTGTGTCAATCGGAACACCTCCACAAGATTTGAAATATAAAGGTGAAAAGAATTCTATAATTATTGGTGATAATAATAAATTTAGAGAATATGTGAATATTAATCCTGGTACATCTCAAGGGGGCACAATTACTAAAATAGGTAATAATAATTTACTTATGGTTTACTGTCACGTAGCACATGATTGCTATCTTGGAGATAACATTGTTTTGGCAAATAATGTTCAAGTTGGCGGACATGTCACTGTTGAAAATAATGCAATAGTAGGAGGCAGTTGCGCAATACATCAATTTTCAAGAATTGGAAGACTGGCAATGGTAGGTGGTATGACAGGGGTTTTAAGTGATGTAATTCCATTTGGTCTTTCATTGGGAAATAGAAACAATTTAGTTGGTTTAAACCTTATTGGTCTTAGAAGAGCAAAAATTTCTAATGACAATATTAAAATATTACAAAAATTTTACGATGAAATTTTTTCTAATCATAATTTTAGATCAAATATTGACAATTTAAATACAGACCTGAAGGATAACAAATATGTAAAAATTATAATTGATTTTATAAATTCTGATAAAAAACGACCAATTTCTCTTCCGCAAAATATTAAATGATTGGCTTATTTTTAGGTGAAAAAAAATTACCATTAAAAATTTTAAAAAGTATAAAAAGAAAAAAAATTAAATATTTCATAATAGATTTATCAAAAAATAATAAATTCAAAAAAGATAAAAATAGTTATTTTATAAATATTGGAAAATTTGGTAAGATTCTAGATTTAATTAAATCAAAAAAATGTAAAAAAGTTATTTTTGCTGGAAATATCATTAAGCCAAGATTATCTAAATTAAAATTAGATATTAAAGGTATTTATTATATTCCTAGAATTATAAAGGCTTCAAAGTTAGGTGATGCAGCAATACTTAAAGAGCTAATAAAAATATTATCAGAAAATAAAATAAAAGTTATAAAATTGAACACATTTAATCCAGAATTAACACTTAAAAGAGGTTGTTATACTAAAATAAAACCCAGTAGTTCTGATCTAATTACAATTAGAAAGGGTATTCAAATATTGAATAAATCTAACTCATTTAATCATGTTCAAGCATTAGTAATCAATAATCATAAGATTGTTTCTTTTGAAAAAAGAAAAGGTACAAAAGATATGTTAAAATCATTAAGGAAAAATAATTTACAAAATAAACTTTTGTTAAAGATGCCTAAATCTAAGCAGGATTTACGAGTTGATTTGCCGACAATTGGTCTAGATACATTAAAAGATTGCAAAAAAGCAAATATTAAGGGAATTGTTGTTAAAGCAGGTCAAAACATATTCTTAGATAAACATGATGGTCTTAAATTTGCTAATAAAAACAGTATTTTTGTAATAGCTAAATGAAAAAAATTTTTATTTTAACAGGTGAGCCATCTGGAGATAAATTAGCATCAGAGGTTATTAAGGAATTAAAAAAAAAAAAAAATGATATTGAATATTTGTCTGTTGGTGGACAACATTTAAATTCAATTGGTATTAAGTCTATATATGATCAAAAAGATATTACCTATATAGCTTTTACAGACATATTGTTAAATATTTTTAAAATAAAAAAAAAAATAAATGAAACAGTAGAAAAAATTTTAGATTTTAAACCTGATATTTTATTCAGCGTTGATAGTCCTGATTTTACTCTTCGTGTTTCAAAAATTATTAAAATAAAAAAACCAAATATTAAAACTATTCATTTTATTGCACCTAAAGTATGGGCATGGAGAGAGAGTAGGGTTAAAAAAATGAAAAGTTTTCTAGATCATATTCTATTATTATTTGATTTTGAAAAGAAATATTTCGATAGGGAAAAACTAAAAAATACATTTGTTGGTCACCCAATATTAGATAACTCAAATCACGAAAAGGTTGAAATTAATGAATTGTTAAACGGAAAAATTATTTCGATTTTTCCTGGTAGTAGATTGTCTGAATTGAAATTACATGTGCCTATACTTCTTGAGTTTATTAAAAAAATGAATAAACAAAAAAATAATTATAATTATATTTTTCATGCTACCGATTTTTCTAAAGAATATTTATCTCAAATTATTAAAAAAAATAATTTAGAAAATGTTGATCTCATCTCAAATGAAAAAATAAAAGTCGCTACAATAAAAAAATCTATTTTTGCAATAGTTAAATCTGGAACAGTTTCACTTGAAGTTTGTAAATACGGTGTTCCATCAATAATAATTTATAAAATGAATTTTTTAAATTTCTTTATCGCAAAGTTATTTCTAAAAATAAAATATGCAAATATGATAAATATTATTAATAATAAGGAAATTATCCCTGAACTTTTACAATTGGAATGTAATCCAGATGAAATATATAAAACTGTTAATTATTTATTAAAAAAACCTGAACTTATAAATGAGCAATTAAAGCAAGTAGATAAAACTATTAAGGAATTAAGATCGAACACCTCATCGAGCAACGAAGCCTCCAATGTTTTGTTATCTTATTTGAGATAATCTTTTAGACACTTCCTCTTTTCCAAGAGAGCACAATATATCATATATACCTGGTCCAAACTTTGATCCTGTAAGGCATATTCTTAGTGGTTGTCCAACCCCTTTAAAATTTGTATTATTATTTTTTATTAAGTCATTAATTATTGGTTCTAGTGTTTCTCTAGTAAAATCTGATAGTTTATTAATATCATCACTAAATAATTTAATAATTTTAATGGCTTTTTCGTCTAAAAGTTTTTTCTCTTCTTTTTCAATTTGAATTTTGTCATTTATTAAAAACTTTGAATTTTTATAAATATCTTCCAAAGTTTTTGCTTTATTTTTTAAAAAATGTAATGAATTTTTAATTTTTTTCTGTGCTAAATCAGGTATCTTTTCATGAAAAGTCTCACAATAAGTTATTAAAAATTTAAATAGATCAATTTCATTAATATTTTTTATATAATGTTCATTCATTGAATAAATTCTGCTAATATCTAATTTTGAGGGTGATTTCCCAATTCCTTCTAAATTAAAGTATTTGATACTTTCATCTAAATCAAAAATTTCTTTATCTTTATATGACCATCCTAATCTCAGAAGATAGTTTCTAAGAGCATTAGGCATTATTCCAATTTTTGAATAATCATCTAATGTTGATGCATTATCTCTTTTTGATAGTTTTTTTCCTTCAATAGTATGAATTAGCGGTATGTGTGCAAAAGATGGTACTTTCCAATTCATAGCATCATAAATTTGTATTTGTTTGAATGTATTTATTTTATGATCATCACCTCTAATTATATGTGTCATTCCCATTAAATGATCATCCACTGACGCTGATAAATTATATGTAGGCGATCCATCTGCTCTTAATATAACAAAGTCTTCAATAGTATTGTTTTCAATTTCTATATTTCCTTGGACTAAATCTTTTAAGATAGATTTTCCTTCAACTTTACTTTTAAATCTTATTACAGGATTAATTTCTTTTGGAGCATCAGTTTCACTTTTATTCCTCCATTTTCTATTATAAATATATGGTATTTTTTTTTGTTTTGCCCTTTTTTTTTGCTCTTCAATTTCTTCACTAGAACAATAACATTTATAAGCCAAACCTTTTTTTAACAATTCATTAGCTGCATTTATATGATCGTTTATTTTATCTGATTGAATATATTCACTATCTTCATAATCAATGCCTATCCATTTTAAGGAATTAATTATTTGTTTTTTGAATTCGTCTTTAGACCTTTCTTTATCTGTATCCTCTATTCTTAGGTAAAATTTACCACCTTTATTTTTTGAATAAAGCCAATTAAATAATGCTGTTCTCACTCCTCCAATGTGTAAAGGTCCTGTTGGTGATGGAGCAAATCTAGTTGCTACAGTTTTCATCAGATTTATTTAAACTATTTTAGGAAAAGTTTCTATATAAAGATACCAGAATTCCTTGAACTTTTACTCTATCAGGACCAAATATTTTAGTTTCGTAATTTCTATTAGCACTTTCCAAAGCTACGGTCTTACCTTTTCTTCTTATTCTTTTTAACATTGCTTCATGATCGTCAATTAACGCGACTACTATTTTTCCATTTTCAGCTGTATCAGCTTTTTTCACAATTACTGTATCACCATCATTTATTCCAGCCTCAATCATTGAGTCCCCTTGTACTTTTAGTCCAAAAAATTCTCCATTTTTCTCAATATTGGAAGGCAAAGGTATTCTAGAAACTTCGTTTTGAATTGCTTCAACAGGTGTGCCCGCAGCAATTCTACCTAAAACAGGTATTTCATTTTCATCTGAATTATTTCTATTTGAACTTTCATCAAGTCCACCTCTAATTACACTTGGTGAAAAACTATTATAAATATCATTTGCTGAAGCTGTTTCAGGCAATTTAATGACTTCCAAAGCTCTTGCTTTATGAGCTAATCTTTTAATAAAGCCTCTTTCTTCTAAAGCACTAATTAATCTATGAATTCCAGATTTAGATTTTAAATTTAGCGATTCCTTCATTTCTTCATAAGAGGGGGATACACCACTAGATCTCAACTTTTTGTTGATAAATAAAAGCAAATTTTTTTGTTTTTTAGTTAACATAGAACAAACTGTGTACATGAATGTTCTATAAAAGTTCTTTCAATTAAACAAGAGTTAAAACCCTAATAAATTCAACACTTTTTTTACAAAACAGAAAAAATATTATTATTTTCTAAATTTTTTAAAATTGATTCACCAATAAGAAATGTTTTTATTTTAGTTTCAGAGGCTATTTTTAAAATATCATCTTTATTTTTTATTCCACTCTCTGAAATTAATGGTCCGTTATGATTTATTAAAATATTATGAATATCATAAGTTGTATTTATATCTGTTTTAAGTGTTTTTAAATTTCTATTGTTTATCCCTATTAATGCATTTTTGTACTTTAAAGATTTTTTGGCCTCTTCTACAGTGTGAACTTCAACAATTACAGACATTTTAAGTTTCTCGGCTTCTTCATACAACTCATCTGCGGTTCTTTCATCAACGCCAGCTAAAATTATTAAAATAGCATCAGCACCATAACTCCTAGAAAGATGGACTTGAAATTTATCAACAAAAAAATCTTTACATAAAATAGGTAAATTTATTTTTTGTTTAATTTTACTAATATGAATTAAGTTACCCAAAAAAAAATCTTCTTCAGTTAAAACTGATAGGCAAGTCACATTATTTTTTAAGTATATATCGGCAATTTCAACGGGGTTATAATTTTCTATAATTATACCAGCTGAAGGGCTGGCTTTTTTAATCTCTGCAATAATAGAAATTTTATTGTGATTTATATTATTGAGTATTTTTTCTTTAAAATTTATATAATTTTTTAGATTTGTAATTTTGTCATTTAAAGAATTTATTGAAATATCTTTTTTTAAAATTTGAATTTTATTTCTTTTTTTATTAATTATTTTTTCTAATATATTCTCAGACATTTCTCAATTTTTCTAAATGTGAATATGTTTTTCCTGACAACAAATGATCTCTTGCTTTTTCATAGGCGTATTTAAAATTATCTTCTCTTTCAGATATTATTAAACCAGCTGCAGCGTTTAATGATACTGCTTTAGAAAAATCGTCATCATTACCTTTAAATATATCTATAATTTTTTGTGAATTAAATTTTGCGTCATTTCCAACAATCTTATCGAAACCTTCAGCATTTACTTTTAACTCATTAGGATCAATAATAATTTCGTTAATTTCCCCATTTCTTAATTGTTTAACGATAGTTTTATCATATGGTGATATTTCATCTAAACCATCATTGCTATTAACAATCCAAGCAAATTTAATATTTAAATCTTTCAAAGCATTAGCAAATATATCTAGAAGTTTTTTATCAAAAACTCCTACAACTTGTTTTTCAACATTTGCTGGATTACTCAAAGGTCCAATCATATTGAAAATTGTTCTTTTTCCAATTTTTTTCCTTGTTGGGCCAACATATTTCATTGCACTGTGATAATTTGGAGCAAACATAAATCCAAAATGATTTTTTTTAATTTGATTTTCAATATCCTTTGGTTCTAAATTGATATTTATTTTTAATGCATCCAAAACATCTGCAGATCCACATTTTGATGAAACTGCTTTATTACCATGTTTTGCTACATTAATTCCCATACTTGAAAGTAATAATGCGGAAGCAGTAGATATGTTTAGTGTATCCTTACCATCACCGCCTGTTCCACAAGTATCAATACAATTATCTACATTAACTCTTTTCGCTTTATTCCTAAGTACCGAAACACCACCTGCTATTTCTGTTGAAACTTCACCCTTTTTAGAGAGCAGAGTTAAAAAATTATAAATTTCATTATCATTAGCTTTGCCATTCATCAAAATTTCAAAAGCACCAATACTTTCCTCTAATGTTAAATTTTTACTAAATTCAAGTTTTTTTAAATATTTTTCCATTTATTTAATAAAATTTTTTAAAATTTTTAAGCCATCTTTAGTCTTAATACTTTCAGGATGAAATTGTACTCCATGAACATCATAAATTCTATGTTTAACACCCATAATAATTCCATCTAAAGTCATGGCTGTAATTTCTAAATCTTTAGAGAGAGTTTTCCTATCGATTATTAAACTATGGTATCTAGTTGCCTCAAATATTTTTGGTAATCCTTTTAATATCCCTATATTTTTTGAAATTATTTTACTTGTTTTTCCATGAACCAATTCTTTAGCTTGAATAATTTTAGATCCAAATATTTGTCCTATAATTTGATGACCTAAACAAACTCCAAGTATTGGAATTTTATTATACAAATCATTTACTATTGATAGGCAGTTTCCAGCTTGATCAGGGTTACCTGGACCAGGTGATATAACAATTTTATTATATTTTTTCTTTAATATTTCTTTTGTATTAATTTTATCGTTTCTTACTACGTCTACATTTTGACAAAACTTTGATATGTAATGATACAAATTAAATGTAAAACTATCATAGTTATCAATTAAAATTATTTTCATAATTACTCAATTGCTTTCAATAGAGCTTTTGCTTTATTAACTGTTTCAAGATATTCGTTTTGTGGTTTACTATCTGCAACTATTCCAGCACCAGATTGCACGTAAAATTTCTTATTTTTAGCTACAGCAGTTCTAAGTGCAATACATGTATCAAATTCACCATTTGCTGAAAAATATCCAATTCCACCTGCATAAACTTTTCTTTTAGTTGTCTCTAGCTCATCTATTATCTCCATTGCTCTAATTTTTGGAGCCCCAGAAACTGTTCCTGCTGGAAATCCAGACAGCATAGTTTCAAATTTTGAGTATTTATTATTAAATACTCCTTCGACATTCGATACAATATGCATGACATGAGAATATCTTTCTATAGAAAAACTTTCAGTCACATTTACGGTATTTATCTTTGATACTTTTCCAGTGTCATTTCTTCCTAAATCAAGAAGCATTAAATGTTCAGACAGTTCTTTTTTGTCATTCAGTAAATCTTTTTCAAAAAATAAATCTTGTTTTTTATTTTCCCCCCTTGGTCTTGTTCCAGCAATCGGTCTAATCGTGACTTTATTATTTCTTAACCTAACAAGTATTTCTGGACTTGCGCCAATAATCTGAAAATCTTTAAAATTAAAAAAATACATAAAAGGAGAAGGGTTTGTTTTCCTTAATTTTTTATAAATTTCTATTGGTTTTTTACTTAATTTGGTTTCAAATCTTTGACTAAGAACTACCTGAAATATGTCTCCAATTTTAATG
>CACPEZ010000016.1 GCA_902633125.1 uncultured Pelagibacteraceae bacterium
CCGCAAACTATCACTTAAGTAAATAATATACAATATGATCACAATTGAGGAATTTAAAAAGAAACAGCTAAATACATCTAGATTAATTGGTCTTGATTTAGGTTCAAAGAGAATTGGTGTAGCTATATGTGATGAAAATCAAAAAATTGCCACACCGCTTAAAACAATAAACAAATCCAAATTTGAAGATCTTATCAATGAATTAGAGGATATTATTAAAGAAAATAATATTAAAGGAATAATTGTTGGAAATCCAATTAATATGGATGGTAGCTTAGGTAAATCCTCTCAATCAGTAAATGATGTGTCAAAAGCAATATCAAAAGAAATTGATCTTCCAATAAGTCTTTGGGATGAAAGATTATCAACAGTTGGAGCGTTTAAATTAACCGAAAATTTAGGTATTAACGTAACTAAAAGAGAAAAAAATATAGATAAAAACGCTGCTGCATTTATCTTACAGGGTGCCATAGATTTTATTAATAATTAATACTTGCATTAATCAACCTTTGTGGCTATAGAGTTGGTTTTAATGGCAACTAAAACCAAAGCTATTAAAATTTCTCAAAAACATCTCCTAGGTATTCAAGATTTATCAATAAATGATGTTAATTTAATCTTAAAAGAAGCTGAAAAATTTATTGAATTAAACAAAAGTAAAAATAAAAAATTAGATTTACTTAAGGGGAAAACTCAAATTAATCTCTTTTTTGAACCATCAACAAGAACACAAAGCTCATTTGAGCTAGCAGGAAAAAGATTAGGTGCAGATGTTATGTCAATGAATATAACAAACTCAGCAATTAAAAAAGGTGAAACGTTAATAGACACCGCAATGACATTAAATGCAATGCATCCTGATATAATAGTTATTAGACATCAAGATTCAGGAGCTTGTAATCTTTTATCTCAAAAAGTTAATTGTGCTGTTTTAAATGCTGGTGATGGAAGGAGAGAGCACCCTACCCAAGCATTACTTGATGCATTAACTATATTGAATAGGAAAAAAAAAATTCAAGGATTAAAGGTTGCAATTTGTGGAGATATTCTGCATTCAAGAGTAGCAAGATCTAATATTTACCTGCTAAACATGTTGGGTGCCGAAGTTAATATTGTAGCTCCTTCAAACCTTTTACCAAAAGATATAGAAAAATTTGGGGTTAATATTTTTTCAAATATGAAGAAAGGTGTAAAAGATTGCGACATAGTAATGATGCTTAGACTTCAAAATGAAAGAATGAGTAGTTCATTCCTGTCATCTAATAGAGAGTACTATGAATACTATGGACTAACACAGGATAAATTAGAATATGCAAAATCAGATTCAATTATTATGCATCCTGGTCCAATGAACCGCGGTATTGAAATTGATACAAAACTAGCTGATGACACCAATATGAGTGTTGTAAAAGAACAAGTTGAATTAGGTGT
Organism: uncultured Pelagibacteraceae bacterium; assembly: GCA_902633125.1. Lineage (GTDB taxonomy): Bacteria > Pseudomonadota > Alphaproteobacteria > Pelagibacterales > Pelagibacteraceae > Pelagibacter. The sequence goes on from CACPEZ010000016.1 coordinate 1,432, forward strand.
TGCGATAAGAATGGCATGTTTAAAAATTTTTTGTGAATGATGAAAAAGAAATACTTTATTAACGCAAATATTATTGATCCTCATAACAACATAAGTGAGATAGGAGGATTAATAATAGGTGAAGATGGAAAAATTGAAGGTGTTGGAAAAAAGGTGAATAAAAACAACATTCCTAGTAGAGAAAAAGTTATTGATTTAAAAGAGAATTATATTTTCCCAGGTATAGTTGATATGAGAGTATTTGTGGGTGAACCAGGTTATGAATATAAAGAAAATTTCAGAACTTTGAGCAATGCTGCATTATCCGGGGGAGTAACCTCAGTTGTAACAATGCCTAATACTGATCCAATAATCGACAACGTTTCAATAGTAGATTTTTTAAAAAGACGAGGCAGAGATAAATCAAAAATAAATATATTTCCCACAGCATCTCTAACAAAGGGTACTGAAGGTACAAATATGACAGAGTTTGGTCTTCTGCAAAGTAAAGGGATAATAGCATTTACAGATGGAATTAGAACAATTCAGAATACAAGAGTTATGTCCAGAATAATGAATTCAGCAAAAGATTTAGGATCTTTAATAATGCAACATGCGGAAGATCAAGAATTAGCTGAAAATGGCATGATAAATGATGGAATAATTTCTACAAAACTTGGTTTGCAAGGTATCCCAGAAATAGCTGAACTAATAATTATAGAGAGAGATTTAACATTATTAGAAGAATATAATTGTCGTTATCACATTTCTCAGATTTCATCAGGAAAAGCAGTTGAAATTATCAGAGATAGAAAAGATAAAGTAAGATTTTCCTGTGGGGTATCAATAAATAATTTATCTTTAAATGAAAATGATATTGGTGACTTTAGAACTTTTTTAAAATTGTCTCCGCCACTCAGGACTGAAGACGACAGATTAAGTTTAGTGCAAGGATTAAATGATGGTACAATCGATGTAATAATTTCAGATCACAAACCTGAAGATGAAGAGCAAAAAAGATTAACATTTGCTCAAGCCGCAACAGGGGCAACTGGTATTGAAACGTTATTATCTTTGTCATTAGAATTATATCACAATGGATCTGTAAAACTTGAAAAAATTATTGCTGCATTAACCTCCAATCCATCAAAAATTTTGAAAATTAATAAAGGTAATTTATCTGTAGGTAATGATGCAGATTTCTGTATTGTGGATATAAATAAACCTTGGATAGTAAAGCAAGAAAATTTGGTTTCTAAATCAAAAAATACGTCAATTGAAAATAAGAGATTACAAGGAAAAGTAACCAATACATTCGTAAAAGGACAAGAGCTTTACAATATTTAAATGGAAATATTTATTATATCACTTTTATCATATTTATTAGGTTCTATTCCTTTTGGTTTTTTATTAACAAAAATTTTTTTAAAAAAAGACATAAGAGAAACAGGATCAGGTAATATAGGCGCCACCAATGTATTAAGAACTGGCAATAAATTTTTAGGTTACTCAACTTTATTACTAGACATTTTAAAAGCGGTTTTGCCAATAATTTATGTTAAGTTAAATTATCCAGAATTTATTTACATTTGTTCATTATCTGTTTTTTTAGGACATGTTTTTTCAATATGGTTAAAATTTAAAGGTGGTAAGGGTGTTGCAACATATGTTGGAATGTTGATTATTTTAAATTATTTTTTGGGTATTGTTTTTGGTATTGTTTGGGTAATTACATATTTAATTTCTAAATACTCATCATTAGGATCAATTCTTGGATCATTAAGTGTTCCTATTTTTATATTTTTTTATAGTAATGATAACATTATGTTTTACTTCATAATGTTTATTTTAATTTTTTACACTCATAGAGAAAACGTTAAACGCTTGATAAATAAAGAAGAAACTAAGACAAAAATTTAATAATTTGACAGTTTAACTGTTTTAAGTACGTTCTCTAAATATGAATCTAGTAATTGTTGAAAGTCCAGCAAAAGCAAAAACAATTAATAAATATTTAGGATCAAATTATACAGTTCTTGCAAGCTATGGACATATAAGAGATCTGCCTTCGAAAAATGGTTCTGTTGATCCTGAAAATGATTTTAAAATGATTTGGGAAGTAGATAGTTTTTCAAAAAAATATTTAAAAGAAATTACAGATAGTGCTAAAGATTCAAAAAAAATTATTCTAGCTACTGACCCTGACCGAGAAGGTGAAGCAATAGCTTGGCATGTAAAAGAGTTTCTTGAAGAAAAAAAATTATTAAAAGATAAAGAAGTTGAAAGAGTTGTTTTCAACGAAATAACAAAAAAAGCAGTTACAAATGGAATAGATAATCCAAGAAAAATAGAGCCACATTTAGTTGATGCTTATATGGCAAGAAGAGCTCTAGATTATCTAGTAGGTTTTAATATCTCCCCCATTCTATGGACAAAATTACCAGGTTCTAAATCTGCTGGTCGAGTTCAGTCTGTAGCTCTAAGACTTTTAACTGAAAGAGAACAGGAAATAGAAGTTTTTCAACCTAAAGAATTTTGGACTTTAAATATAATTTTTAAAAATAACAAAAATGAAAAAATAAATACAACTATTTCACAATTAGATGGAAATAAGGTTGAGAAATTTTCATTTAAAAACAAACAAGATATTAACGACGCTTTATCAAAAATAAAAAATAAAAAATATAATATAACAGATATAAGTTCAAAAACTTATAACAGAAATCCATCAGGACCTTTTACTACATCGACATTACAACAAACAGCATCGAGTAAACTTGGTTTTGGAGCATCAAGGACAATGCAAATTGCTCAAAGACTATATCAAGGAATTGATATTGAAGGTGAAACCATAGGATTAATTACTTATATGAGAACAGATGGAACTAATATTTCAAAAGATGCGATAACATCTTTCAGAGATTTTATAATGCAGAATTATGGTGATAAATATTTACCAGAACAACCTCTAAATTATAGTGGAAAAAAAGCAAAGAATGCTCAAGAAGCTCACGAAGCTATACGTCCAACAGAAATAATTCGAAAACCAGAAGATATGAAAAAATACTTAAGTACTGATCAATATAAACTTTATAATTTAATATGGTCTAGATCTTTATCATCACAAATGCAGTCAGCCAAATTTGATAGAAAAACTATTACCATCAACTCAGATGATGATAAAAATATATTCAAAGCTAGTGGTTCAACATTAAAATTTGATGGTTTCCTTAAACTATATAAGATCGATGAAAATGATGATGACAATGAAAATATTTTGCCAGATGTTGAAAAAGGTGATGTAATGTTTGAAGATCATATTGATGAACAGCACTATACACAACCACCACCCAGATATTCAGAGGCAAGTCTAGTTAAAAAATTGGAGGAACTAGGGATTGGAAGACCTTCTACTTATGCAAGTATAATTTCAGTAATAGCTAATAGAGGTTATGCTGATATAAATAATAAAAGATTTTTTCCAACTGATAGAGGTAAATTACTTTCTGCTTTTTTAGAAAAATTATTTACCAAATATGTTGATTATGATTTTACTGCAAAATTAGAAGATCAATTAGACGATATAACATCAGGTAAAGAAAATTGGATAAAAGTTTTAGAGAACTTTTGGAAAGACTTTAATTCTAATGTTTCAGGTGTGAAAGAAAAAAGAACCAGAGAAGTATTAGACCTATTAAATGAAAGTCTTGGATCACTTATATTTGAGGTCGATAAAGATGGAAATATTGATAGAAAATGCAAGCTTTGTGAAACTGGCCAATTAAGTTTAAAAAATAGTTTTAGAGGTGGTGCTTTTATTGGGTGTTCAAATTATCCAGAATGCAAATTTACAAGACCACTATCAAAATCAAAAGCAGCACAACAATTGACACTAGCAGAACCTAAATTCATTGGAAAAAACGATAAAGGTAAAGATATTTTTCTTAAAAATGGAAGATTTGGTCCATATTTGCAATTTGAAAAAGAAATCATAGAGCAAGATGAAAAAACTAAAAAGAAAAAAAGAAAATTAAAGAAAGAAGAAAATAATTTAAAAAATGTTTCTATCCCTAAAGGTATTGAGATTGAAAATATTGATTTAGAAAAGGCAAAATACTTATGCTCGTTACCATTAAGTTTAGGTAAAAACCCTGAAAATGATAAAGATATTACTGTGAATGTTGGAAGATTTGGTCCTTACCTTAAATGTGAAAATAAATCTGCTAGGCTAGAAAATGTGGACGAATTATTCACAATTGGATTAAATAGAGCTGTTACATTAATTGCTGAAGCTAAACCAGGAAGAATTTCATCATCTATGATAAAAGATTTAGGAGAGCACCCTGAAGATAAAAAGCCAGTTAGAGTCATGAAAGGTCAGTATGGACCTTACATTAAATACAAATCTTTAAACGCGACTATACCTGAAGAAAAAGATCCTGTTGAATTAACTATGGAAGAAGCATTAATTTTAATTGAGAAAAGAAAAGAATACGATAGAAATAAAAAGAAAAAGAAAAGCAAATAATGTCAGCAGATGAAAATTTAAAGAATTTAAATATAAAATTACCAAAAGCTAATGATCCTGTTGGATCATATGCTGCAACAAGAATATCTGGAAATTTACTATATATATCTGGTCAAATATCAATTGATGAGAATGGAAATTTAATTAAGGGAAAACTCGGAAAAGATTATAATACTGAACAAGGTTATGAGGCAGCTAAAAGATGTGCATTAAGTATAATATCTCAAGCAAAGAAAGCATGTGGTGATGACTTATCGAAAATTAAATCATGTTTGAAACTCACTGGATATGTTAATTCTACTGATGATTTTACCGAACAACCAAAAGTCATAAATGGAGCCTCAGATCTAATAAAAAGTGTATTTGATGAAGCTGGTTCACATGCAAGAGCTGCTGTAAGTACTAACAGCCTTCCATTAGGTGTCGCAGTTGAAGTTGATGCAATATTTGATCTTAATTAACTATCTACCAATACTAAAATAATTTATTTTATTTTTTTTCATTTCAGAAGTTGAATAAAGATTTCTCATATCAAAAACTTTAAAATTTCTTTTTTTGGTAATTTTTTTAAAGTTAAGCTGTTTAAATTCGTTCCATTCTGTATGAATAATTATTAAATCTGCGCTTTTACAAGCATCTTTTATATTTTCAGAAAAGTTTATATTCTTGGATTTTAATTCCTTTTTCTTACCTGTTGGTTCGTAATAATTTATATGTGCACCCTTCCTTATCAAAGATGGTATCATTTTTAATGAAGAGGACTCTCTCATGTCATCAGTACCTGGCTTAAAAGTAACACCCAAAAATGTAATATTTTTATTTTTTATTTTGTTATTCATTATTCTGCTAATTTTATTTAACAATAAATTAGTTCTTTTATCATTTGAATTAATTACTGTTTCTACTACTGAAAGATTTGTATTAAACACTCTAGCAGTTGAAACAAGTGCTCTTGTATCTTTTGGAAAACATGATCCACCATAGGCTGGACCTGCACGTAGAAATCTACTTCCAATCCTTTCATCTAAACCCATGCCAATTGCAACTTCTTTAACGTCTATGTTTGATTTTTCACATAAATTGGCTATTTCATTAATGAATGTAATTTTAGTGGCTAAAAAAGCGTTTGATGCATATTTAATTAATTCAGCTGATCTTCTAGAAGTATGAAAATATCTGCCACCCTTTTTAATTAAAGGAAGATATAATTTTTTCATAATTTTATTTGCTTTGTTGCTGCTTGTGCCTACTACAACTCTATCTGGAAATTGAAAATCTCTAATTGCTTCACCTTCTCTTAAAAATTCAGGATTGGATACAACATCAAACTTATTTTTATTTTTATTTGATTTTAAGATTTTTGTAATTTTATCACCTGTGGTAACTGGGACTGTAGATTTAGTAACTATTATTTTATATCTGTTTAAATTAGATTTTATACTTTTGATAACGTTAAATACATATTTCAAATCAGCTTTATTATTTTTGGTAGGAGTTCCAACACAAATAAAAATTATATCTGACTTTTTTATTGAGCTAGAAATATTAGTTGAAAATAAAAGTCTTTTTTTTTTTAAATTTCTTTCAACCAATTCTTGAAGACCAGGCTCATAAATTGGTATTATTCCTTTATTTAATTTTTTTATAACTTCTTTATTAATATCAACACATGTAACTGTATTACCTAAGTCTGAAAAACAAGCCCCACTAACTAAACCAACGTAACCAGATCCTATGATGCAAATCTTCATAATTTAGAAATTTCAATTCCAGATTTAATATAACCTTTCAGGGATCCACAATCTAAATAATTACCTCTAAATTTATGTCCGATGAATAAATGTTGATCTAATATCATTCGTCTTATTGCGTCTGTAATATGGAATTCACCACCTTTACCTTTTTTTTGATTATTTAGATAATGAAAAATTTTCTTTGATAATATGTATCTACCTATAACTGCATTATTTGATGGAGCATCTTTAGTATTAGGTTTTTCAATTACATCTGCAATTTTAAAATTTAATTTATCAATATTTTTTTTAATTGAATAAATTCCCCAACGATCTACATTGTTTTTTTCAACTTTCATACTGGCCATTACAGATCCTTTTAATTTTTTGTGAATATTTATCATATCTTTTGAACAATTCTTTTTCATAATTAAATCGTCAGGTAACAACATCAAAAAATAATTATTTTTTATAAATCTTTTAGTTTTAAGTACGGCGTCACCAGTGCCCATGGGTTTATTTTGATAAACAAATTTAATTTTTTTTCTAAAAAAAAGGATTTTTTTGTACTCTTTAATTATTCTGGGATCTTTCTTTTTTTTTATAATTGATTTGTAAAAATTATCATTATTGAAATATTTCTTTATCATTTCTTTTTTTTTTGAAATAATAAAAATTATTTCACTTACACCAGCCTCAATACATTCATCTAAAATATACTCAATTCCTGGTTTTCCATTTATTGGAAGCAGTTCTTTAGGAAAAACACTTGTCAAAGGTAACAAACGTGTACCCAAACCAGCAAGGGGAATAATAGCTTGTTTAATCATTAAGATGTTTTACTTATAATCATATTTATTAAAAATGAAAATTTTAAAAAATGTTTTTGAACTAAATAAGGCAGTAAAAAATTACAAAAATGTTGGATTTGTACCTACAATGGGAGGAATTCATAAAGGCCACGAATCTTTAATAAAAATTTCACAAAAAAATAACAAAGAAACAATAGTAAGTATTTTTGTCAATCCCACACAATTTAATCAAAAAAAAGATTTTAAGAATTATCCTAGAAATATAAGAAAAGATATTTCTATATTAAAAAAACTCAAAGTTAATTATTTATTTTTACCAGAGGTCAATGAAATATATAAAAATAAAATGAAAAATTTTAAACTTAATAAATCTGATAAGATTCTATGTGCTAAATATAGAAAAGGTCATTTTGAGGGTGTATTAAACGTGATGAATAGATTGTTATCTATCGTTAAATCTAAGCATGTTTATATGGGTAAAAAGGATTTTCAACAATTCATATTAATTAAAAGGATATTAGGAAAAAAATATAAAATAAATATTGTTGGTTGTCCTACAATTCGAGAAAATAATAAAATTGCTTTATCTACAAGAAACAAATTATTAAATAAATCATCTATAAAAAAAGCATCAA
>CACPEZ010000017.1 GCA_902633125.1 uncultured Pelagibacteraceae bacterium
TTAAGATCGCATAAAAAGGTAATAAGTACCACTCAGGAACTATATGAGCAGGAGTTACAAGTGGATCCGCCTCGATATAATTATCTGCATGACCTAAAATATTTGGCTGATAAAATACAAACAGCGCAAAAACAATACAAAACATTAATAACGCAAATGCATCTTTAATTACGATGTATGGATGAAACGGAACTGTATCTTTAGAAGGTTTTTTAATATCAATACCAACTGGATTGTTATTTCCAGGAACATGTAACGCCCATATGTGAAGCACTACAAGCCCTAGTATTAAAAACGGTATCAAGTAATGAAGAGTAAAAAATCTTGTTAAAGTTGGATTGTCAACTGAGTAACCACCCCATAACCAAGTTGTTATACTCTCCCCCACAAGTGGGATTGCACTAAATAAATTGGTTATTACTGTTGCTCCCCAAAAACTCATTTGTCCCCAAGGAAGAACATATCCCATAAAAGCAGCTGCCATCATTAGCAGATAAATTATAATACCAAGTATCCAAATTATTTCTCTAGGAGATTTATATGATCCGTAAAATAAAGATCTAAAAATATGAATATAAACTGCAAGGAAAAACATAGAAGCACCATTTGCATGAACATATCTTAACAACCATCCATAATTCACATCTCTCATTATATGTTCGACACTGCTGAATGCCATATCTGCATGAGCAATGTAGTGCATAGCCAAAACTAATCCTGTAACTATTTGGGTAATTAAGCAAAAAGTTAATATCCCACCAAAAGTCCACCAGTAATTTAAATTTTTTGGTGTAGGGTAATCTGTTAAGTGATTTGCCAATGTAAGCAAAGGCAATCTATCGTTAAACCATTTACCAAACTTTGAACTAGGTGTATATTCGTGATTACTCATATTTATCCAATCTTAATCGTGTTAGTATTTACAAATTCGTATTTAGGTATCTCCATATTAGTTGGAGCTGGTCCTTTTCTAATTCTACCAGATGTATCATAATGAGAACCATGGCAAGGACAAAACCAACCATCATAATCACCTTTATCTGTTAATGGAACGCATCCTAGATGAGTACAAATCCCAAGCATCACTAACCACTCAGGATTTTTTGCTCTATCTTCATCTTTTTCAGGATGCTTAAGATCATTGATGTCAACTGCTCTTGCTTTTTTAATTTCATCATCCGTTCTTCTCTTTATAAAAACAGGTTTACCTCTCCAAAGAACTGTTAAAGATTGTCCGGGTTGCATTGAACTCACATCTACTTCTGTGCTTGCTAATGCTTTTACAGAGGCATCTGGGTTCATTTGATCGACTAATGGCCAAACAGCAGCACCTACTCCGACTGCACCAGCAGCAGCTGTAGCGGTAAATAAGAAATCTCTTCTGTTGGTCTTTTTTTCGTCTTTTTGGTCTGACATCTTTAATATTTTATATCTTTGGTAATATATGATTTCATATAATAAAAAAGAGATATTTCTATGGTAACAATGACACAGAAACCTTTAAAACACGGTCCAAAAGTAGCTCTATATCAGCCGGATATTCCTCAAAATACAGCTTCAATTATTCGAACTTGTTCTTGCTTAGGGGCTAGTTTAGAAATCATTGAACCTTGTGGGTTTTTATTTAGCGATAAAAGGTTCAAGAGAGTTGTTATGGATTATTTAGATTACAGTGAAATTAAATTTTACAAGAGCCCTAAAGAATTCTTTGATGAAAATAGTAAAAATAGAGTAGTTTTAATGACGACAAAAGCTAGCAAAGTTTATACAAAGTTTAAATTTAAGCGTAATGATATATTGCTCTTTGGCAGAGAAAGTGCAGGTGTTCCAGAAGATGTACATTCTAAGGTTAATGAAAGAATTAAGATTCCAATGCTAAAAAATAAAAGATCGTTAAACATTGCAATATCAGTGGCCATAGGAGCTTCAGAATTTATAAGACAGTTAGGTTAAATGGATCAATACATAAAAAAGAAATTAGCAAAAAATTGGTTTAAAACTTTACAAGAAGTACTTTGTAGAGAAATAGAGGAAAAAGAGGGTAATAAAACCAAATTTAAAATTACTAATTGGAATAGAAGTAAAAGCAATGATGAAGGTGGAGGACAATATAGAATTTTAGAAAACGGTAAAATTTTTGATAAAGTTGGAGTTAATTTTTCAGAAGTTTATGGAAAATTTTCAAATGAATTTAAAAATAAAGTTCCAGGTACTAAAACAAGCTCTAAATTTTGGGCATCTGGAATATCTGTTGTTATGCATATGAAAAATCCTCATGTACCTGCAATGCATTTTAACACGAGGTATATAGTTACTTCATTTGGTTGGTTTGGAGGTGGAATGGATGTTACACCTTGTATGAAAGATAAGAAATTAGAAAATTGGTTTCATTCAGAACTAAAAAAATCATGTAATAAACACAACAAAAATTATTACAAAAAATATAAAAAGTGGTGTGATGAATATTTTTATTTACCACATAGGAAAGAGCCTAGAGGTATTGGCGGAATTTTTTTTGATTATAAAAAAAATAATTGGGAAAAAGATTTTTCTTTTGTTAGAGAAGTTGGAATAAGTTTTAAAAACATTTCTAATGAAATAATTGAGAAGAAAAATAAATTAAAATGGACAATTAAAGATAAGGAAATCCAATACAAAAAAAGAGGTAGATATGTTGAATTTAATTTATTACACGATAGGGGGACAAAATTTGGTTTACAAACTGGTGGAAATGTTGAAGCTATACTTATGTCATTACCACCAACAGCTAAATGGTAAATTATGGATAAAGAACCAATTACTACTGAAGGATTAGAAAAATTAAAAAGTGAATTAATTTTTTTAAAAGAAAAAAAGAGACCCGAAATTGTTGCAGCCATTGCTGAAGCAAGATCACATGGAGATTTGAAAGAAAATGCTGAATATCATGCTGCAAAAGAACAGCAATCACATAATGAGGGAAGAATTCAAGAAGTTGAGGATTTAATTGCGAGAGCAAATGTAATTGATATCACCAAGATTAGTAATGATGGAAAAGTGATATTTGGATCTACAGTCTACCTTCAAAATTTAGATACAAATGAAAAAATAAATTACAAAATTGTTGGTAAAGACGAGGCAGATCTAAAACAAAAGCTTCTTTATTTTCAATCACCAATAGGAAAAGGTCTCATAGGTAAAAATAAAGGGGATCTTGTAGAGATAAATACACCAGCAGGGACAAAAAATTTTGAGATTGTAGACGTAAAATACGTTTAATTTGATAAAACTTTTTCCATATCTTTTTTTGATAAATTAAAATTATTTTCAATCCATTTCATTTCTAAATTTTTTAATTTTTGACCCAATTCCCTTCCCTCCTTTAATCCATAATCATTCATTAATAACTGAGCTTTTATTGGAAATTCTGGTTTATCTAATTTTTCAAAGTAAGTTTTTAATTCTGAAAGTTTTTTACTTTGTTTAAAATATAACAAATTGAAATCAATTAAATCGATTATGCTAGATTTACCCTCGTAATAAAATATTTTTTGTAAATCTTTCTTGTTAAAAATTTTAGTACTATCTTTATTTAGCGAATTATTTTTTAGAAAATTAATTTTATCTTTTAACTCATTGGGTAAATTATATTTATACACAAAATAGTCAGAATTGTCAGTTTCATCGATTACAAGAAAAGAAATGATGAAATTTAAACTTTTATTTTTTAATATCTTTTCTTGTGGTTTTGATAACTTGCTCAATTTTTTAAAATTTTTTAGTTGAGGGAAAATTAATGAAAATAATTCACAAGAGGTTTTATTTTTAAATAACTTTAAAAAGTTATCCAATTTGAGAATTTTTTTTAATTCATTGAATTGTCTTTCTTTTGATATTTTTCCTAAACCCTCTATATTTTTTTTAATGATTTTTATTATATTAATTTCATGATCGATTTTGCTATATTCAGTATAAAATCTTAAATATCTGATAATTCTTAAATAATCTTCTTTTATTCTAGTTTCTGGATCACCTATAAATTTAATTATTCCAAAATTTAAATCTTTATGACCAGAATTTGGATCATATAAATTCCCGTCTAAATCTGAATATATTGAATTTATTGAAAAATCTCTCCTTAATGAATCTTCCTTCCAATTAGTTGTATATTCTACGACAGCATGCCTTCCATCTGTTTTTACATCTTTTCTTAATGTTGTAATTTCAAAATTTTGATCATGAATCACTGCTGTGATTGTGCCATGTTCAATTCCTGTTTCAAAAAACTTTATTTGGTTTTTATCTAAACATTGCCTAACCTGATCAGGAGTTAAATTAGTTGCAAGGTCGATATCATCTGTTTTTTCATCATTTAAAATTTTTCTTACGCAACCACCAACATATCTAATCTCGCTGGTTTCATTATGGTTATTTATTGCACCAAATATTTTATTTACTCCCTTATTATTTTTTAAATCTAGAAATTTGAGATCTTTATCGCTTGAAATTTTTTTGTTTTGAAAAATTTTTTTAAGTAAAGCTTTCATAAATGGCTGGGGTGCTAGGATTCGAACCTAGGAATGGCGGTACCAAAAACCGCTGCCTTACCACTTGGCTACACCCCAAGATGTTTTTCGTATAACACAAAAAAAAAGCTTTATATAGTTTTAGAGTAAATACACCAATAGTTTTTATATTTATTTTTTAATTTTTTTTGAGCTTTTATTGCCGCATTTTTGGTTAAAAAATAACCAATTATAGTCGAACCTGAGCCTGTCATATTTGTAAAGTAAATATTATCTAAATTTTGCAAGTAACTTTTGATTCTTCTTAAAATTGGATATTTATTAAAAGCTGCTCTCTCTAAATCGTTATTCGAAACTTTTAATAAATCTTGTATGTTAATATTGTTTGATTTATGGAATAGGCTCTTTGAAAATCCTCTGTGTTTTGCATAAATCATCTTAGTAGAACATCCAAAATTAGGCTTTATTATTAACAAATGAAAATTTAATTTCTTATTAATTTTACTTATATTTTGCCCTTGTAGGATCATTGGACTATCATAAAGACCCAAAATTACATCTGAACCAACTTTATTTGCAATTTTAATTAAATTATTTTTTGTAGTTTTAATTATTCTTTTTTTAAATAGGTAGTTCAAAATGGATGCTGCATTCATAGATCCTCCCCCCATACCAGAAGATTGGGGTATATTTTTTTTTACTTTGATATTGAATTTTTTATTTTTAATATAATTTTGATCATTTAAGATTTTTAGTAGTTTTGAAATTGTATTTGTATTTGAAATATTTGAGGAAAATTTCCCACTAAACGATATTCTATTTTTTGAACCTTGCGTCTCTTTTATTAAAATCTCATCAGCCAAATTGATCTTAGATATTAAACTTTCGATTTTATGATAACCATTTGAATATTTATTTAAAATTTTTAAAGTTAAGTTTACTTTTGCAAATGATTTTATTTTATGAAACTTCATTTAAGAATTATTATTTAAGCCATTATATAATTTTTCCTTAACTTTAATTTTCAATTCTTCATCTGCTTCATCGCTATTTAAAGCACTTTTCCAAAAATAATTAGCTTGGATTTTTCTATTTAATTGCCAAAGAACATCTCCATAATGATCACTTGCAACAGGATCACTTGGTAACAATTCAACAGCTTTTCTTAGATATTTTTCTGCTTCAATATAATTTCCTGTCAAATAATAGCCCCAACCAACAGAGTCTGTTATGTAAGGGTCTTCTTCTTTCCCTTTGTAAGCTTGATTTAACATTTCTATTGCTTCTTCAATTTTATATCCTCTTTCTAACCAACTATAAGCGAGATAGTTAAGTGTATAGGGTTCGTCAGGTCTAATTTTAATTGAATTTAGCAAATCCTTATCCGCCAAATCATAATTTTTTAATCTTTCATACGCTCCACCTCTGCGATAAAGAACATCTGCATAAGCCATAGAATTTTTATCCAAATTTTTTAAGGCCAAAGTATAATAATTTATAGCCTCATCATATTTTTTAAAGTTTTTGTAAATATTTGCCAAATCATAAATCATCTTCGTCGATTTATTATTAAATTTTTCAAGATTTTTTAATATATAGTTCAAACTTGCATCATAATTTTCTTCCTCTGCTATAATTCTGGCAATTTTCTTTGTTTTGTACCAAAAAAATATTTCATCCTTATCATCAAATTTTTCGAAAGTTTTTTTTGCTAGATCATAATTATTATTAGACTGATAGTTTTCAGCTATTAATGATAAATTAAAATAAAATTTTGGATTTAAATAATTTGAAATATTTAAATATATGTTTGAGTAATCAAATCTACTTTGAGATGAATAAAAATTAGATATAAGGAAAAAGAATTCTGCCAAAATATCATTCTCATTTTGACATGAAAAATGCTGTGTTAATTTTGTATATTTTTTTTCATCTATCCATTTTTTTACTTGAGAAATAAGCAAACTACTTCTTAAAGGATCTATTGTATCTGCAAAATTATCAACTGTTGCAATGTCATTATTTGACACTTCGTTACTCAAATAAAAAAAAGTATATCTAGAGTAATCACTTTGAGGATCGTTAATTAAATTTAAAAAATAAGGCTCAGTTTTTTTGGAATTCAAATAACAATTTTGAAAAGCCATGTTTATCAAATCTAGTTTTCCAAATTGCTCAACAATGTCAGATTTTTTATATATAAAAAGATCAATGTAACTTTTTAAGCTAGAATAAATTATAAATTTGTATGAGTCGTCCTCTTTGAACTTTTCCAATTTTTTTAACTTCAAAGCTGCTTGTTTAAACTTTTTCTTGTTAATGCTATCTAAAATTAATAATAAATTTCCTTCAAAAAAATCTCCTCCTATTGAGGTATTAGAATATTTTACTTGTTTAATTGCTTTTTTAACCTGTCCATCCAAAAGTAAAGAAAATACATATTCTTGCAAAAAACTATCATGTGATTGAATTAATATTTTTGAATTTTCAAAAAACTTAAGAGCATCGTTATTTTTTTGGTTATCAAATGATAATAATGCTGAAAGATAATTTGATAGATACTTCTGGTTGAATTCTTTTTCATTCGCTGCTTTTGAGTAGAGATTTGTTTGGTATAGAATTAATATTATAAAACAAAAAATTTTTAAGAACATTTTTTACTTTATGACTTTAAATGAAAAAAATCAAAATGACATATTTGATGATGATTTAATAAACGAGCTAGGTATTGAATATGAATTTAGTGATGAGCCAATAAATAGATTTAAAAATAATGCTTCTAATGAGGAAAAATCTGAAGAATTAGCAAAACTTAGAGTTGAAATAGAAAAGATTGAAGATTGTGAACTAAAAAATAGTGCAAAAAATCTTGTTTTCAGTGATGGAAATTCATCTTCAAAAATAATGATTGTAGGTGAAGGACCTGGACAAAAAGAAGATGAATTAGGAAAACCTTTTGTTGGTGATGCAGGAATCCTTTTAAATAAAATGTTGAAAGCTATTAATTTAGATAGAACTAACGTTTATATAACTAATGTTGTAAATTATAGACCTCCAAATAACAGAAAGCCTGAAATATCAGAAATAAATAGATACTCTGAATATTTAAGAAAACATATTTCGATTATAAATCCAGAAATACTTATTTTAATGGGAAGCACAGCAATGGAAGCGCTCTTCGGGAATAAAATTAAAATCTCTAAAGAAAGAGGAAAATGGAAGGAAGTAATAATTAATAATAAAACATATTTAACAATGATAACTTTTCACCCAGCATATCTACTAAGACAGGCAGAGCAAAAAAAATATTCTTGGGCCGATCTTAAAGAAATTAGAAAAAAAATAGATGAAACTGGTTTAGAGATTTAAATTTTTAATAATATTTTATATGAAAAAAATTATTGCTGGGGTTGATGAAGTTGGAAGAGGAAGCCTTGTAGGACCAGTTTATGCAGCTGCTGTTATATTAAATAAAGAAATTAATAGAAAAATTCTTAAAGATTCAAAAAAACTTAACAAAATTCAGAGGGAAACTTTAGCTAAATATATAAAAAAAAATTCAGTTTGGGCGTTAGGATCTGCATCAATAAAGGAAATTGAAAAAATTAATATTTTAAATGCTAGCCTACTTTCAATGAAAAGAGCAATTAAGAAACTCAAATTGAAACCTAAAAAAGTTTTAATTGATGGTAATAAACCACCAGACTTAAAAAATTATGTAATTAAAACTATTGTAAAAGGTGATGAAAAAATTCCTGAAATTTCAGCCGCATCGATTATTGCTAAAGTTGAAAGAGATAAGCTAATGAAAAAGATATCTTTTTCTTTTAAAAAATACGGCTGGGATAATAATGCAGGTTATGGAACTAAGGATCATATTAAAGCTATTAAAAAATTTGGAGTGACTAGATTTCATAGAAAAACCTTCCAACCAATACACAAGATATTGAGTCTTAAATAATAATCATAACAATTATCAATCAATAAATTCAATCACAGGTTGACGTAGACTCCTGACTGGAGTCTAATTCAAAAATATAAAAAATGATCATTTCAGACATAAAAAATAAAATTATTAATGGAGATAGTATTAAGGAATTAAAAAAAATTCCGGCTGAAAGTTTTGATCTGATATTTGCAGATCCACCTTAT
>CACPEZ010000018.1 GCA_902633125.1 uncultured Pelagibacteraceae bacterium
TATCTGAAATCTTTACATTTAAATCTTTATACTCCATTGACATTAAATCTTTTGATATAAGGTCACTCAAAATTCTTTCTAAGATATTGTTATCTAAATTTTCTTTTATATAATCAGGATTAATTCTTGATTTGTTTATATGATCGATGAAGTCTTTTGTCGAAATTGAATTATTATTTATCTTAGCGATATTATTTGTGTTCCCACCACTAAAGACACTTCCCATTCCCCAAAAAACAAAAGGAACAATAATTATAGCCACGAGGACACCTGCTAATTTACTATTTGTAAAACCTCTTAATTTTCCTAACATGACTAATTCTTTATATATTGATTATAAAAAACAAACCTATAAATTAAATTATCTAAGATGACAAATAATAATATGATCTTTATAGCTAATTGGAAGATGAATGGAGAAAAAAGTCATATCTCTGGTATTAATAAAACCATAAAATTTTTAAAAAAAACAAAAAATAAAAAAAATCAAATAATTTACTGCCCACCATTTACCCTGATTTCATCGATTAAAAATAAACTAAAAAACACTAAAATTAAAGTAGGTGCTCAGAACCTTTCTCAATTAAATGATTATGGTGCATTTACAGGATCTATAAACTCAAAATTAATTAAGTCAGCAGGGGGTGACTATGTTATTGTTGGTCATTCTGAAATTAGAGATCAGGAAAATGATATACTAATAAATAAAAAAATTCACTCAGCGCTTAAAGAAAAATTAAAAGTAATTCTATGTATTGGAGAAACATATAAAGAAAAAAAAAATAATAAAACTCTCTCAGTTCTTAAAAGACAAATAACAATTGCATTAAAGAATATAAAAAAAATTAATAATATAATTTTTGCATATGAACCTAGATGGGCAATCGGAACTGGAAAAATACCAAAAACATCTGAATTAAGAAAAAACTTTAAAGACATAAATAATATAATTAATAAATTAACAAAAAATCAAAAATATAAAATTATCTATGGCGGATCTGTTAACTCAAAAAATGTATTAGAGTTAAAAAAAATTAATGATTTAAAAGGATTTTTAATAGGAAGCTCTTCTTTGAGAGCAAAAAATTTTATTGATATAATTAAAAAATCAACTAATTAGACCTCGTGGAAAATATACTTTTAATAATAAACATTATTCTTGCAGCTATTCTAGTTGTCTTAGTTTTATTTCAAAAATCTGAGGGCGGTGCATTGGGTATTGGTGTGTCCCAAGATAACTTTATGCTTTCTAGATCAGCAGGAAATTTTTTAACCAAAGCTACAGCAATAATAGCTACTTTATTTATAGTATGCAGTCTATGTTTAACGATTCTTTCAAGAGGTGAATTAACTCCCACAACATCAGTTTTGGATAAAATAGAGGAAACTGATGATGCTCCAAAGGTTCCAGATAGTAATAATTAATACTTTGAATTTTTAAGTTTTAGGTCTATAAGATACTTCCATGGCGCGATATATCTTTGTCACTGGCGGCGTGGTATCATCTCTTGGTAAAGGATTATCATCAGCATCGCTTGCATATTTATTAAAGTCACAAGGTTTTAAAGTTAGGATACGTAAAATGGATCCATATTTAAATGTTGATCCAGGAACAATGAGTCCTTTCCAGCATGGAGAAGTATTTGTAACAGATGATGGTGCAGAAACCGACTTAGATTTAGGACATTACGAAAGATTTACAAATATTTCCTCAAAACAATCAGATAATATTACTACCGGCAAAATTTATAGCGATGTAATCAAAAAAGAGAGGCAAGGTGGTTATCTAGGTAAGACAGTTCAAGTCATACCACATATAACAGATAGAATTAAAAAATTTATTACCAAAGATATAAGTAACGAAGATTTTGTAATTTGTGAGATTGGTGGAACTGTTGGTGACATAGAAAGTTTACCATTTCTAGAAGCTATAAGACAGTTCTCAAACGATCACGGAAGGTCTAGAACATTATTTGTACATTTAACATTAGTTCCTTTCATGAAATCTTCTGATGAAATAAAAACTAAACCTACGCAACATAGTGTAAAAGAATTAAGAAGTATCGGTATACAGCCAGATATAGTTATATGTAGATCAGAGCATCATATACCTTTAGAACAAAGAAAAAAAATATCTTTATTTTGTAATGTAGATATTAAAAATGTTATTGAGACTGTTGATGTTAGGACAATTTATGAAGCTCCAATTAGTTTTTATAATCAAAAATTAGATAAACAAGTCTTAAAATATTTTAAAATAAAATCAAAAAAGAAACCCAATTTAAATCCATGGAAAAATATTACTACTACTGTTCTAAAAAATAATAAAATAATTAATATTGGAATAATAGGCAAGTATGTGAACTTAAAAGATGCATATAAATCTTTAGATGAAGCATTAACACATGGTGGCATAGCAAATAATGTAAAAGTTAATTTGGTAAGAATTGAATCTGATAAACTAAAAAAAAATGAAATAAGTAAAAAACTTAAGAGTGTTTCTGGAATATTAATACCAGGTGGTTTTGGGAAAAGAGGAACAGAAGGGAAGATTGCAGCAATTAAATATGCAAGAGAAAAAAAAATACCCTTTTTTGGTATTTGTTTTGGAATGCAAATGTCAATCATTGAATTTGCCAGAAACAAATTAAATATTAAAAATGCTGGATCTACAGAGCTTGATAAAAAATGCTATCCAGTTATTGGATTAATCCATGAATGGAACAGAAATGGAAAAGTTTTTAAGGGCACAGAAAAAAAATTAGGTGGGACAATGAGATTAGGGCTTTATACAGCTAAATTAAAAAATAATTCTGCCATAAAAAAGATTTATAAATCGAATGAAATAAAAGAAAGACATAGACATAGATATGAAGTTAATAATAACCAAAGATCAAAATTTGAAAAAAAAGGATTAATATTTTCAGGCATGTCTCCAGATAATAAATTACCTGAAATAATTGAATTAAAAAATCATCCTTGGTTTATTGGTGTTCAATTTCATCCAGAGTTTAAATCAAGACCATTATCACCACATCCATTATTTAAATCATTTATAAAAGCTTCAAAAAATTACCATGGAAAATAGAATTGTTAATTGTCAGGATTTAAATATTTCTAACTCAAATAAAATTTGTTTAATAGCAGGACCTTGTCAACTAGAAACTGAGCAACACGCTTTAGATATGGCAGGGGAAATTAAAAATATTACTGACAAATATAATATTGGACTTATATATAAAACATCATTTGATAAAGCTAATCGAACAAGTCTTAAAGGTAAAAGGGGAGCTGGATTAGAAAAATCCTTACCGGTTTTTGACAAAATAAAAAATGAAATAAAAGTTCCTGTCCTTACCGATATTCATAACGAAGAGCAGTGTTCAATTGTTGCTCCGCACATAGATGTTTTACAAATTCCTGCATTTTTATGTCGACAAACAGATTTATTAGTTGCTGCTGCAAAAACAAAAAAAATTATCAATGTGAAAAAGGGTCAGTTTTTAGCTCCATGGGATATGGTAAATGTAACAAAAAAAATATCTGACTCTGGAAATAATAATATTCTTGTAACAGAGAGAGGGGCCAGTTTTGGATATAACACTTTAGTAACAGATATGAGATCAATACCCATAATGGCAAAAAATGGTTATCCAATTGTTTTTGATGCCACTCATTCAGTTCAACAACCTGGAGGTCAAGGAGATAAAAGTGGTGGACAAAGAGAATTTGTTGAATATCTATCTAGAGCAGCTGTTGCAGTGGGTATTGCTGCAATTTTTATAGAGACACATCAAGATCCTGATAATGCGCCCTCTGATGGACCAAATATGGTTCCACTTAATAAATTAGATAATCTTATTAATCAGATTGTAGAAATAGATAATTTGATAAAAAAAAATAATGTCTAAAATTTCTAAAGTTATTGCAAGACAAGTTTTTGATAGTAGAGGAAATCCAACTATAGAAACAGAAGTATTTGTTAAAGATATTAGTGCATCAGCAATTTGTCCGTCTGGAGCATCAACTGGAACTTACGAAGCTTTTGAAAAAAGAGATATTAATAATAAAAAATACCTTGGAAAAAGTGTTTTAAAACCTGTTGAATTTATAAATAAGGAAATATCAAATAAGTTAAAAAATTTTAATGTTCATCAACAAGAGAAAATAGATAATTTATTAATAAGGCTTGACGGTACAAAGCAAAAAAAAAAAATTGGAGCTAATGCAATTCTTTCAGTTTCAATAGCTGTCAAAAAATTATCATCTAAAATTAAAAAAATTCCAATTTATAAAAATTTACTAATAAATAAAAATTTTAAATTACCCTATCCCTTAATGAATATAATTAATGGAGGTGCACACGCAAATAATGGCCTTAGGATCCAAGAGTTCATGATAAGACCAGATAAAGCCAAATCATTTTCTGAGGGTGTTAGAATGTGTTTTATTGTTATTAATAAATTAAGAGATTTAATTAAAAAAATGGGTCACTCCACATCTGTTGGAGATGAGGGCGGGTTCGCTCCAATGATAAATGATAATGAAAGTGCGCTTAAACTTATAGTTAAAGCTATAAATTTATCAGGTTTTAAAAATGGAAAAGACGTAGTAATATGTCTGGATGTTGCAGCAAATGAATTGCTTAAAAATAAAAAATATTCAATTCACTCTAAAAAATACTCTAGTGTAGATGAGTCTATAGAAAATTATCTTAGACTTGTAAAAAAATATAAAATTATGTCTATAGAAGACCCATTTGGTGAAAATGATTGGTCGGCTTGGACAAAGCTTATGAATAAAACAAAAAATAAATTACAAATTGTTGGGGATGATCTGTTTGTTACAAATTTACAAAGATTGAAAATTGGTTTTTTAAATATTTCAGCTAATTCAATATTAATTAAATTGAACCAAATTGGTACTGTCACAGAAACACTAGAAGTTATAAAATATGCAAAATTAATTGGTTATCAAACAATAATTTCACATAGATCCGGTGATAGTGAAGATACTTTTATTGCAGATTTTGCGGTAGGAACCGATTCTAATCAAATTAAAACTGGTTCATTAGCTAGATCAGAGAGAGTTTCAAAATATAACCAATTGTTAAGAATTGAACAAGAACTTGGAAAAAAATCAAAAATGCATAGTGTTAATTAATGTTTGATAAAATAAAAAAAAATTACTTTATTTTAATTATAACCTTTCTATTTATTTACTTTTTTTTTAATCTATTAGGTGGTGATAGAGGACTGATATCTTATTTAAAAAAAAAAGAAATTTATGAAGAATTAAAGATTAAACAAACAGATTTAAATTTTAAAATTCAAGAATTGGAACACAAAAACTCTTTATTAACTAAAGATATAGACCTTGATTTTATTGAAATTTTGATCAGGGACAAATTTTTATTTGGAAAAGATGGAGAGACTACCTATATACTAAAAGACGATGGACAAAATTAGACCAAGACACCCTGAAAAAGTTAAAAATCCAATTAACCCAATTAAAAAGAAACCAGCTTGGATTAGATCTAAACTATCAGACAGTAAGGAATTTTTTTTAACAAAAACTGTAGTAAATCAAAATAATTTAGTAACTGTTTGCCAAGAAGCAAACTGTCCAAATATTACTGAATGTTGGAGCAAAAGACATGCAACATTTATGATTATGGGTGACACTTGCACAAGAGCTTGTGCATTTTGTGATGTTAAAACTGGTAAACCTGAAAAATTGGATCAATTTGAACCAATAAAAATTGCAAATGCAGTTAAAAAATTAAATTTAAGACATGTGGTGATTACATCTGTTGATAGAGATGATTTGCCAGATGGTGGTTCTTCTCATTTTAAAGAAGTTGTAGAAATTACTAGAAAAAAAAATCCTAATACTACTATAGAAGTTTTAACCCCAGATTTTCTTAGAAAAGGCGACTCTTACAAAATTATTTTAAGCGCAAACCCAGATGTTTTTAATCATAATATTGAAACTGTTCCAAGATTATATGTAAAAGTTAGACCTGGAGCTAGATATTTCTCATCATTAGAACTTCTTAAAAATGCAAAAAAAGATAATAAACAGGTTTTTACTAAATCAGGTATAATGGTTGGTTTGGGTGAAGAAAAAGATGAAATAATCCAAGTAATGGATGATTTAAGATCTGCAGATGTTGATTTTTTAACAATTGGTCAATACCTTCAACCAACAGCAAAACACCATCCTTTAGATAGATATTATTATCCTGATGAATTTAAAGATTTAGAATTAATAGCGAAGTCAAAGGGTTTTTTATTAGTTTCATCTTCTCCGTTGACTAGATCTTCATATCATGCTGACGAAGATTTTGACAAATTAAAACAAAACAGACAAAATTAATTTAATGCCGAAAGCATCTGTAACGCGGTTAATAGAACGCGATAAAAAAACACTTATTAATTTTGTTTTAGATATTGAAAAATATCCTGAATTTATTCCCTTTTGCATAGACTCTAAGGTTTATACAAAAAAAGAAGTCAAGGATTCAATAAACATAATCGCTGATTTGACTATAGGTAAAAAACCTTTTACAGACACTTACAAAAGTGATGTCAGGTATGATAAAACAAATGATCACATTCATGTGACTAATATTGACGGTCCTTTGAATTATTTAGAAAATAATTGGCGGTTTGTGGAAAAAGATAATTTTACCGAAGTTCATTTTGATGTCGATTTCGAAATTAAGAACAAATTTCTAAATATTATAATGTCAAAATCTTTTCAATACGGGCTTAATAAAATAGCTGATGCTTTTCAAAAAAGAGCTGAAAAT
>CACPEZ010000019.1 GCA_902633125.1 uncultured Pelagibacteraceae bacterium
ATTTGTTTTATTAGTTCAGAAGCTTTTATTAATCCTTCTTCAATTGAAAGGGGATCTATGCCTCTTTCGAATCTGAATTTTGCATCTGTATCTATATTTAATTGTTTAGATGTTTTTCTTATTGAACGTGGTAAAAAATAAGCAGATTCTAATAATATATTTCTAGTCGAATATTCTGTTCCAGATCTTGTCCCACCAATTATGCCGCCGAGACCAAGGACTCCAGATCTGTCAGAAATAACGCACATATCATTTTCTAAAATATATTTTTTATTATCTAAGGCTTCGAAGCTTTCTCCTTTAGAAGAACTTCTAACAATAATTTCATTATCTATTTTATCTGCATCATAAGCGTGTAATGGTCTATTTAAATCAAACATTACATAATTAGTAATATCGACTATCGCAGATATTGGTTTTTGGCCTAAAGACAGAATTTTATCTTTAAGCCATTTTGGACTTTCTTTGTTTGTTACACCTTTTATCAAACAACTTCCAAATATTGTGCATCCTTGAGCTTTTTCTTTTTTTATTGTTACGTTTATATTTTGATTACCTCTATATTTTAAAATTGATTTTTTATTAATTTTTAATTTACCAGCACCAGCAGCAGATAAATCTCTAGCAATTCCTCTTACTCCTAAACAATCTGGTCTATTGGGAGTAATTGATAAATCTATTACTTTTTCAGAAGTGTTTTTAAAATATTTTTCTCCAATTTTATTCGCATATTTATCGTTTTTTAATTCTATAATTCCATCACTTTCATTGGATAATAGTAATTCTGACTCAGAACAGAGCATTCCATATGATGTTACACCTCTTATTTTACTTACAGATAATTTCATCTGATTTTTGGGAATAATTGATCCCGGAGGAGCATAAACTGTCAAAAGGCCATTTTTTGCATTTTGGGCTCCACATACTACTTCAATTGTTTTGTCGCTACCTATATCAACATCACATAACTTCAATCTGTCAGCATTTGGATGAGTTTTGGCATTTATAATTTTTGCAACAATAAATGTATCTAATTCAGATGTTGAACTCTCAAAACTTTCTACTTCTAGACCAATATTGGTTAATTTATCTATTATTTGATTATTGTTAAATTTTGTATCAAGATGGTTTTTTAACCATTCAACTGTAAACTTCATCTACTTAGTCCTCTATAATTTGACGGGACATCCAATGGATCAAAGCCAAAGTGACTTAACCATCTATAATCAGTCTCAAAAAAGGCTCTTAAATCATTAATTCCATATTTTAACATTCCAAGTCTATCTATGCCAATTCCAAAGGCATATCCTTGATATTTACTTGGATTAACATTTACATTTTTTAAAACATTTGGATGAACCATTCCACAGCCTAGAATTTCTAACCATTTATTACCTTCACCAATTACTATCTTTCCATTTTTAATTTCATATCCTATATCTACTTCTGCTGAAGGTTCCGTAAATGGAAAATGACTTGGTCTGAATCTCATTTTAATTTTATCAACTTCAAAAAACTCCTTAATAAAATAATTTAAACATCCTTTTAAATGTCCCATATTTATATTGTTATCTATATGAAGTCCCTCAACTTGATGAAACATCGGAGCATGGGTTTGATCGCTATCTGATCTATAAGTTCGTCCTGGAGCAATAATTTTAAAAGGAGGTTTACCTTTTAGCATAGTTCTTACCTGGACTGGAGATGTGTGAGTTCTCAAAAGTAATTCCTTATTATTATCAAGATAAAAAGTATCATGCATATCTCTAGCTGGATGGTTATCCGGTGTATTTAATGCTGTAAAATTATTATATTCATTTTCTACATCTGGGCCTTCCTCAACACTAAATCCTATTTCAGAAAATATAGATGAAATTTCATCTATTACCTGGGAGACTGGATGAATTTTACCAATTTCAATATTTCTTTCTGGAAGAGTTACATCAATTTTTTCTTTCTCAAGCTTTAAATTAATTTCTTTAGTTTCAATTTCTTGAATTTTGATTGATATTTTATTTTGAAGTTCATCTTTAATATTATTTAAATCTGAGGCTAATTTTTTTCTTTCCTCTACAGAAATCGAACCTAATTTTTTAAATTCGTTAGATATAATTCCATTTTTTCCAAATAGTTCAGATTTGATGTTATTTACTTTTTCAATGTTATTTTCTGTATTAAGCTTATCGATATAATCATCTTTTATTTTTTTAATATCAGACATTTTAATAGAATATTTGTTAAAGGAAGAAAAACAATAGTCTTGATTAATTTAATGCTGCTTGAGCCCTTTTAACTATAGTTTTGAATGCTTCGGGGTTGTCGTAAGCAATTTCTGCAAGAATTTTTCTATCTAATTTAATTCCTGATTTGCTTAAACCATTAATAAACTTTGAATATGTTATGCCTTCGGATCTGACACCAGCGTTAATTCTTTGTATCCACAGTGATTTGAAATCTCTTTTTTTATTTCTTCTATCTCTATACGCATACTGCATGGCTTTTTCCATTGCTTGTCTTGCAACTCTTATTGTATTTTTTCTTCTTCCCCACTGACCTTTAACAGCTTTTAAAACTTTTTTGTGTTTAGCTCTGCTAGTAACTCCTCTTTTAACTCTTGCCATTTTATCCTCTTAAGCTGTAAGGCATATAAGATTTTACTATCTTACCATCTTGTTTGGATAAAACAGTTGTGCCTCTTTGTTTTCTAATTTGTGAATTCGTTCTTTTAATCATGCCGTGTCTTTTTCCAGCCTGTGGAGTAATAACCTTACCTTTAGCTGAGATTTTAAATCTTTTTTTAGCTGAACTTTTTGTTTTTAACTTGGGCATAATTTTCGGGGTTATACAAATATTAAATTAAATTTACAACTAGAAATATGGCTTATAAAGGCTGGATAACCATAATCATTTGCTTTCCATCAAATTTTGGCTGAAGCTCTACTCTCCCAATAGTCTCCATATCTGCCTTAATTTTATCCATTAATTCATTGCCAAGGTTTGAATGTTGTAACTCTCTCCCTTTGAACCTTATTGTAAATTTGACTTTATCACCTTTTGCCAAAAATTTCTGAGCATTTTTAATTTTGAAAGTGTAGTCATGAACTTCTGTAACTGGCCTTAATTTTATTTCTTTTAATTCAATTTTCTTTTGTTTTTTTTTTGCTTTGTTAGCTTTTTTTTGTACATCGTATTTATATTTACCCATGTCCATAATTTTACACACAGGGGGTTTTGCATTCGGAGCAATTTCAATTAAATCTAAACCTTCATTTTTTGCTTTATTGATAGCTTCATTTAAATTTAAAATTCCTAAATTTTCTCCATCACTTGCAATAACTTGAACTTCATTTGATGTAATCCTGTTGTTAGACCTTGGACCTCTTGCTTTAGTTCTTTTTTGAAAATAATTTTGTTTAAAATCTGCCACTTAGATTGAAGGGGCTTTATTTAGATCAGAGTATTTTTTTATAAATTCTTTTAAAGCCATATTTTCTTGTTTATTAGAATCCAATCTTCTAATAGTTACACTGTTGGAGTCAACTTCTTTTTTTCCACAAATCAATAACATTGGTACTTTTGTTAAAGAATGATCTCTTATTTTATAATTTAAATTGTGATTTTTAAGATCCACCTCGACAATCAAACCAACCCGTTTTAATTCCTTAGCTACACTTTTAGCATATTCATCAAAATCACTAGAGATTGGAATAACTACTGCCTGTAAAGGTGATATCCAAAATGGTAGCTTGCCTGCATAATTCTCTATAAGGATACCTATGAACCTTTCTAAAGATCCAAATAATGCTCTGTGTAACATTACAGGTACTTTTTTAGTTCCATCTTTATCAACAAAAGAAGCTCCTAATCTACCTGGTAAATTTAAATCTACTTGCAAGGTTCCACACTGCCAATCTCTACCTATTGCATCTCTTAAAACAAATTCAATTTTTGGTCCATAAAATGCGCCCTCACCTTTATTAATTGAGTACTCTAGCTTTGTCGCTTTGATTGCCTCTAACAAAGCAGCCTCTGATTTATCCCAAACTTTATCGTCACCAACTCTTAAATCTGGTCTATCTGAATATTTTAAAATAACATCTTCAAAACCAAGATCTTTATAAATTTCTAAAATTAAATTTGTAACACTCAAACATTCTTCGGTAATTTGTTCTTCTGTACAAAAAATATGTGCATCATCTTGAGTAAAGGCTCTTACACGTAATAATCCATGCAATGCACCTGAAGGTTCATATCTATGAACTTTTCCAAATTCTGACATCTTTAAAGGTAAGTCTCTATAACTTTTAAGTCCTTGATTAAATACTTGAACACAACCAGGACAATTCATGGGTTTAATTGCAAATACTTTTTCATCTGGTGTAGTTGAAGTATACATATTAGCTCCAAATTTTTCCCAGTGACCAGATTTTTCCCATAAAGATCTATCAAGTATTTCTGGCGTATTTATCTCTTTGTAACCATCGTGATCTTGTTTCATTCTCATATATGAAACTAATTTTTGGAATAAATTCCATCCTTTCTGGTGCCAAAACACAGATCCAGGACTTTCTTCTCTAAAATGAAATAAATCCATCTCTTTTCCAATTTTTCTATGATCTCTTTTTTCTGCTTCCTCAATTCTCTGAAGATAAAGGTCTAATTCTTTTTGAGTTGCCCAACCGGTACCATATATTCTTTGAAGCATTTCATTATTAGAGTCACCACGCCAATAAGCTCCAGATACTTTTGTTAGTTTAAAAGCTTTACCTATTTTACCAGAAGATACTAAATGTGGACCTCTACATAAATCATGCCATGTTTCGCCATGATGATAAACCGTAAGTTCTTCGTTTTTAGGAATGCTCTCAATTATCTCGGCTTTGTATTTTTCTCCAATTTTTTTAAAATGACTTATTGCTTTATCTCTCTCCCAAACTTCTTTTCTTGTTTTTACATCTTTATCTATTATCTCTGACATTTTTTTTTCGATCTTTTTTAAATCATCGCTAGTAAAAGGCTCTTTTCTTGCAAAATCATAGTAAAATCCATTTTCTATAACTGGCCCAATTGTTACCTGTGTGCCTGGGTATAGTTCTTGAACGGCCATAGCCATTATATGTGCAGTGTCATGTCTAATGACTTCTAAACCCTCAGGATCTTTAGCTGTAAATATTTCAATAGAACAATCTTGATCAATAACGGTATATAAATCTTTAAGCTCACCGTTTATGCTCATCACCAAAGCTTGCTTACCTAAGGACTTGCTAATTTTTTCAGCAACCTCTGAGCCTGTTATACTTTTTTCAAAGTTTAACTTTTTTCCATCAGGTAATGTAATACTTGGCATTAGTTTATTAATTTTTTATACTCTGAATAAGTAGAAAAACACATTTTTTCAACATTAAATTTTGAAACGACATTTTTTCTACCTTCTATGCCCATTTGATTGATAGTCTGTTCATCTAAATTCATAATTTCTATTAATTTTTTTGAAAGATCGTCAGAGTTATTTGCTTCAAATAAAAATCCTGTTTTATTTTCATTTATAGTCTCTTTTGATCCCCCAATATTACTTGCAACAATTGGTTTTTTCATTGCCTGAGCCTCAACAGATATTCTTCCAAAGGCTTCTGGTTCTATAGATGAAGAAACTATGATGTCTGAAACTTTGTAAGCTAGAGGCATATTTTTACAATGATCTATAAATTTTACTTGGTTAGTTAATCTATACTGTTCAACTAACCTAATAAGTTTCTTTTTGTAAAGTTCTCTTCCTTGATCGCTCCCAAGGATAATTACATTAAATACCTCGTGTCCTAAATTAATATTTACTTTATTAATAGCATCTAAAAACATTTCTTGACCTTTCCATTCTGTTAATCTTCCAGGCAATAGAACAGTTTTTCTCTCAATTTTAAGTCCCCATGATTTAAATAATTCATCTTCCTCTGTTTCTATGGTAGTTGATGGATCAAAATAGTCAGTATTAATGCCTCTAAATATCACCAAGAATTTTTTTTTATCATTAAGGTATTCAAAGTAGTTTTCTTTAATATGTGAAAATATAAAATTAGACCCAGCAATAATTAAATCTGATCTCAACATTACAGAATTATATAATTTTTTTAATTTACTTTTAAAATTGTATGTTCCATGAAATGTAGTTACAAATTTACGTCGTGTGATTTTGGTAGCTAGCAAACAAGACCATGCAGGCGCTCTACTTCTCGCGTGGACAATATTAATTCCATAAAATAAAATTATTAAAGAAATAATTATTGAATTAAAAAAAACCAAAATAGGGTTTTTGGAATTAACAGGTAACCGTATATATTTAACTTTTTTTTTATCTATGAACTTTGTTAATTCACCACCGTTGCAAATTAAAAAAGATTTACAATCATTTTCATGTAGATAGTGTGCGATATCATAACAACCTGTTTCTGCGCCACCGTATCCAAGTTTTGGTATAACTTGCAGAACTTTCAATTTTGGATGCATATGGTAGAGTTATAATATTTCAAATCAATTTTAATACTTTATATGAAAAAATTTAAATTTCTAAAAATTTCTAAAACAAAAAAACTAAGATATATAAGCAATTATTATAAGAAAAATCTTTATATTATATTTTTACCAGGTTTTGCATCCGATATAGAAGGAGATAAACCTAAAAAATTTTTAAACTATGCTAAAAAAAATAAATTGGGTTTTTTGGCACTAGAATATTCTGGAT
>CACPEZ010000020.1:0-2500 GCA_902633125.1 uncultured Pelagibacteraceae bacterium
AGAAAAGGAGATTAAAATTAACCATATAAAAATAGAATACTCCTTGTATTTATCTAATTTTAATAATTTCATGTTTTTCTCTCAAAAACCCCTAATTTATTGGCATTTTTTAGTGTTTTTTTTAATCTAATGCCTTGATTTATTAATATTATTATTTATAAGCGGTCCACTCAACATTTAAAAAATGTTTATTATTGGGATTTATCCCAATTAGCTATTTGATTTGTTAATATTTTAAGAAGAGAAGTGTGGACGGTTAAGGTTACCAAAATTTGTCGTACACACTTCAACTATTACATAAATATTATTCTTAGTATTTATGTAGAAGCTAGTGTGCGCCGTTTTTAAACTTGAGAGTTTGATCATGGCTCAGAACGTACGCTGGCGGCACGCCTTATACATGCAAGTCGAACGAAGTAGCAATACTTAGTGGCAGACGGGTGAGTAACATGTAGGTATCTTCCCTTTGGTGAGGAATAACACGAGGAAACTTGTGCTAATACCTCATAAGTCTTTACGGAGAAAGCTTTATGCGCCAAAGGATGAGCCTGCGTTTGATTAGTTTGTTGGTGGGGTAATGGCCTACCAAGACTTTGATCAATAGCTGATCTGAGAGGATGATCAGCCACATTGGGACTGAGACACGGCCCAAACTCCTACGGGAGGCAGCAGTAGGGAATATTGCACAATGGAGGAAACTCTGATGCAGCGATGCCGCGTGAGTGAAGAAGGCCTTTGGGTTGTAAAGCTCTTTCGTCGGGGAAGAAAATGACTGTACCCGAATAAGAAGGTCCGGCTAACTTCGTGCCAGCAGCCGCGGTAATACGAAGGGACCTAGCGTAGTTCGGAATTACTGGGCTTAAAGAGTTCGTAGGTTGTTAAAAAAGTTGGTGGTGAAATCCCAGAGCTTAACTCTGGAACTGCCATCAAAACTTTTTAGCTAGAGTATGATAGAGGAAAGCAGAATTTCTAGTGTAGAGGTGAAATTCGTAGATATTAGAAAGAATACCAATTGCGAAGGCAGCTTTCTGGATCATTACTGACACTGAGGAACGAAAGCATGGGTAGCGAAGAGGATTAGATACCCTCGTAGTCCATGCCGTAAACGATGTGTGTTAGACGTTGGAAATTTATTTTCAGTGTCGCAGCGAAAGCATTAAACACACCGCCTGGGGAGTACGACCGCAAGGTTAAAACTCAAATGAATTGACGGGGACCCGCACAAGTAGTGGAGCATGTGGTTTAATTCGAAGATACGCGCAGAACCTTACCAACACTTGACATGTTCGTCGCGACTTTAAGAGATTAAAGTTTTCGGTTCGGCCGGACGAAACACAGGTGCTGCATGGCTGTCGTCAGCTCGTGTCGTGAGATGTTGGGTTAAGTCCCGCAACGAGCGCAACCCTCACTTTTAGTTGCCATCATTAAGTTGGGCACTCTGAAAGAACTGCCAGTGATAAGCTGGAGGAAGGTGGGGATGACGTCAAGTCCTCATGGCCCTTACGTGTTGGGCTACACACGTGCTACAATGGCATTTACAATAGGAAGCAAGATGGCGACGTCAAGCAAATCCTAAAAAGATGCCTCAGTTCGGATTGTACTCTGCAACTCGAGTACATGAAGCTGGAATTACTAGTAATCGCGGATCAGCGCGCCGCGGTGAATACGTTCCCGGGTCTTGTACACACCGCCCGTCACACCATGGGAGTTGGTTCTACCTTAAGGCAAGGTTTCAAACCCTTGACCACGGTATAGTCAGCGACTGGGGTGAAGTCGTAACAAGGTAGCCGTAGGGGAACCTGCGGCTGGATTACCTCCTTTCTAAGGATGATTAAGAAACTTTTTCTTAATCTAAATAATATAACAGGCTAATGTTGACCGTCCTCATTTCTCTTCTTGAAATTAGTGTTTCACTCTTCTGCGAAAAGGGCCGGTAGCTCAGTTGGTTAGAGCACACCCTTGATAAGGGTGGGGTCGAAAGTTCGAGTCTTTCTCGGCCCACCATTTTTACTGGGGGATTAGCTCAGCTGGGAGAGCGCCTGATTTGCATTCAGGAGGTCAGCGGTTCGATCCCGCTATCCTCCACCAAGAAACATTTAGTTATTTTATTTGTGAAAAAATTTTTATATTATCAATATCTATATCCGATTGTTCAAAGATAGGAACAATCAACCAATATTCGAATAGATGAATATTGAGTAAAAATTTAATTCTACACAGAATTTTTTTCTGTGCATAAATTAAGCGTTTAAGGGCGTGTGGCGGATGCCTTGGCACTGAAAGCCGATGAAGGACGTGGTATACTGCGATAAGTTACGGGAAGCTGTATGCAAGTTTTGATCCGTAAATTTCCGAATGGGGAAACCCAACACTTTATGTGTTACTTTAAACTGAATAAATAGGTTTAAAGAGATAACCCGGAGAACTGAAACATCTAAGTAACCGGAGGAAAAGAAATCAATTGAGATTCCGTTAGTAGTGGCGAGCGAAAACGGAATAG
>CACPEZ010000020.1:5000-6429 GCA_902633125.1 uncultured Pelagibacteraceae bacterium
AAAAATTTTTACAAAAAACATAATATGCAATTAAGTATTAATCTAAGGATATGCTATAGAAGAAAAAAGTATGGCGTATAGGTTAATTAAAAAACTAATACCTTTAAAACTCAAAACTTTCCTAAAAAAAAAAAGAAGGTTTAATTCCATAAATTCATTAGATAAGAAACTTCTTAAATATGTAAATTTTAGAAATGGTTATTATATAGAATGTGGAGCAAATGACGGTGTAAACCAATCTAATACATGGCATTATGAAAAATTTTTAAATTGGGAAGGTATTTTGATAGAACCAAATAAAGAAAAATATAATCAATTAAAAAAGAATAGAAATAAAAATAATATTTTTATAAATAAAGCATTGGTTTCAAAATTTTATCAAAACAAATATATTTATATCTCTAATGAAAACTTAGAGAGCAAAGTAGCTTATGACTTTAATTCAACCAATATTAAATGCAAAACAACTACTCTGGAAGATATATTGATAAAGAAAAACATAAAAAAAAAAATTGATTTGTTTTCTTTAGATGTCGAAGGTTATGAGATGGAAGTTCTAAAAGGAGTAGATTTCAATAAATTTATGATTAAATATATCTTAATAGAAACATATAATTTAGAATTAGTCTCTAGATATCTGTCTAATTATAATTATTCGTTTATAGAAAAATTAAGCAAACTGGACTATTTGTTTGTTAAAACGAAATAGGATTTATTAAATTTTAATAAAAAATGTTTGTCTATTTTCTAATATAAAAATATGAATTCGCGTAAAAAAGCTCTTGTTATTGGTTCTGGTTCAATAGGTGTAAAACACATCATGAATTTAATAGATTTAGAATTTGATGTATTTGTTTTTGATATCGCTTTCAACAATTATGAAATGTTAAGTCATAATCGTAAAAATATTAAACTTTTTTATTCCTTAAATGAATTAATTTTTAATTTAAAAATTGAAAGTTGCCATCTTTTGGTAATTTCTACATGGGGACCTAGTCATTTTAGATTTTTTCAATTGGCTGTTAATTTAAATATAAAAAAAATTATTTTTGAAAAGCCAATTTGTTGTTCAAATTTTCAACAAGATCAAATTTATAAAATATCAAAGAAAAATAAGATTAAATTTATTGTTCATTTTAAAAGAGATTTTAATGGATTAGAAGGTTCAATTAAGAATATATTGAAACAGTATGGGCAAAAACCAAAAATGGTAAATGTTCATGGAGGAGCTGCTTGTCTTGTAACAAATGGAATACACTTTATCAATATAGCTTGTAATATTTTTAATGAGTATCCTATTGCAGTTTTTTCAGATATGAAAAATAGTGGAATAAATCCTAGAAATAAAAATTTAGGTTATTATGAAGGTTCTATTAAATTATACTTTAGAAATAAAAAGTTTTTTTGTATAAGTAATACAAATCAGTCA
>CACPEZ010000021.1 GCA_902633125.1 uncultured Pelagibacteraceae bacterium
AAAACAGTATTTTGTGAAAAACCTTTAGATTTAAATTTAAAAAAAATTCAAAATTACGAAAAAAAAATAAATAAATTTAATCATAAAATTCAAATTGGATTTAATAGGAGATACGATCCAGGTCACAGTTCTCTAAAAAGTAATTTAATAAAAGGCAAAATAGGAAAGCTAGAGAAAATTATTATTACTAGCAGAGATCCGGCTGCTCCATCTATAAATTATTTAAAGGCTTCAGGTGGTATTTTTAAAGATATGATGATCCATGATTTCGATCTAGCAAGATATTATGCAGGTAAAGATGAATTTGTTTCTATATTTGCTACAGGAAGTAATATTTCTAATAAATACTTCAATAAACTTAAAGATTTTGAGCTTGCTACTGCAATTTTGAAAACAAAAAATGGTGTTCAATGTATTATAAGTAATTCGAGACATTGTAGTTTTGGATATGATCAAAGAGTAGAGCTCTTTGGAAGTAAAGGAATGATTATTTCTGATAATATCAAAGAAAATGAGATTAGTTTGTATTCTAACAAAAGTACGAATGCACGTTCAAGCTTTAAACATTTTTTTATAGAAAGATACGATCAGGCATACAAAGAACAATTAATTGATCTTGCCAAATTATTTAGATCAAATTCAAGACCTAAAAGTGGTTTTATTGATGGAAAGATTTCAATTCAAATTGCTGAAAGTGCTATCAGGTCATTAAAATCAAAAAAGTTTGAAAAAATCAAATACTAGAAATCAACTTTGGGTTGAATACAACCTGCTTCTTTACAATCTAAATAAATTTATGTTAGCTTTAACGTTTAAAAGTTAACTTTTATTTAAGAGAGGAAATTAAAAATGAAAACAATAAAGAACTTTATATTAGCTGTTGCTGCATGGGCAATGATGTCTGTATCAGCATTAGCAACTGATATAATTGTTGTTTCACATGGACAAGCTAATGACCCTTTTTGGTCGGTAGCTAAAAATGGAGTTGATGCTGCTTGTAAAGATATGGGAGTATCTTGCAAATACACTGCGCCAGGAACTTTTGACATGGTTGAAATGGCAAAACTAATTGATAATGCTGTATCACAAAAACCAAAAGGTATTGTAATTACTTTGCCTGATGCAGCTGCATTAGGAAAATCTGTTAAAGCAGCAATAGCTGCTGGTATACCAGTAGTTTCTATGAACTCTGGTTCGGATGACTATGCATCATTAGGAATTAGTGCACACGTAGGTCAAACTGAATTTGAAGCTGGCGTTGGTGGCGGACAAAAAATGAAAGCTGCTGGAGGAAAAAAAGCTTTATGCGTTAACCACGAAGTTGGAAACGTAGCGCTTGATAGAAGATGTGCAGGTTTCAAAAAAGGTTTTGGTGGATCTGTTGATATTCTTGGAACATCAAATGACCCAACTGAAATTCAAAAAGCTGTTGCTGCAAAATTAGGTGGTGGATATGACACTATTCTAACTTTAGGAGCTGGTTTATCTGGTGAAGCAGCACTAAAAGCTTTAGAAGCCGCTGGTAAAGTTGGAAATGTTAAATTAGGAACATTTGATATGTCACCTAACATGTTAAAAGCTGCTGCTGCAGGTAAAGTAGAGTTTTTAATTGACCAACAACAATATCTACAAGGTTATTTGCCAATAGCTATTTTTGCTCAGTACATGAGATGGGGAACAATGCCCGCTGGTGTAGTTATGACTGGACCTGGATTTGTTACTCCTGATAATGCTGCTAAAGTAATTAAATGGGCAGCTCAAGGTTATAGATAAAATCTATATTTAAGGCCTGACTAAGTTTTATAGTCAGGCCTTTTTTCAAAATTTAAATGTCATTAAAATCAAAAAGTATTTCATCAAAAAGTAGTCTTAATGAAGACGAGCGTCTAAAAAAAATATCACCACTAAGAGTTTTATTGAATAGGCCTGAGTTAGGTGCATTAGGTGGCTCAATACTTGTATTTATATTTTTTGGAATCGTAGCTGGCGATACTGGTATGTTTAGCGCCTATGGAATGCTTAATTTCCTCGATGTTTCAGCTAATTTAGGAATTATAGCAATAGCAGCAGCGATGTTAATGATTGGCGGTGAATTTGATTTATCAATTGGATCAATGATTGGCTTTGCTGGAATTTGTATTGCAATTCCTGCGATTTACTGGGGTTGGCCTTTATGGATGAGTATAGTTTTTGCTTTCGCTATGGCAGTATTGGTTGGATACTTTAATGGCATAATGGTTGTCAAAACTGGTTTGCCATCTTTTATTGTAACACTTGCAATGCTTTTTATTTTAAGAGGTTTGACATTAGCAATAACAAGATTGATTACTGGTAGAACTCAAGTTCCAGGACTAAGAGTATTAATTGAAGATGATCCATTAGCATGGTTATTTGCTACAGATACTTTCAAATGGCTTTTTACTTGGTTGGGATCATTAAAATTGATTGAACTAAGAACTGATGGAACTCCTCTTGCAACTGGAATACCTCCATCAGTTATTTGGTTTATTGCATTAACATTGTTTGCAACATGGATATTGATGAAAACAAGATACGGTAATTGGATCTTTGCATCTGGAGGCGATAAGGTTGGAGCAACAAATGTGGGTGTGCCTGTTGGAAGGGTAAAAATAAGTCTATTTATTGGTACGGCAGTCGCTTCTACTATTTTTGCTTGTATTCAAGTATTAGATGCGGGTTCTGCAGATACTATGAGAGGTACTTTAAAAGAACTAGAAGCTATTGCAGCTGCTGTAGTTGGTGGGTGTCTCTTAACTGGAGGGTATGGATCTGCAATAGGTGCTGCTTTTGGTGCAATTATATTTGGCACTGTATCTATGGGAATATTTTATACAGATGTTGACACTGATTGGTTTAAAGTTTTCTTAGGAGCAATGATGTTGATAGCTGTAGTGTTTAATAATTATATCAGAAAGAAAGTGACTGAGAGTAAATAATGTCAGACTATCTCGTTCAATTTAATAATATTAGTAAGTTTTTTGGGAAGGTAATAGCGCTTAAAGATGTCACTATGAGATTAAAAAAAGGTGAGATCATGTGCTTACTTGGAGATAATGGTGCAGGAAAGTCGACTTTAATTAAAACTTTAGCAGGTGTTCATAAGCCTGATGAAGGAGAAATTATATTTGAAGATAATAAAATTGTTTTTGACTCACCTAAAGATGCTTTAGATATTGGTATAGGAACAGTTTATCAAGATCTAGCATTAGTTCCTTTAATGAGTGTTACTAGAAATTTTTTTATGGGAAGAGAGCCTCAAAAAGGTATTCCTTTCCTTAAAACTTTTGATGTGGAGAAAGCAAATAAGATAGCAGCAGATAGAATGGGACAGATAGGTATCGATGTTAGAGATCCATCTCAGGCAGTTGGAACTATGTCTGGTGGTGAAAGACAATGCCTAGCAATATCACGTGCTATATATTTTGGAGCAAAAGTTTTAGTTTTAGATGAACCAACTTCTGCTTTAGGAGTTCATCAAGCATCAATGGTATTAAAATATATTGTAAAGGCTGCATCTGAGGGATTGGCTGTAATTTTAATTACTCATAATGTACATCATGCTTACCCTGTTGGTAATAGTTTCACTGTACTTAACCGAGGAAAAAGCATGGGAACATTCCAAAAAAAAGATATTTCTAGAGAAAAGCTTCTTAGTATGATGGCTGGTGGTGAAGAATTAGACAAACTTGAAGTCGAACTTCAAGAAATGGATAGAATTCACAACAAAAATTAGATATTACGCCATATATCTTTACCATGACAAAATCATTTCCTTTGCTCTTTATATTATTATGGTCATCGGCATTCATATCTGGAAAAGAAATTGTTCAAAACGCATCTCCATTTGCAGCTTTAGCGTTTAGGTTTGGGATTGTAACAATTGGTTTTCTTGTATTTGCTTATTTCAGTAATGATAAAATTTTTGGAAAATTAAAAAATATTATTGAAAGTCTTTCAACAGGTATTTTATTTCATGGGATTTATTTAGGTGGATGTTGGTATGCATTTTCAATTGGGATGCCAGCTGCAATTGTAGCTTTAATAGTTACACTTCAACCTATTTTAACAAATATTTTATCTGGTCCAATTTTTGGAGAAAAAATATCTTGGAAACAGTGGGTAGGTATCAGTTTAGGTTTCATTGGTTCTGTCACTGTCTTAGGTATTGATTTTGGAAAAGAAATTCCTCCTTTAGGATTGTTAGCTACAGTCTTAGCTTTATTTGCAATAACGGCTGGAACATTGTGGCAAAAAAAATTGAGTGGAAATTTAGCTTTGTCAGTTAACAATGCGTATCAAGCAGTTGGTGGTTGCCTTTTTAATCTATTATTAATGTTTATATTTGAAAATGCTTACATAAATTTTACAACTAGCTTTATATTGGGCATGTCTCACCAAATTATATTAGTTTCATTTGGAGCTTTTACTATTCTTATGTTTTTAATCAAAAGGGGTACTGTGGGCAAAACTACTACTTTATTTTTTTTAGTACCTCCTACTTCAGCAGTGATGGCATGGATATTTTTAAGTGAACAATTAACATTTACTGACATAATTGGTTTTTTAATAACAACCGTTGGAGTATTTATAGCTACAAGGGATAAAAAAAATGGATAACAATTTTTTTAAAAAAATAAGAATTTTAGATGGTGGTATGGGTCAATTATTATTTGAAAAAGGAATGGTATCTATGGGTACTTTATGGTCTGCTAGCGCTTTATTGGATAAAAAATATCATCAAATGTTAGTTGATACTCATCTATCATATATTAACGCAGGCTCAGATGTTATTGTTACTAACACCTTTAGTTGTAGAAAATTTAGATTAATAGAAAATAAAGTTGGTGATAAATTCAAAAAATTAAACGAAATTGCATGTAAACTTGCAATCAAAGCTAAAGATTTATCAAAGAAAAATATATTAGTAGCTGGATCAATTCCAAGCCAAAGAGACACTTATATAACTGATGATCGCGATATCAAATTAATAGAGGAAGATATGTTTGAACAAGCTGATATTTTAAGTGAATTTACTGACTTTTTATACTTAGATGTTATTAGCAGCACTAATGAAGTTAAAGCTGCTCTTAATATATCTAAAAAATTAAACAAAAAAGTTTTAATTGGAATACATTTAAAAAAAAATGGTGACCTACCCTCAGAAGAAAAAATTGAGCAATTACTTGAAATTATTCAAGATGAAAATACACTTGGTATAGTCTGTGCATGTATTTCTCCAGAAATATCTCTATCCGTATTAGATAAATTTTTAAATTGTGAAGTACCATTTGGATTTAAAATAAATTTGTGGGGAGTTGATGAACCAGGCCCAATACAGACATTTAATACAGCAAAACCTCATGAAATTGGAGTAAATCCTAATCAATCTTTAGGAAAAAGAGATAATTTTGATGCAAATGAATTTTATAATCTATCAAAAAAATTTATAGAAGGTGGGGCAACAATTTTAGGTGGATGTTGTGAGACAAAACCAGAGCATATTAGCTCTATATCTTCATTTAAATAATAATTTTTGTATCTGCTTTTCTAACAAAATAAATTCCCACAACTACAGCCAATAAAGATATTAATACCTTGTAAGTTATTAATTCACTTAAAAATATATAGCCTAAAATAATTCCAAAGATTGGAATTAAGTATGAGACTTGAGATTGAAAAATTAAACCATTCTTTTTCAGAATTTTAAACCTTAAAAGCCACGCAACTCCTGTTGGCACTATACCAAGATAAATTACTGACATGGTTGAATTTATTGATGGAGTATTTTCCCAAGGTGTTTCTAATAAACACATAAAAGGAAATAAAATCAGAGTTGCCCAAATTAATATTGATCCAGTAACGTTTTCATTTTTTTTCTTACTAATTTTAAGGGTTAAAACTCCACCTATTACATAGCATGTTGATCCTACTAAAATTAATATTGCTGAAAGAAAATTATTTTCATCAATTAAAATATTATCAGAAAATAAATAAACAATTCCTGCAAATCCAATTAGTATTCCAACGGTTTTTGCAAAATTAAATTTTTCATTTTTTGTATAAAAGTGACCTAAAATGGTAGAACTCAAAGGAGTGGTGGACATCAAAATTGCAGCTAAA
>CACPEZ010000022.1 GCA_902633125.1 uncultured Pelagibacteraceae bacterium
AGAATATATAGATCAAAAATTCACTGTTGAGGGCGATCTTAGAAGAGAAACATCTTTAAGTATAAAAAGATTGATTGATCTTGCAACTTATAGAGGTTCAAGACATAGAAAAAAACTTCCTGTTAGAGGACAAAGAACTAGATGTAATTCTAGGACAAGAAAAGGAAAAGCAATTGCAATCGCCGGTAAAAAATTAACTCCACTTAAAAAATAATGAAAAAAGAAGAAACTTTAAACAAAGAACAGAAAGCAGAAACTAAGACAAAAAAAGTTCTTATTCAAAGAAAAAAAAAGGTAAAAAAAATATATTGAATGGTATTGCGTATGTTCAATCTACATTTAATAATACAATTGTATCGATCGCTGATACAAATGGAAATGTTGTTTCTTGGGCATCTGCTGGACAAAAAGGATTTAAAGGTTCAAGAAAATCAACTCCATATGCAGCTCAAGTTGCTGCTGATGCCGCTGCAGCAAAAGCTTTAGAAGTTGGAATGAAAATTTTGTCAGTTGAGGTTAAAGGTCCTGGATCTGGAAGAGAAACTGCTTTAAGGGCCTTACAAGCCAGAGGATTTAAAATTATATCAATTAAAGACACAACACCAATGCCACACAATGGTACGAGACCACCTAAAAAAAGGAGAGTTTAATGGAGCAAACAGAAGTAAATTCAAAAAATTGGAAATCATTAATTAAACCAGCAAAACTAGATGTTCAATTAAGTGATGATAAAGCATTTGCAAAGATCACTGCTGAACCACTAGAAAAAGGATATGGGTTAACCCTTGGCAATTCATTAAGAAGAATTCTTCTATCTTCAATTAGAGGAACTGCTGTAACATCTATTCAAATAGATGGTGTATTACATGAATTTACATCAATTAAAGGTGTGAGAGAAGACGTAACAGATATAGTGTTGAATGTGAAATCTTTAGCTCTCAAAAGTTCATCTGATGAAACAAAAAAATTAATACTTGATGCCAAAGGTCCTGGAGAAATAAAGGCATCTGATATAACACCTGTTGCTGATATCGAAATATTAAATCCAGATTTAGTGATTTGTAATTTAGATGAAAATACTAAGTTTCATATGGAAATGACAGTTGGAACTGGAAAAGGATACGTTTCAGCCGATATGAATAAACCCGAGGAACCACCACTTGGTTTAATTCCAATAGACTCGTTATTTAGTCCAGTTAAAAAAGTTTCTTACTCAGTCAGTACGGCTAGAGAGGGAAAAGCATTGGACTATGATAAACTAACCATGGAAGTTGAGACAAATGGGTCAATCTCAGCGGAAGACGCAGTTGCATACTCTGCTAGAATATTCCAAGATCAACTAGGAATGTTCGTTAACTTTGATGAACCACAAGAAGTTATTGTAAAAGAGCAACCTTCAGAGCCGGAATTTAATAAGAATTTGTTAAGAAAAGTTGATGAGTTAGAGCTTTCAGTAAGATCAATGAACTGCCTAAAAAATGATAATATTATCTATATTGGTGATTTAGTACAGAAATCAGAAGGTGAAATGTTAAGAACACCTAATTTTGGAAGGAAATCATTAAATGAGATTAAAGAAGTATTAACAGGAATGTCATTATATCTTGGAATGGAGATTCCAAACTGGCCACCGGATAACATCGCTGAATTATCTAAAAAACTAGAGGAAGCTATCTAATGAGACATAAAATGGGCTATAAAAAGCTCAACAGAACTTCAGAACATAGAAAAGCTCTAATTAAAAATATGCTTAATTCATTAATAAAGTATGAGCAAATAACAACTACTTTACCAAAAGCAAAAGTTTTAAAGCCTCAAGCAGACAAAATCATTACACTAGGCAAAAAAGATACTTTATCTAATACAAAAACATTAATCTCAAAGTTACAAGACCTTAAATCTACAAACAAAGTTAAAAAAACTCTTTCTAAGAGATATGAAAATAGAAAAGGTGGATACACTAGAATTATAAAGGCTGGATTTAGATATGGTGATAATGCACCAATGGCAGTAATAGAGTTTGTAGACAGAGATATTGAAGCAAAAAGAGTTGATAAAAAGAAAAAGAACCCAGCTAAAGATACGTCAAAAGTAGAAGACAAAAAGCAAGCTACAGCTTAGTCTTTAATTCATATTTTATTTAATTGATGTTGTAAAACAATCATCTAGTATTTTATATTAACTAAATGAAAAATATAATTTTTCAAACAATTATAATATTTTTTTTTATAACTAATAATTTAAAAGCAA
Organism: uncultured Pelagibacteraceae bacterium; assembly: GCA_902633125.1. GTDB lineage: Bacteria > Pseudomonadota > Alphaproteobacteria > Pelagibacterales > Pelagibacteraceae > Pelagibacter. Next base: position 2,251 of record CACPEZ010000022.1, read on the forward strand.
ATCCACCAAAAATTGATGGGTTAAAATTTTATACCTTAGATAACGATAATATGCCTTGGTTTAATTTAGATAATGAAAAAGATTTAATAGACTTATCAAATATTGACTGTCAATGGAGTCATGGAAAAAAAACCAAATGCAGAATGCACTTGTCACCTTTATATAATTTTCCTAAAGATGGATTATTAATTCAAAATAAAATTGTTAGATCTGGCAAAATTGCTTGGAAATTTAAAAATGGTGATGGTGATTGTGGTCAACAAAGAAAATCGGACGAGTGCAATACCTTTAGAGAAAGATCTGAAGTCAGCATGTTAGGATTAAAGTCTAAAAATACATGGTTTAAATTTAGCATTTATATCCCTGACAATAGTGAATTTACTATTCCTATAAGTAATACCATATGGCAAATACATTCAAAAGCGGGTCCAGTAAATTTTATGTTTAGACTAGCTCCAAATGGAGATTTACAATGGACAGATTTTGTAAATCATAGTTTTGGAGGTTTTGACACTTATAAAATTTTAGAAGCAAACAATGTAAAAGGTAAATGGAATGATTTTGTTATTAATATAGAATTTGTTGATTGGCCAAATAAGAGTTTTATTAAGATTTGGGCTAATAACAAACTTGTAGTTAATTACAATGGATTGACTAATAATAATATAAGCAAACAGTCGTATATGAAGTTTGGAATATACAAAAGCAATATTAATAGGTTTAATATAATGCATAAAGGCAATCCTCCAAAAAGAGCAGATACAGTTGTATATTATGACGCCATAGCTATAGGTAAAAAATGCAAAGACCTTAAGCTAGATGAAGAAAACAACAGTTGCAAAAAATTAAAATAAAAATGAAAAAATCAATTAACGTAGATAAATCTTTTAACGATATGCGTATTGATAGATTTATTCGAAATCATTTAGGAAAAATTCCACAAGGACTTATTGAAAAAAACCTAAGAAATGGAAAATTAAAATTAAATAAAAAAAAAGTAAAAAGCTCCCAAAAAGTTAAAACTGGTGACAAACTTAATATTTATAATTTAAATTTTGAGGAAAAAATTGAGCAACTCAAAAAAAAATATAATCCAAGTAATGAAATTATAAAAGAAAATGAAGATTTAATTATTGAAAATAATGATAATTTTGTTGTTCTAAATAAACAATCAGGAATTTCAGTGCAGGGTGGCACAAAATCTAAAAAAAATATAATTGATATATTTGCAAAAAGTAATTTATTTAGAGATGAGAAACCTTATTCTGTTCATAGATTAGATAAGGATACTTCTGGTGTTTTTATAATTGCAAAAAATAGGGAAACAGCCCAACTACTTACTTCACTTTTTAGACTAAGAAAGGTTTATAAAACCTATTTAGCAATATGTAATGGTGAGTTAATTTTAACCGATAAAGGTATGTTAAATGATGATTTGATAAGATTTGAAAATAAAAAAAAAATTGTTGAAAAAGCTGAAACAAAATATGAAATCTTAGATAAAAATAATAATGCAACCTTCATTCAGCTAAATCCAATTACAGGAAGAAAACACCAACTAAGAAAACAATTATTTAATTTAGGAAACTCTATTATTGGAGATAAAAAATATAATTCAACAAATAACTCAAAAATAAATAATAAAAATTTAATGTTACATTCTTATGAAATTAAATTTAAAATAAATGAGAAAAAATATACTTTTAGAGCCACTCCTCCAGATTATTTTAGAAATTTGTTAAAAATTAAAAGACTTAATTTTTAATATTTGATAAAAAATTTTTTATCAATTCATTCTCAATATTTTTATAATTTTGTTTTTTAATCTTATTTAAATTTGAGACCCCTCTATCTCTAATTCCACAAGGAACTATCTTTTTATATACATTAAGATCATTAGAAATATTTAATGCAAAACCGTGATAAGCAATCCATTTTTTTACTTTTATACCTATTGCAGCAATTTTATCTATTTTACCAGATTTGTGCTCAAACCAAATTCCAATATTTTTTCTATCAGCAAAACACTTTATATTATAATTTTTTAAAGTATCTATAATTGTCTTTTCGATTGCATTTATAATTTTTTTTATATTTTTACCTCTTTTGTTTAGGTCAATCACAAAATAAAAAACTAATTGGCCAGGACCATGATATGTTATTTTTCCACCTCTATTCGTTCTAATTAAGTTTATCGATTTATCTAAAATCTCATTATCACTAAAACTTGTTCCACCTGTATAAATCTCTTCATGTTCAAGTATCCAAATAAGTTCTTTATTTTTATTTACTTTGATTTGCTCCAATCTATCTTCAAGTATATCTATCGCGGATTTATATTTTATTGGTTTTACTGACTTTTTGATCTCTATTGTCATTATAAATTTGTATTATTTTTATTTTGTATTAATAGTGCCAACTAAATTATAGGTAAATTTTATGACTATAGTGAAAAAAATAAAAGATAAAAAAGTTAACTTTGAATTTAATAAAGAATTCATCAAAGTTGTCACAGATAAAATTGCCTCAAATGATGCTGGATTTATTACAAATTCGTTCAATGCTATGCATCCAGCAGATGCTGCTGATATAATTGAACATTTAAGTCAAAATGATAGAGAAAATTTAATAAAATTAAATAGTTTCAAAGTTGATCCTGAAGTTTTTGTTGAATTAAATGAGTCGATTCAATCTGAGATGATTGCTTATTTATCATCTGATTCAATTGTTAACATACTAAAAAATTTAGAGTCAGATGATGCAATTAAGATTTTAGAAAATGTTGATGAAAAAGATAAAAATACAATCCTTAGTTCATTACCTCCAAAAGACCGATTTGCATTACTTGAAAGCTTAAGTTATCCTGAAGATTCTGCTGCTAGATTAATGCAGCGTGAATTTACAGCTATACCAAGTAACTGGTCTGTTGGACAAACGATAGATTATTTGAGAGAAAATAAAGAACTTCCTGAAGAATTTTTAGAAATATTTATAGTTGATCAAGAATTCAAACCCATTGGTACAGTTCCTTCTTCAAGAGTATTAAGAACGCCAAGAGACACAAAAATGATGTCTATAATGGCCGAATCTCAAACTTTAATACCAGTTGATATGGACAGAGAGGAAGTCGGTAATTTATTTGAAAATTATAATTTGAGTTCAGCAGCTGTGGTGGATAAGTCTGACAAATTAGTTGGAATGATAGCTTATGATGATGTTCTGACAGTATTAAAAGAGGAAGCTGAAGAGGACGCACTTAGATTAGCTGGAGTAGGTGATGAAGAAATAACTGATGGAGTAATAACAAAAACTAAGAGAAGATTTAATTGGTTGTTATTAAACTTGTTTACAGCTTTTCTAGCAACTTATTGCATTAGTCTATTTGGTGCTACTATAGAACAAATGGTAGTATTGGCTTTTTTAATGCCAATTGTTGCATCAATGGGTGGTAACGCTGGCATGCAAACATTGGCTGTCACAGTAAGATCTTTAGCGACACAGGATTTAACAAAAAATAATTTTACGAATAATATTATTAAAGAATTCAATATTGGAGTTTTAAATGGAGTTATTTTTGCAATTATAAGTTCTTTGATAGTTCAACTATGGTTTAATGATATCCAGCTCTCCCTAATAATCTCAATTTCAATGGTTTTAACTATGATAGTTGCTGGTCTTTTTGGTATTCTAGTACCTGTAACATTAAATAAAATGAAAATTGATCCTGCAATTTCTTCTAGTGTATTTGTTACGACAATAACAGATGTAATTGGATTTGTATCTTTCTTAGGTGTAGGAGCTTA
>CACPEZ010000023.1 GCA_902633125.1 uncultured Pelagibacteraceae bacterium
TGCAAAAGAAATTTTGACTTTGCCTATTAACCAATATCTAAAAAAAAAAGATATTTTGTATATTTGTAAAATTATAAATGAATTCCATGAATAAATTACTTGTATACAACTCAAAAAAAATAAAACTTGATAAAAGATCAAAAAATCTCAGATCTTTAATCGTAGAAGGATTAATTAAATCTGGAAGAGGACATTTTGGATCAGCTATGTCGCTGATAGAAATTTTAAGAGTTCTCTATGATCATATTTTAATGTTTGACCCTAAAAAACCACTGAAACATAATAGAGATATCATGATTTTAAGCAAGGGGCATGGATGCCTAGGATTGTATGCCATATTATCTGATAAAGGATTTTTTAGAAAAAATGAGTTAGAGAAAGTTGGTCGTTTACATTCAAAACTAGCTGGTCACCCTGAAAATAAAATTCCAGGAGTAGAGGCCTCAACTGGATCTCTAGGTCATGGTCTTTCAATAGCTGTTGGAACCGCATTGTCATATAAAATTAAAAATAAAAAGAACAAAGTTTTTGTCATTTTAGGAGATGGTGAAATTAACGAAGGTTCAAACTGGGAAGCAGCACTTTCTGCATCAAAACATAAATTAGATAATTTACATGTAATAATAGATTATAATAAAATTCAATCTTATGGATTTACTAGTGAGGTATTAAATTTAGAACCATTAAAAGATAAGTGGGAAAGTTTTAATTTTGACGTAAGTGAAGTAAATGGACATGACCTAAAACAACTAAAAAAATCATTTTTAAAGTCCAAATTAAATAAGCCAAGATTAACTATTTGTCATACAATTAAGGGAAAAGGTTTTAGTTTTTCTGAAAATAACCCTAAGTGGCATCATAAAAATTTTTTTACTGAAAAAGAAATCATGAATATGAGAGAAGAAATTAAATAAATGAGAAAAACTTGCTTAGAATCCGTATTTAAAATTGCAAAAAAAAATAAAAAAATAATTTTTATTGGATCTGATTTAGGACCCGGAGTATTGGATAATTTTAAAAATGAGATACCAAAAAGATTTTTTATGGAAGGTGTTTCGGAGCAACATATAATTGGAATGTCAGCAGGCATGGCGTTAAATGGATTTATTCCTTATGTAAATACAATTGGTACTTTTATAACTAGAAGATGTTATGAGCAGCTTATAATTGATCTATCGCTGCATAATTTACCAGTAAGACTTATTGGGAATGGTGGTGGATTAGTATATGCACCTTTAGGCCCAACTCATCAAGCAATAGATGATATTGGAATTATGAGGATTATTCCTAATATGAAAATTATTTGCCCATGTGACTCTAATGAAATGAAAAAATTAATGAGAGATACAGTTCATACTAAAGGACCAGTTTATATAAGATTGGCAAAAGGAGGAGATGAAATTGTAACAAATAAATTTAAAAATATTAATTTAGGTAAAGCAATCAAATTTGGTAAAACTAAAAATATTCTAATAATTTCAACAGGTATTATGACACAAATTGCCTTAAAAATTAGAAAAAAATTCCTTGAAAAAAAAATTGAATGCAGTGTACTTCATTTAGGAACTATAAAACCTTTAGATATAAAATCTTTAAAAAAAAATATATCAGATGCAAGAATAGTTTTTACCTTAGAGGAGCATGTTTTAAATGGGGGATTTGGTTCATATATTTTAGAAATTTGTAGTGACAATATGAAAAATAATTTGCCAAAAATAAATAGGTTTGGATTAAAAAATAATTTTGTTGAAAAATATGGATCTCAAGAGGAATTATTAAAATATTTTAATTTAGATGCGAATACACTTTACAAAAAAATGCTAAGAAGGATAAAAAAATGAAAGTTAAGATGTTTGATCTCAAAATAAAAGATAAGTTATTAAGAAGAGATCTAATAAAATCTTTGAACCGCTTGTTTGATCATGGCCAGTTTTTTATGGGACCAGAGGTATTAGATTTTGAAAAAAAAATTGCAAAATTTCTTAATGTAAAATATGCTCTTGGTGTAAGCTCAGGAAGTAGCGCATTATATTTGGCCTTAAAAGCATGTGGTATTAAACAAGGCGACGAGGTTATAACCACCCCTCTAAGTTGGATAATTACCTCAAATGCAATTATTGAATGTGGAGCAACACCAGTTTTTGTAGATGTCGCAGATGACTTAAACATTAATCCTGATTTAATTGAAAAATCTATCACAAAAAAAACAAAAGCTATTGTGCCAATGCATTATGCTGGCCATATGTGTGATATGAACAAAATTTTAGCAATAGCAAAAAAATATAAATTAAAAATAATTGAGGATGCTGCTCAATCTTTTGGAGCAAGTTTAAATAAAATTAAAAGTGGAAATTTTTCTTCAGCAGCTTCATTTAGCATGAATCCAATGAAAACCTTATCAGGCTATGGTGAAAATGGGATAGTGGTTACAAACAATAAAAAAATATTTAACAAGTTAAAAACTTTGAGACATGCTGGCACAACATCAGATCCTAAAAAAAAAATTACAAACTTTTGTAACGATACATCTTTAAATCATAAGATGGATACTATTAATGCATCTCTTTTATTAATTTCTTTTAAAAAATTTAAACATAAAATCGAAAAAAAAAATATTATTGCTGAGTACTACAATAAAAATTTGTCTCCAAAAATAATTAAACAAGATGACTATATGCATAAAGGCGAAAAAAATGGCAGATATGTTTATCCTATTATTATAAATAAAAGAGATAAGTTAAGGCGTTATTTGGAAAAAAAAGGCATAGAGACAAAAATTTTTCATTTACCCTTAATTAATAAGTCACCTTTTTATCTAAAAAATTATAAATCTTCCAAAATGAGAAACGCTGAGCGGTTAATAAAGAAGATAATTATATTGCCTTTAAATGAAAAGTTATTAAAAGGTCAAATTAAATATATAACAGATAATATAAATTATTTTGTAGAAAATGATAAATTATAAAAGAACTAATTGCAGACTATGTGGATCAAAAAAATTAATTGCTGCAGTCAAATTAACTCCTACTCCGCCAGCTGACTCTTATTTAAAAAAAAATGAACTTTCTAAAAGTTTAAAAGAAATACCATTAACAGTGATGCTTTGTAAAGGTTGTGGCCATTCACAGCTAAGCCACGTCATTAACGCTAAACAAGTTTATTTAAATTATATTTATGAAACAGCTAGTACACTAGGTCTAGATAACCATTTTAAAAAATGTGCTGATGAAGTTTATAAAACCTATAAACCTAACAAAGGTGGTCTTGTTGTTGATATTGGTAGTAATGATGGAATATTACTCCATTTTTTTAAAAAAAAGGGAATGAAGGTTCTTGGGGTTGATCCTATGCCCGGCATATCAAAAAAAGCTGCAAAATATGGTGTTAAGACACTAGAAATATTTTTTAACAAAAAAGAAGCAAATAAAATAAGAAAAAAATTTGGTAGTGCTGAAATTATAACATCTAATAATTTAGTTGCAGATACAGATAATCTAGACGATTTCATAATTGGCGTTAAGGAATTAATGACTGATGACACCATTTTCTTTTTTGAAACATTTTACTTTTACTCTCAGGTAAAAAATTTTGTATGGGATTTCACTTATCATGAGCACTATTCTTATTTTACTGTAGGGCCATTAATTCAATACTTTAAAAAATTTAATCTTGAAATAATAGATATTGTTAAAAATAATACTAAGGGTGGATCCATGAGAGTTGTACTTCAAAAAATTGGAGCAAAAAGAAAAAAATTTCCAAGCGTTAAAAAATGTCTAAATGATGAAAAAAAATCAAAAATTAATTCACTAAGTGGAATAAAAAAATATTCAAATAGAATAAACAAATCAAAAAATAATTTTTTAAAATTTTCAAAAAAATTGAAAAATAAAAAAATTGCAGGCTATGGAGCAAGTGCTACATCAACAACTTTAATTTATCATTATGAATTAAATAAAATATTAGATTATCTTGTTGATGATTTTAAAGCTAAAATTAATCTTTTTAGCCCTGGATTTAAAATACCAGTATACTCATCAAAAAAACTACAAAAAGACATGCCAGATTATGTTTTAATTTTAGCTTGGCGTTATGCAAAAAAAATTATAAGAAAAAATATTTCTTACATTAATAAAGGAGGTAAATTTATTTTGCCTTTACCAAAAGTAAAAATCTTAAATAAAAAAAATTATAAAAACTTTTTAAATTAAATAATATTGAAAAATAAAATTAAAGTTGGTTTGATCGGCTCAGGATTTGTTGGCCAAGTTGCACACATATCTTCATTGGCATCTATTAAAGATGTCAAAATAGTTGCATTGTCAGAACTTAGGGAAAAATTGGGACTTCAGGTATGTAATAAATTTAAAATAGATAATTTTTATAATAATTTTGAAGAAATGATTGATGAAAATCAATTAGATTTAGTAGTAGCAATAGTAAGAAGGTATCATACTGCCGAAGTTGCTTACAGAGTATTAAAAAAAGGAATTAATCTTTTCACTGAAAAACCTATGGCTCCATCTTTTTATCAGGCAAATAAACTGCTTAAATTATCTAAGAAAAAAAAAGTTAAATATATTATTGGTAACATGAGAAGATTTGATAAGGGAATTCAGTATGTGAAGAAATTTATATCAGAAGAAAATTCAAAAAAAAAATTGGGAAATATTATCTCTTTCAAAGTATTTTGTTACGCCGGATATGATTATTGCAATATTGATGGAGACATAAAGACCAATGAACCTCCTCCTACAAATACAAATTGGCCAAAATATCCTGTTTGGATTAAATCAAAAAAAGAAGGCTTGGAGTTTGAAAAATTTTTAAATTATTTTTCGCATGATATAAATTTAATAAGATACTTTTTTGGAAATAATTTTAAAGTAAATGGAATTTTAAAAAGAAATTGTGGAAACATATATTTTGATTACAAACATTTTTATGGCACATTTGAATTTATATATTCTAAAAATAAAATTTGGAGAGAAGGCATTGAAATTAATTTTGATAATGGAAAAATAGAAATTTCTTTACCACCTGCCTTTTTAAAAAATCAACCAGCCTCGATCAAAATATATTTTGATAATGGTCTAAAAAAAATATTTGAACCAAAGTTAGATTGGACTTGGTCCTTTAAAAATCAGTGTGTTGATTTGATTAAGTCAATAAAATATGGAAACAATTCAATTTCTGACGCAAGTGACACAATAAATGATTTAAAAGTGATAGAAAAAATTTGGCTGAATAAAAAAATTTAACTTAAAGTATGTGATATATACTTTAATAAGTTATCTTTTGATATTGCATACTTATTACCAATTATCCTTACAGATAATGCAGCAGCTAAAGAACTAATATATAGACTCAAGTTAAGATCAACTTTTTTATATATACATAATGAAAGTAGTGAAAGAACAGTATCACCTGCACCAATCTTATCCGTCGCATTACTTTCAAATGCAGGCGAGTAATAAAATTTATTTTTCCTGGCTTCAAATAATAAAATACCTTTTGATCCTCTAGTTACAGCTAAATATTTAAGTGATAACTTCTTAGATAAATTTTTTATTAAAATTTTAATATTATCTTCTCTATTTCTCATTTCACTTCTTAATTCACTTTCGTTAATTATTACACAGTCAA
>CACPEZ010000024.1 GCA_902633125.1 uncultured Pelagibacteraceae bacterium
TAATTGTAAGTTCTATTTATTCATGGGCAATAATATTTGAAAAAATAAGAATGTTTAGAAAAATTAATAAAAGCGCAGAGGAATTTGAAGAGAAATTCTGGAAATCAAAGTCTGCTGAAACATTTTATAACAGTCTGCCTTCAAATATTGAGGATCCTATGGCAAAATTATTTAAAAGTTCTATGCAAACAGTTATGAAAACTAGATCAAAATCAAATTTGTCTGAGAGATTATCTAGTGTTTTAGAAGTAAATATTGAAAAACAAATGGTAGCAGTTGAAAAGTATAATAGTTTTTTAGCAACTGTTGGATCTACAGCTCCATTTATAGGATTGTTTGGAACTGTTTGGGGAATTATGAATTCATTTCAATCGATTGCTATTTCAAGAAACACTAGCCTTGCAATAGTTGCCCCAGGTATTGCTGAAGCCTTGTTTGCAACTGCACTTGGATTATTAGCTGCAATTCCTGCTGTAATTGCGTATAATAAATTTAATTCAGACTCTAGAAAATACTCACAAAAATTAGAAAATTTTTCAAAAAGATTCTTATCAATTATTTAAATGGGATTTAAGCTCAAAAGTTCAAAAAACGATCCAATGAGTGAAATTAATGTTACACCATTTGTTGATGTAATGTTGGTTTTGCTAATTATATTCATGGTTACTGCACCATTGCTTACAGTTGGAGTCCAGGTAGATCTGCCAGAAACTTCTGCTGATACACTCCCTGAGGAAAATGAACCATTAACTTTAACAATTAATTCTAAAGGTGAAATTTTTATTCAGGAAACAAAAGTTGAGTTTAACAATTTGATTGTAAAAATATTGGCAGTGTCAAATAATAGAACAGATACAAGAATTTATGTTAGGGGAGATAAAGCTATTAACTATGGAAGGGTTCTTGAAATTATGGGAATGCTTTCAGGGTCGGGATTCACAAAAGTTGCTTTAATATCTGAACCGAATAAAGAGAGATAGAGATTATGTATCGAGGTCTTTTAATCTCATCTGGATTTCATGTCGCTATTGTCATGGTGAGTATTTTCGCTTTACCATTTGTTGCCAAAAAACCTCTGGATATTCCACCTCTTATTTCTGTTGAGCTAATTCAAATAGCTGAAAAGACAAATATTCCTTTCGCACCAAAAGCATCTAAAATAATTGAGAAGGCAAAAAAAGAAAATGAAAAGCTTTTGTCTGAACAGGCCCCTCCTAAAAAAGTAAAAAAAGATAAAAAAAAAGAAGTTCAAACAGATAAAAAAAAAAATGAAATTTCTAAGGTTGCATCAAAAAAAACACCAACCAGTGAAAATAAAATAGAAAAGTTAAAAAAAGAAAAATTAAATGCTGTACCTATGCCAGATGAAGATAAACAAAAAATTCAACCTAAAGAAGAAAAAAAACAGAAACCTTCAAAAGAAATTAATGACGAAAATATCAAAAAAATAGTTCAAACTAAAAAGCCTATTTTGGATGAAAAAAAAGTTAAACAAGTCTCAGAATTTGAAAAGAAAGAAAAATTAGATTTAAATGAAATTGCAGCTTTAATTGATAAAAAAAAAGAAAATTTAGCAGAAACAAAAAAAGAAGTTGATAAGATTTCTCAATCAACCGATGAAACTATGGATTATTCAAAATTAACCCTCAGCGAAGAGGACGCATTAAAGGCTCAAATATTTACATGCTGGAGTGTTCCTATAGGTTTGCCATTTAGTGAAGATTTATTAGTTAGAGTTAAACTTCAATTAAAACCAGACGGAACTATTGAAAAACTTGAAATGTTAGACCATGTAAAAATGAACACACCTGGTAAAGAAAAATTTAGAACACTAGCGGATAGTGTAAGACGAGCTATTCAGTTGTGCAATCCATTAAAAGTTCCCACAAGTGGTTATGAAAGATGGAAAAATATGATTTTAAATTTTGATGCTCGTGATATGCTTGGAGGATAATGATTAGAATAATTAATTTATTTTTTATTATATTTTTTTTATTATCAGCTAAGGCTTATTCATTAATAGAGATTGATATAACCAGGGGTAATTTAGATCCATTACCAATTGCAGTTTCACCACTGTTTCAAGATGATAGTTCAAAAAGAAATTCAATTAATGAACTTAAAATTGAAAATGTTGGATCTGAGATTTCATTAGTTGTAGAAAATAATTTGAAAATTTCAGGTTTATTTAATCCTCTTAGTAAAGAAGCATTTTTACAAAAGCCAGATATTGCTCATTTAAAACCAAGATTTGAGGATTGGGCATTGATTAAAGCTCAAGCTTTAATTACAGGCAAAGTAATAATTGAGGATAAAAAATTAAAAGTTGAATTTAGACTATGGGATATTTTAGCCGGAAGAGAAATGATGGCTTTAGCATTTACAACGGTTCCAAGTAATTGGAGGAGAGTTGGACATATAATTTCTGATAAAGTCTATGAAAGATTAACCGGAGAAAAAGGATATTTTGATACCAGAATTATTTATGTATCTGAAGAAGGACCTAAGACTGCAAGAGTTAAGAAGTTAGCTATTATGGATCAAGATGGCTTTAACACAAAATATTTAACATTAGGAAATGAATTAGTTTTAACTCCTCGATTTAATCCGACAAGTCAAATGGTGACTTACCTATCTTACTTTAAAAATCTACCAAGAGTATATTTATTAGATATTGAAACTGGTACTCAAGAAGTGGTTGGTGATTTTCCAGGAATGACATTTGCTCCGCGATTTTCACCAGATGGAAAAAAAATTATTATGAGTTTTGCAAAAGATGGAAACTCAGATATTTATACAATGGATTTAGAAAATAGAATTGTTGAAAGAATAACCAATCATCCATCAATTGATACATCGCCTTCTTACTCACCTGATAATCGATTTATAACATTTAATTCTGATAGAAGTGGGTTTCAACAAATTTATGTAATGAAATCTGATGGTTCAAATGTAAAAAGAATTTCATTTGGTAAAGGATTATATGGCACGCCTGTATGGTCTCCAAGAGGTGATTTAATTGCGTTTACAAAATTACATAAAGGAAAATTTTATATCGGTGTTATGCGAACCGATGGTTCTGGAGAAAGATTATTGACTGAAAATTATTATCAAGAAGCTCCTTCTTGGTCTCCAAATGGAAGAGTGTTAATTTTTTATAGAGAGACCAAATCTAACGATAAAGGTGAAGGATTTAGCGCCAAGTTATGGTCTATAGATCTTACAGGTTATAATGAAAGGCAAGTTCAAACAGAGACGGATGCCTCTGACCCATCTTGGTCGTCTTTATTAAGTAATTAGGGCTTTTTTATTAATTTTTAATATAAATTAAGTTGATTTTTATGCTTGAAACATCTAATTAGTTGTGAAAAAGTTCTAATAAATTATTAAGGAGCATTAATGAATTTTAGCAAATCATTTAGAAATACTTTTCTAGTTATATTATTAAGTTTAATCGTATCGGCTTGTGCTACGAAAAAAACCACTACGACAGTAGAAGGTCAAATGCAAGGTGATGTCTACACAGGAACTGATACAGTTAAATATTTAGCTGACGGTGTTCCGGACAGAGTATTTTTTGCAACAAACGAATCTATTTTAACAACTAAATCAAGGGACACATTAAGAAAACAAGCAAATTGGTTAAGAGCGAATTCTAGCATCAATGTTGTAGTCGAAGGTCATGCCGATGAAAGAGGAACAAGAGAATATAACTTGGCATTAGGCGAAAGAAGAGCAAATGCTGCCAAAGATTATCTGATCACTTATGGAATATCTGCTGATAGAATTTCAGTAATAAGTTATGGAAAAGAAAGACCAGTTGACTCTGGCTCAAATCCGCTTTCTTGGTCTAAGAATAGAAGATCTGTAACTGTAAAAGCTAATTAAAGCTATTTTAAATATTTTAAAGACCCTGAAATTATTATAAATAATTTAAGGGTCTTTTTTTTGCCATCATTATAATTAAAGAATAATTTAATGTTTAAAAAGTTTATTAATATTTTTATTTATGTAATTTCTATTTTTTTTATTACATTTAGTGCAGGTTCTGAGGAATTGAATATGAGAGAAATCTTAGAAATTATTCAAAAAGATCTCAGAACATTGGAAAGAGCAGTTTATTCAGAGTCATTTCAGAAAAAAACTGGAGCAGAAAACTCATTGTCAAATAAAGAATCAGAAGATGTCTTGACAAGACATCTGTTAAAATTGTCTGAAATAGAAAAACAATTTCAAAATTTGACTAACAAATTTGAGGAAATTAATTTTAAACTAGACAAATTATCTTCTAGACTGTCCAAAACGCAAGCTGATAACCAATTAAGATTTCAAGAATTAGAAAACAATTCTAGCTTTGTTCAAAAAAATGAAAATAATGAACAAATTTTATTAACAAATGAAAATTCAGAGACAAATCTAGCCAGCAAAAAAATTATGCCAGGCACATCTCAGCCTCAAGATTTAGGAACAATATCTTATAAAGATATGACAGACACAAGTGAGACACAAGAAATTAAATCTGTTGAAACAACCAAAACTATTTTAACAGAAAATTTTATTAATGAGGAAAAAATTTTACCTGATGTATCTCCATTAGAACAATATGAATTTGCAACAAGTTTTTTAAAAGTTGGAGATTATAATATGGCGGAAAGAGCGTTTAGAGAATTTGTGGACACAAATCCAGATAATGATCTTTCTGGAAATGCACAATATTGGTATGCAGAGACTTTTAGAATAAGACAGCTCTATACAGACGCAGCATCTGCTTATTTAGAAGGTTATCAAAAATATCCAAAGAGTGAAAAAGCACCTATTAACCTTTTGAAACTTGGTGTATCTTTAGTTCAAATAGGAGAGAAAGATCAGGGTTGCTTAATGATTGCTGGTGTTAAAAAACAGTATCCAAATGCTACTCAATCAGTTCTTCAAAAAGCTAAATATGAAGAGAAAAAGTTTGAGTGTAACAAAGAAAACTCATAATTTTTACCTAACAAAATTAAAGGATCCCCAGGTAAGAAAATTATATAGACTATTTTCAAACAATCTTGCATCTATGGATTTGACCAATAAAAAGATTATGGTTGGGGTATCCGGTGGTGCTGACAGCTTAGCTGTTTTATTTTTCTCGCAGTGCTATGCTTTAAAAAATCATACTAAATTGTACCCTGTAATAATAGATCATAAAATAAGAAAAGAATCTACAATCGAAGCTAAAAACTTGAAGTATAAACTTAAAAAAAACTTTAAAATTAATTGTAAAATTCTCACAAAAAAAATTGTTAAAATTAATAAGAATATACAGTCTTATGCAAGAGACTTAAGATATGATTTATTTTTTGAAGAGTGCAATAAACAAAAAATAGACTATCTTATATTAGGCCATCATAAAGATGATCTAATTGAAAATTTTTTTATAAGATTTCTGAGAGGGTCTGGTTTAAAAGGACTTGTTTCTTTTGACAAAAACGTAATAATTTATAACGGAATTAATATTATTAGACCATTTCTTTCTACTTCAAAAAAAGATCTACTTAAAATAAATAAAAAAACTTTTGGATTTTTTATAGATG
>CACPEZ010000025.1 GCA_902633125.1 uncultured Pelagibacteraceae bacterium
AACTTTATTGAAGTTGATAAATTATCCAAAAAAGTTGATTGCCATTTTTTAAATTTTTTAGAAGTTACTCCGATGGCAGCTCCAGCAATAGTAAATGAGCTATATTTTCCAGTTAATTTTTTTTTCTTTAAATAATTAAAAACTTTTGGCTGAAACC
The DNA here is from genome assembly GCA_902633125.1 of uncultured Pelagibacteraceae bacterium. GTDB lineage: Bacteria > Pseudomonadota > Alphaproteobacteria > Pelagibacterales > Pelagibacteraceae > Pelagibacter. Next base: position 158 of record CACPEZ010000025.1, read on the forward strand.
TAGGATCCATACACGACAAAACCATAGCTTCATATTTTTTCATTATGGCACCAACCAAGCATCTTTACTGTTATCAATATCAAATCTAGCTCTTCGATGACCTTTTGCAGCTAAATATAGCCATTCCATAGATTTAATTTTACACTGTATAACAGTAAAGTTTTTATATCCTTCTTCGCTTTGTTCTTTTGTATAATCAAAATTATCTAATTCAGGTTTTAAACCAGATGTTGGAACATCAGACTCTGTACCTGGTCCATTATCTACTAAGTAACATTTACGACTTATATGTTGAGTTTTTTCCCAAGATTGTTTTGTTATATCATTATTGTGATTAATAATTGCTTCAACTTTTAATCTAACCTGTATTTTTTCATCTTTATCGTAAAATAACATCGATGAACTTGGGTTTTTTTCTAATATTTTAATTTTATCAGATCTAATGTCACTGTGAAATTGAACTAAATTATTTTGCTCATCTGATTTTCTAAGAACAACAATTCTACTCTCGATTTCATTCTCACTCCCACATGAAAAAACAGGTATTCTAAAAGGAGATGATCTATTGGTAACTGCATCAGTTAACATTAACCAAATTTTCTTTTTTATTTCGGAAAAATCCTCGTAGTAGGGAACGGTGGTAGACACAATTACTTTTTCTTTTTTAATCTAGCTATTAAACTTGAGCTATCCCAACGGTTTCCACCCATTTTTTGAACTTCAGCATAATAGCTATCTACAATTTCAGTTACTGGTACAGGTGAACCATTTCTTTTTGCTTCTTCAATACAAATTTTTAAATCTTTTCTCATCCAATCTACAGCAAATCCATAATCAAATTTATCAGCAACCATAGTTTTATATCTATTTTCCATTTGCCATGACTGAGCTGCACCTTTAGAGATAGTTTCCATAACTTTATCCATATCTAAGCCTGCGTTAATTCCAAAATTTACTGCTTCAGATAGGCCTTGAACCAAACCACCAATACACATTTGATTAACCATCTTAGTTAATTGTCCACTACCTGATGGTCCGATTAAAGTTACTTTTTTACTATAACAATCAATTATTGGCTCTGCTTTTTTAAAATCACTATCATCTCCACCAACCATGACAGTTAATATCCCACCTTCAGCACCTGATTGTCCTCCAGATATAGGAGCATCTAAAAAACCAAATCCTTTATCTTTTGCGGCTTTATAAAGTTCTCTAGAAATTTCAGCAGACACTGTTGAATTATCTATATATACGCATCCTTCTTTGGCATTATGAAATAATCCATGTTCTCCTAATGAAACTTGTCTTAAATCATCGTCATTCCCAACACAGGTAAAAATAAAATCAGCATCCTTCGCAGCTTCAGATGGTGTATCAGCCATATTACCTTTGTATTCACCAATCCATTTTTCTGCTTTTGATTTTGTTCTGTTAAAAACAGTTACATTATGTCCTGCTTTTGATATATATCCTGCCATTGGATAACCCATTACACCAAGACCTATGAAAGCAACTTTAGATGTCATATTTTTTTATGTTTAAAAATTTAAGTTTAAAAGTAATTGTATTTGGATTTATATTTACATTTTTTTCAAGCTTTGGACAGAGTTTTTTTCTTGGAATATTCAATACAAGTATTAGAGAGACACTATCGATAACACATGGACAATTTGGCTCAATATATGCATCTGCAACATTGTGCAGTAGTTTATTACTTATTTGGGTTGGAAAGAAAATTGATGATATAAATATTTTTCGATTTGCAATCTATGTAACATTACTTTTATCTTTTTCTTGTTTTTTCTTTTCAAAAATTTCATCAATAGTTTTTTTATTCATTGCAATTTTTTTAATGAGATTTTCTGGTCAAGGAATGATGTCTCATACTGCAACAACAACAGTTTCAAGATATTTCACAAAATCAAGGGGTAGGGCGTTAAGTATTTGCTGGTTTGGTTTATCTAGTGCTGAATTTATTTTACCTGTTTTAATGGTATTCTTGTTGTCATTAACCACTTGGCAAAATATTTGGACTGTAATTGCAATATTAATTTTAATATTTTTACCTATAGCATCGTTCTTTTTAGTTCGAACTGTTAAACTTGATACAAGAGAAAGCACTGGAGGTGAAGAATTTAAAGAGGAAAATATTAAGCAATGGAAAAGAATTGAAGTAATAAAAGATTATAAATTTTATATCGTGAGCATGAATATGCTGGCCATGCCATGGATTGCAACTGGTGTATTTGTTTATCAATCATTTATTACTGAGTCAAAAAACTGGGGACCATTTGTAATTGCGCAGTCTTTCATGTCTTATTCAGTATTTTCAGTAATTACACTTTTAATATCTGGTTTTTTAATTGATAAATTTACAAGTCGAAAACTTTTAATTTTTATGAATATTCCTTTATTTCTATCGACTTTTGTAATTATTTATTTTGATGCACAATTTACTGCATTTATATTTTTAGGTTTAATTGGAATATCAAATGGTTTGGCAAACGTTTTGGGGTCTTCTACTTGGGCTGAAGTTTATGGCGTAAAGCATATTGGATCTATTAAAGCTTTGACCACTGCACTTATGGTTTTTTCAACAGCTTTTGGAACTGCTCTTTTTGGTATTTTAATTGATATTGGATTTTCAATTGAGAAAATTGCTATAATATCTGCACTTTATATACTTATTTCTTTTATTCTTCTTTTTTTAGTTAGAAAAAAATTAAATCCAATTTTAGTATAAAACACTTGATTTTGTTGATCTTGGAGTATATTTAATCGCCCATGGCAAGAGTTACCGTTGAAGACTGTATAGACAAAGTAGATAGCCCTTATGAATTAGTTTTGGTTGCTAAAGAAAGAGCTACTCAACTGAATTCAGGAATTGAACCTACATTAGATAGAGATAACGACAAACACACAGTTATTGCTTTGAGAGAAATAGCTGAAGAAACAATTAAAGTTCCAGATTTAACTGAAGCTGCAGTTTACAAACTAAGAAAACACGTAGAACAAATTGATGATACTGCTGAAGAAGATGAAGATATTGGTGATGATTTTGAAAATCTTTACAAAGGTGAAATCTCAAAAAGTGGTGTACCAATTCTTCCTTCTAAAAGAGCTAGAAAAATCCCTGAAAAAATTCAAGTTTCAAAAGAAGATCTTGCTGAATTATCACCATCAGCTCAGCCTGATGTTAATGTAGAAGCTCCAAGTGAGGCTGAAGAAAGTGATGATGTTTCACTAGATCAAGTCTCAGAAGCAGAAGAGCAAGTTTCAGATAATGTAAGCGACGAAGAAAATAATTCTTAATTAAGAAAATTCTTTTAATATTTGTTCCCTGTGTTCATCAAGATCAGGAATGTCCCCTCTAGTACTTTTATCTTCGTATGAAGACATTTTTATAGGATTGCCTGCTAATCTAAAATCACCGACTACTTTATGATAGGCTTTAACAATCATGTTTCTTGCTTCGACTTGAGGATTTTCTACCGCTTCTTTAATATTGAATATCGGTCCACAAGGTATCTTTAATTTTTCCATTTCATTTACCCATTCGGAAGTATTTTTTGAAGAAAGTTTACTTTCAAATATTGATTTTAGTTCATTCATATTTTCACATCTAAGAGAATTAGTATTAAATCTTTTATCACTCACCATCTCAGGTATTCCTAATACTTCACAAAGTTTTTCATATAATTTATCGTTACCTGCAGCAATGATTATATAACTATCTTTTGTTTTAAATGCCTCAAACGGAGCGATTGAAGGATGTCTGGATCCCATCGGTTTAGGAATTTCATTTTTAGATAAATATCTTGCAATTGCATTTTCTAAAATCGCAATCTGGCAGTCTAACATTGAAACATCTATAAACATTCCTTTACCTGTTTTTTGTCTATCATACAAAGCTGCATTAATTCCGATTGCAGTAAAAAGGCCTGCTGTAATATCACCAATTGATGTTCCAACTCTTGTTGGTTCACTATTTGGATGACCTGTAACACTCATCAGTCCACCCATTCCCTGAACGACCATGTCATAAGCCGGTAATTCTTTTAAAGGTCCAGTTTGACCAAAACCAGATGCAGATGCATATATTAATTTTGGATATTTTTTGCTTACATCTTTCCAACCATATCCCCATTTTTCTAAAGTACCTGGTTTAAAATTTTCTACTAAAATATCTGCTTTTGCTAAAATTTTATCAAAGATTTTTTTATCATCTTCATTTTTTAAATTAAGAGCAATACTTTCTTTTCCTCTGTTAAGTGACATAAAATATGCTGAATAGTCTTTTACAAAAGGTCCAAACTTTCTTGAATCGTCACCAATTTCTGGTGCTTCTACTTTAATTACACGTGCACCGAGATCAGATAAAATCATTGTACAATATGGACCTACTAAAACCCTAGTAAGATCAACAACTAATAAATTTTTTAAAGGACCATCCATAATAAGTACGTCATTTCCTTATATTGACTCTTCTGCTCAAGTTCAATTTAATATCATCATTATAAATAAAAAGGGGAAAACTATGTTAAGAAAAATAACATTATATTTGTCTTCAATAATAATAGCTTTTTCAATAGTAGGATCTGCATACGCAGTTACATTAAAAGCAAGTCACCAATGGCCAGGTACACCAAGAGCTGATGGCTCTTTTGACCCACGTCATGAAATGGTACAAATTATTGCTGATGAAGTAAAAAAAGCAAACGTTGATTTAGAAATTAGAATTTATCCAGCTAAGTCACTTTATAAGCCAAAAGAACAGTGGAAACCTATGACTACAGGTCAATTAGATATTTCTGCTTTCCCACTAGCTTATGCATCAAAATTCCATCCAGAGTTTGATGCTACATTAATGCCAGGAACTGTAAAAAATCATGAGCATGCATTGAGATTTAATAAAGGTCCAATGATGACTGAGATTAAAAAAATAATC
>CACPEZ010000026.1 GCA_902633125.1 uncultured Pelagibacteraceae bacterium
TTTTTTAGATCTATTGATTTTGGAACAAATTTTAAGAATTTTTTTTTTGAATAAAAATGGTAAAAATTGTCAATTTTGCAAAACCAAGATGATCCCATGTTTATAACATTTTTACCCAAATAAAAGCTCTCAAGACCAACAGTTGATCCAAAAGTAATTATTAAATCAGATATTTTAGCTAGTTTATAACTATCTACTTTGGAGTTTGGCAAAATATAAAAAGAAATAAAATTATATTTATTTGATATATTTCTTAAAGTTTCTATTCTATTTTTTTTTCTTTCATTAGGATTATCCCTAATAAAAAAAAATACATCTTTATTTTTTGAAAATGATTTAAGTAAATCTTGAACAGCTCCTGATTGTTTCTTAAATTTAAATCTTTTTAAATTTTCGACTAAACTCATGTTTTCATACTCAGTAGTTAGAAAAATAGAAATAATTTTTTTTTTTGATGGTATAGGAGGTAAATTTCCTTTAACTTGTAAATTTTTATACTGTTGGTAAAAATTTGTTTTTTTTCTTTTTATTCTATTTTCAAACCATAGTTTTCCTTTTTGTAAAAAAATTTTATCGTTTTTATAATTTATTTTTTCTTTAGAAATTTGTTTAGATAAGTTATATAAATCGTGAGGATAATTATTTTTAATAATTAAATAATTTAATTTATCCCATTTTGGTTTTTCATATATTTTAACGTTTCTTTTTCCTAAAATATTTTGTCCAATCTTTAAGCTTGGCTGATATTTATAATTTCTTCCATTAAATAAATAAAATTCGTCAGGGTTAATGTGATTAATATGATTTATAATTGAATAATAAGATCTTAAGGTTTCTAAAAGTGTTTTTAAAAAAAGGTTAAAATAATTTTCAAATTTAAAGTCTAAAGTTTTTAAATCAGAAGACATAGTTGTATAAATAATATTTTCCAAATCAATTAATTTATACTTTTTATTTAAATGTCTAAGTGTCTTGTAAAGATTTTTAGCATTAATTCTTTTTTCAATCGAAATTAGATATCTCTCTTCTGCTATATTAAGATTATCAAAATCTAAAATTTCTATGTTATCTAAATTACTAAACCAGTTAAGATTGTTTTTAAATTTTGATACACACAATGTACAAATAGATTGCATTTTGTTATATTTGTTAAAACTCGGTCTATTTGCAGCACAGTATTTTGCTGATGCATTACAGTATAGCAAATAAATTTTACAACCTTCATCAATTTTTTTTTGTATTAAATCAAATTCATAATAAATCATTGGAGACAAAGGATATGCCATGTGTATTAAAGTTTTTTTCATTGAAAGATAATTTTAATATATTAGATATGACTAAATTCAATGAAAAAAGAGTACATTAAAAATATTTTCATAATACCTGCAAGAATCGGTAGCAAGAGAATTAAAAAAAAAAATATTAAACTATTTATAAATAAACCAATAATTAATTACCCGATTAAAATTTTGCAAAAAAACAAACAGTTAAATAATATTTTTGTAAGCACAGAGAGCAATATAATAAAAAAATGTATACAATCCATGAAAGTAAAAATTATCCATAGACCTAAATACTTATCCACTGATAAAAGTTCAACAATAAATGTAATTCAGCATTGTATAAAACAGTTAAAAAATAAATATAAATTAAAAAATATTATTTGTGTTTATCCATGCAATCCTTTTCTAAAAACCAATGACATAAATAAATGTATTAAACTTTCTGAAAAAAATAATTGTTTTTCATATCCAATTTTAAAATATTCTCATCCTATTCAAAGAGCTCTTACGATAAAAAAAAATGGTAGAATAAAATTAAAAAATAAAAATTCCTCAAAAAGAACCCAAATATTCAAAAACTTTTACCATGACGCTGGACAGTTTTATTGTGCAAATTATAAAATATGGCTGAAAAGTAAAGATATATTGTCAAATTCTATTGGATACGAGATACCTAAATGGAGAGCTGTGGATATAGACAATAAAGATGATTGGAGACAAGCTGAAAACTTATATAAAATTTTAAAATAAAATTAATTATTATGAAAAATAAGAATAAAATCTTAATTATAGGTAATCTTGGTTATGTTGGATTACCTCTTGTGTCATTATTAAATAAGAAATATAATTTAAGTGGAATTGATAGTAATCTATTTTATTTTAATGATTATTCATATTTTAACTACAATAACCTACCGCATACTCAAATTTATTCAGACATAAGAAAAATAAGCTTAAATAATTTATCATTTACACCAGATATAATAATTTATCTAGCAGCAGTATCTAATGACCCAATGGGAAAAAAATTTAAGATACCAACTAGAGAAATTAATTTTAAAACATGTATAAGAATTGCAAAAGAGGCAAAAAAACTTAAAGTTAAGAAATTTATTTTTGCATCTAGCTGCAGTCTTTATGGAGCAGCGAATAATGATAATTCAAAAAAAGAAACAGACAATCTAAATCCTCTAACAGATTATGCAATATCTAAAGTAAATTCAGAAAAGGAATTAAAAAAAATATCGTCAAAAAAATTTAAAATAATTTGTTTAAGATTTGCCACCGCTGCAGGATATAGTGACAATTTAAGGTTAGACTTAGTTTTTAATGACTTTATAGCAAATGCAGTTTTAAAAAAAAAAATTGAGCTTTTAAGTTCAGGAACTTCATGGAGACCATTAATACATGTCAAAGATATGGCAAAAGCTATACTTTGGGCTATAAAATTCAACTTAAAGGATAATTTTCTGGCTATAAATATAGGATCAAACAAGTGGAACTTTAGAATAATTGATTTAGCTAGAAAAATTGGAAAAATTGTTGGAAAGGATGTCAGAATAAAAATAAAAAATAATGCCATCATTGATAAAAGATCTTATAAAGTAGACTTTAGTTTATTTAATAGACTGTCTGGTAACTATAAACCTTCTGTTAATTTTAGATCTGCAGTGAAAGAATTAAAAAGATTTTGTCAAATTTATAAAAATGAAATCAAAAATTTTAGAAAAAATAAAAAATGGGCTAGACAAGTCAATTTAGATTTCTTAATTAATGAAAAAAAATTAAATAAAAAACTTTATTGGATAGATAATGATAGAAAACGTCATAATAACTAAATTAAAAAAAATACCAGATGAAAGAGGTAGTATTTTTCATATGCTTAGAAGTGATGATCCGCACTTTAAAAAATTTGGAGAAATTTATTTTTCATTAGCATACCCTGGAGTTATTAAAGGGTGGCATGAACATACTAAACAAGAGCAAAACTATGCGGTAATTGATGGAATGATAAAACTAGTTATGTATGATAATAGAAATAATTCAAAAACTTTCCAATCATTACAAGAAGTATTTATTGGAGACCTAAATTATTGCTTAGTAACAATACCTTTCGGAATCATTATGGGTTATAAATGTATAGGACACAAAACTTCAATATTAGCAAACTGCTCGACAATACCACACGATCCTAAGGAAATGATAAGTTACGACCCTCTTGGTGATAAAGTGCCCTATCAATGGGACATAAAATTTAAGTGAATAAATTGAAAGTTTGTATTGTAGGTAGTTCAGGCTACATAGGCAGTCACTTAGCATTTAATTTAGTTAAAGATTTTCACATCATAGCTCATAGTAGAAAAAAAATAAAAGATAAAAAATTTTATACAAATATTAGCAGCATAATAATTGGAAATATAAAATCAGAAAATACATTAAAAAAAATTTTAAAAATCAAACCGGATGTAATAGTTTACACTATTTCCTTTAATCATTTTAAATCTGAGGACAATTTAAGTGACTCTATTAAAAATAATTACGAACCTTTTCAAAATTTAGTTGAGAAAATTGTTAGCAATAAATTAAAAATAAAATTAATTTATTTTTCTACTATGCAAGTGTATGGCAGAAGTTTTAAAAAAAATTTAATTACAGAAAAATACCCAAAAAATATTCAAAATATTTATTCATTAACACATAGTATGTGTGAAGATTTACTACAAGCTTACCAAAAAAATCTTAATTATAATATTTTAAGATTATCGAATTCATTTGGAATTCCACAAATAAGCGGACTAAATTGTTGGTGGCCTGTATTAAATGATTTATGCAAATCTGCAAAGAAAAATAAAAAAATAATAATAAATTCTGATGGTTCACCATTGAGAGATTTTATATCTCTTAATGACATTACTAAATTTATAATAATTTTAATAAAAAAAAATTTGCAACAAAAAATTATTAATTTGTGCTCATCAGAGACAATATCTATAAAAGAACTTGCTTTAAAAATTCATAAAAATTTCTATTTTAAAAAAAAAATTCCGATAATTTTTAAAAAAAAACCTACAGAAATAAAAAAGAAACGATTTAGATATTGTAATAAAATAATGTTAAAGCATGGTTTCAAAAAAACAGATACCTTTGAAAATCAAATTGCAAATTTTTTGTCTAAAATTTAGTTTTTACTTATATTTGCATCAAAAGGTATTGAAATTCTACTTTCATTAGATGACTGATTAATCACAGAGTGTAATAGATAAGAATTAAATATTATTAATGAATTTTCAGCAGGTTTAATAATTATTTCTTTATCTTTTTTTACGTAGTTTTTTATTTGGCTAATTACTTTGATGTTGTCTCTTGGATTTTTAATCTTTAATAAACCTGGAGATTTTTTTTTTGGAACTTTATAGTAATAAATTCCAGAAATAACACCTTCTGGATGATTGTGAGCCAAAAGGTCTATGCCTTGTTTCGATTTTACAAACCACATCTTATTAATTTTAAATTTGTAATTAGTCTTTAAATTAATTAACTGAGTATTTCTTTGATTTATTTTTTTTTCTAATAAATTTGCTAATAATTTAA
>CACPEZ010000027.1 GCA_902633125.1 uncultured Pelagibacteraceae bacterium
CGTCTATTCCTAAATGATCAGCAACAATTTTTTTTACTTTGCTTGAAATATCTTCTGACATAATTTCCTTTAGTTTAAATTCGTTAATAAGTATTTATATTATTTTGTCAACTAAAATACATGCCACCATTCACATGTATAGTTTCACCTGTAATATAATCTGACATACTGGATGATAAAAAAATGACAGCATTAGCCACATCTTCAGGAATACCAAATTTATCTAAAGATATTTTTTCTCTCAATTTTTGAATGTAATCTTCATTAATTTTGTCTGTCATATCAGATTTGATGAAACCTGGTGAAATACAATTTATTTTAATATTTTTTTTTCCATATTCTATTGCTAAGCTTTTTGACATCCCTACTATACCGGCCTTTGAAGCGGCATAGTTGGATTGACCTAGATTTCCAGTATGTGCAACTACAGAAGTTATATTTATTATTTTACCATTTTTATTTTTCAACATTTTTTTTATAGTATTCTTGCTCATTAAAAATGTAGATGTTAAATTAATTTCAATTACCTTATTCCATTCGTCATCTTTCATTCTTATAGATAAGTTGTCTTTAGTTATTCCAGCATTATTAATTAGAACATCTATTTTATTATTAAAATCTTTATTACACTCATCAATAAAACTTTCAATTAAGCTATGATTTGAAATATCAAATTTTTTTATAATAATATTAGGAAAATTTTTTTTTAATTTATTTAATTTTTCCTCATTTGTACCAGTGGCTATCACATTGGCATCACACTTTATTAATTTATTTAAAATTTCGCTTCCTATTCCTCCAGTTGCACCAGTTAAAATTACATTTATATTTGCCAAATTAATCATTTAAAATATTTTTTATATCTTCTAAATTGTTTACCTGATTTATTTTTACATTTCTATCAATTCTTTTTATAAGTCCTGATAAAACTTTGCCAGGTCCAATTTCAATAAATCTATTTACTCCCAAATCAATCATTTTAATTACACTTTCTCTCCATCTAACTGGTTTCTCAATTTGCTGAATAAGTAATTTTTTAATATTTTCCGATTTGTTTTCAGGATTTGCTGAAACATTAGAAATAATACTTATTATTGGATCATCAAATTTCGTATCCTCAATTATTTTTTTCATATCAACTGTTGCTTTTTCCATTAAAGGACAGTGAAAAGGTGCACTTACAGGAAGTTTAACAAATTTTATTTTATTTTTTTTTAAATTTTCTGAGAAAGTTTCTAAAGATTCTAATTTTCCACTTACAACTGTTTGACCAACTGAATTATCATTTGCGATAAAACATTTAAAACTATTAGTGCTTATAAGTTCATTTATTTTTTCGATTTCTACCCCTAAAATTGCTATCATTCCTCCTACACCTTTAGGAACAGCATTTTGCATTGCCTTACCTCTAAATTTTAATAAGTTTATAGTCTGCTCAAAGTTTATTGATTTAGAACAACAAAGTGCAGAGTATTCACCAAGAGAATGACCTGCATGAAAACTTGCTTTTTTTTCGTTAAATTGTGATTCTTTCTCTAAAACTTTGTATATAGAATAACTTGCTAGAAAAATTGCTGATTGTGTATTTTCTGTTTGGTCTAACTCTTCTTTGGGTCCATCCAAAATAATTTTACTTAATTTTTTATTTAATATTTCATCTGCATTTGTAAAATATTGTCTTACGTATCCAAAATTATCATAAAATTCTCTCGCCATACCTATAACTTGTGAACCTTGACCTGGAAATATAATCGAAAACATAAAAACGTTTATAAAATCAGTGTTTTTTTATATTGTAATTAAAAATTTATAATAGTATATCCTCATTTTTTCTATAAAAATTATATGAACTATTACGAACATACATTAATAGCTAGACAGGACACTTCTCCTAGTCAAATAAAACAATTACAAGAAAAATATTCTAAAATCATAGAAAGTAACAAAGGAAATATACTTAAATTTGAGAGTTGGGGATTAATGCATCTTTCATACTTAATTAAAAAAAATAAAAAAGGGAACTATCTTCATTTTAAAATTGAAGGTAATGGAAAGACAATAGAAGAATTAGAAAAAAGTGAAAAAATTGACAAAAATCTACTTAGATATTTAACAGTAAAAGTTAAAAAACTAGATTTAGAAACTGATTATTTCAAAAAAAATGAAGATAAAGATAAAAAATGAAAAAGAGAAATTTAAAAAAAAAGAATACACAAAATAACTTCTCAAAATTAAGTGTTTTTCAAAATCAGAAATTCAAATTCAAAAAAAAATGTCCATTGTCAGGAAAAGGAGCTCCTGTAATTGATTATAAAAATATAAAACTTTTGAAAAAATATATTTCTGAGAATGGAAAAATACTACCATCAAGAATAACATCTGTAAGTCAGAAAAAACAAAGAGATCTATCTTTATCAATCAAAAGGGCTCGAAATTTAGCATTAATATAAATATGAAAGTTATACTTTTAGAAAATTTAAGAAAAATTGGTTCAATTGGGGAGATAATAGATGTAAAAAGAGGTTTTGCACGTAATTATTTGATATCAAAGAAAAAAGCATTATTCGCTTCAAAAGAAAATATTAAAGAAGTTGAAAAAATCAAAAATGAATTAAGTAAAAAAGACCAAGATAAAAAAAATATCGCTAAAGAAATAGACGAAAAAATTAAAAACAAGGAATATACAATTAAAAAATTAAGTACAGAAAATAAAGAGTTATATGGATCTGTAAAACCTACCGAAATTTCAAAAGTATTAAAAGAGGAGGAAAAAATTGATATTATACCTTCTGTTATACAACCTTCCAAAGAAATAAAAACACTTGGAACTTTTAATGTACTTATAAATCTTCATTCAGAAATACAATCACAAATAAAAATTAAAGTTGTATCAGACGAAGAAAACCAATAATTATACATTTTTTTCCCCAACTGTTTATTGTCTTTGAGAATTGAGTATTAATAAGTAATATATCACATGTCTCAACCTTTAAATTTAATAACTAATAAATTTGAAGAACTGCCGAATAATGTTGAAGCTGAACAATCTGTTATAGGATCTATTCTTTTAACTAATGAAATATTTGATGAAGTTAGTCTTATAATTTCTAGTAAAAATTTTTATGATCCTATTCATAAAAAAATATTTGAGGCATTAGAAAAGTTAATTTACGCAGGCATACTAGCTAATCCAATAACTTTAAAAAATTATTTTGAAAAAGAGAAAGATGAATTAAATATTCCTGAATATTTAGTTAAGATTACAAAATTTTCTTCATCATCAAGACAAGCAATTGAATATTCAAAACTAATTTTTGATTTATATGTAAAAAGAGAATTAATTAAAATTTCCGGAGAGGTGATTGATCAAGCAAAACAGAATGATATTGGTACTGATGGTCAAAAAATAATCGAAAATTACGAAAAATCTTTATTTGATCTTGCCGAGAAAGGATCTTTTAGCTCTTCTCTGATTAAGTTTGATGAAGCAATGAAACAAACAATTGAAATGGCATCTAATGCTTATAAAAATGAAGAAGGAATTGTGGGAGTTCCAACAGGTTTAAAAGATCTTGATGATAAGTTGGGAGGATTACATAAATCTGATTTAGTTATTATTGCTGGAAGACCCTCAATGGGAAAGACTGCACTAGCCACTAATATTGCATTTAATGCTGCTAAAAAAATTCAAGAAACTGGAGATAAAAGTTCAATCGCATTTTTTTCACTTGAAATGTCTTCTGAACAACTTTCAACAAGAATTTTAGCCGAGCAATCTAGGATCAAATCTAATGATATAAGACGTGGAAAGATATCAGAAGAACAATTTGATAAATTCATTGAAACTTCTAAAGATATATCTGAGCTTCCACTTTATATTGATGAAACGCCTGCTATAACTATCGCTGCATTAAGTA
>CACPEZ010000028.1 GCA_902633125.1 uncultured Pelagibacteraceae bacterium
ACCTGCAACTGCAAGAGCTTCGTTTGGAGTTTATAATACAAAAGATGATATTGATAAACTTGATGAAGCAATAAGTAAATGTAAAAAAATTTTTAACTTATAATGGACTTAAAAGATTTATATCAAGAGATAATATTAGACCATGGAAAAAATCCAAGGAATTTAGGAAAGTTTGATAATTATAATAAAGATGCAAAGGGAAATAATCCTTTATGTGGTGATAACGTTCATGTTTATCTAAGATTAAATGAAAATAAAAAAGTTGAAGATATTGCATTTGAAGGGCATGGTTGTGCTATTTCAATGGCATCAGCATCAATTATGACTGATATGGTTAGAGGCAAAGAAGAGAAAGAGGTAAAAGAAATTGTAACCGATTTTTTAGGAATGATAAAAGAAAAAGATTCTATAGAAACTAATATTTTAAAAGATGACGAAAAAACCAAATTAATGAGTTTATCAGGTGTTAAACAATATCCTATGAGAGTAAAGTGTGCGACTTTATCCTGGCATACTCTTACATCAGCATTAGATAATTCAGATCAAATTGTAAAAACAGAGGAATGAACATGGATCTTAAAGAAAAAGTAATTGCTGAAATAAAAAAAATTTATGATCCTGAGATACCTGTTAATATATATGAATTAGGATTGATATATGATATTATCATTAATAATTCTGAAGTTAAGGTTAAAATGACTTTAACCACACCAAATTGTCCAGTAGCTGAAAGTTTGCCTAAAGAAGTTAAAGACAGTATATTAGAAATTAAGGAAGTTTCAAAAGTAGATCTTGATTTAGTCTGGGAACCACCATGGAATAAATCAATGATGTCTGAAGCCGCAAAACTTGAATTAAATTTATGACAAAACAAATTATAACATTAAGCGATAACGCAGCCCAAAGAATTAAAGAAATTATGTCTAATGCTGAAAAAGACTCTTTAGGAGTTAGAGTTGGAGTTAAGTCAGGTGGGTGCGCAGGTATGTCTTATGTTATGGAGTATACAAAAGAAGCAAACCCAAATGACGAAGTAATAGAAGATAAGGGTGTAAAAGTGTTTATAGACTCTGCAGCGGTAATGTATTTACTTGGAACAGAAATGGATTTTAAAAAAGAAAAATTTTCTTCACAATTTGTATTCAACAACCCGAATGAAACAGAGAGATGTGGATGTGGAGAGTCCTTTAAAATATAGTATTTAATATACGCATATCAGAATTGCGCTTATTGCATATCTATGATAGAATCATTGATATGAACACTTTTGAGCATAAAAACCTAATTAACTCTGAAGTTAAAATACAAAAAAGAAAATCTTTATTCAGAAGTTTAATCAAACCAGTAGAAGCGGGCGCACATGGCACCCTCAACTACGTGGTTAAAAAAGGTTTAGGAAAAAATAAAATAGCTAAAAAATAAAAAAGCTATTTAACAACTATAGTACATATCAAACTCAATAGGATGAGGTGTATGTTCAAAGTTGTGTATCTCTTCAAATTTTAAAGCAATATAAGCATCAATTTGATCGTCAGTAAATACTCCACCTTGAGTTAAAAATTTTCTATCTTTATCTAAACTTTCCATTGCTTCTCTTAATGATCCGCAAACAGTTGGAACTTTTTTAACTTCCTTCTCTGATAAAGCGTAAAGATCTTTATCAAAGGATTTGCCTGGATCAATTTTATTTTTGATACCATCAATTCCTGCCATTAACATCGATGCAAAAGTTAAATATGGATTACCAGATGCATCTGGGAATCTAATTTCACATCTTGCTCCTTTTTTGCTTAGAGTTATCGGAATCCTACAAGAAGCTGATCTGTTTCTAGCAGAATAAGCAAGTAATACCGGAGCTTCAAAACCTGGAATTAATCTTTTGTAACTATTTGTTGTAGCATTTGAAAATGCATTAATCGCCTTAGCATGTTTAAGTATTCCACCAATATAATAAAGCGCAGTTTGTGACAAACCTGAATATTTATTTCCAGAAAAAACTGGAGTTTTTCCTTTCCAAACTGATTGGTGAACGTGCATTCCTGATCCATTATCACCTTTTACAGGTTTAGGCATAAACGTAGCAGTTTTACCAAATGAATGTGAAACCATTTGAACTACATATTTGTATAATTGAACATTATCTGCTTGATCAACTAATGTACCAAAAAGCATTCCAAGTTCGTGCTGACTTGGAGCAACTTCATGGTGATGTTTTTCAACTGTAATACCTACGTCTCTTAAACCTTTTAGGTATTCACCTCTAATATCCTGAGCACTATCTACAGGAGGGACTGGAAAATATCCACCTTTAACTCCAGGTCTATGACCCATATTACCATTTTCATAATTTTTTCCTGAATTATATGGACCTTCAGTACTATCTATTGAAAAACTTGTTTCGTTCATATCGTTTTTAATTTTAACGTCATCAAAAACAAAAAATTCTGGTTCAGGACCAAAGTAAGCTTTATCACCTATACCAGTCTTCTTTAAATAAGCTTCAGCTTTCTTCGCTATTCCTCTTGGATCTCTTTCATAAGGATTTCTTTTAATTGCATCTAAAATATCGCAAAATAAAACAAGAGTATTATGAGATGTAAATGGATCAACTATTTGTCTGTTTAAATCTGGTTTTAATATCATGTCAGATTCATTTATTGCCTTCCATCCAGCAATAGATGATCCATCAAAAAATACACCATCTGTTAACATGTCCCCATCAACTACCGATGCATCCATAGTTAAGTGCTGTAATTTACCTCTTGGGTCTGTAAATCTTAAATCGACAAACTCAATTTGCTTGTCTTTCATCATTTTTAGAACTTTGCTTGCGCTCATATTATCTCCTGTAGAATTAAATATCTGGGTTAATTACCAATATTGTTATAATAAAGAATACATATAATGAGGATATCACCTATGCAATTTAAACATATAATTTTGCTAATAATTTCAGTGCTTTTTAATCAATCATAAGTTGAATATGACTTTATTAAATAAAGAACCAGTTAAAAGAGCTGAGAAGTGTCTTAAAGAGTTTGACGAAAATCTATCAATTGTTGAATTACAAAACTCAGCAAAAACAGCATTGGATGCAGCAAATTCATTAAATTGTGAAGTAGGAGCAATTGTTAAAAGTCTGCTTATTAAGATAGAAAATGATTTTTTACTTTGTTTAGTTTCAGGTGACAAAAGATGTTCGTTAAATAAATTAAAAAAAATTTCTGAAAAAAAAAATGTAAGAATGGCCTCTGCTGACGAGGTGAAATCTCAAACAGGATATACAATTGGAGGCGTATCTCCTGTAGGTCATATAAATAAAATTCAAATATTTATTGATAATTCTTTAAGTAGGTTTACAGATATTTTTGCTGCAGCTGGTCATCCTAATGCGATTTTTAAGATCAATTATGAAAAATTAATTCAAATTACAAAAGGTGATGTGAAAGATATTACAGAATGAAGCAAGCTAATTTAACAGATTATATTTTATTAACATTATTATCAATAATTTG
>CACPEZ010000029.1 GCA_902633125.1 uncultured Pelagibacteraceae bacterium
TTATATGATTTTTTTAGTTTTTCATAAATATGGTTACATCTATATATATGTCCGAAACCATACTTGATTCCTCTATCTGCTTTAACGTAAAATATTATTTTATTTTTCATCTATAAGTTATTATTATAATCATCTAATTTTAAATGAATATTATTAATTATTTTAAACCTAGCATTGGAAACAAAGAAGCAAGAGCTGCTTACAATGTTGTAAAATCGGGTAATCTTTCTAGTGGAAAAATTACCAGAAAATTTGAAAATCTTTTTTTAAAAAAACTAAGAACCAAATCGAAAAAATCTATTGCAGTTTCGAATTGTACTTCAGCTCTTTATACAGTTTTGAATTCTTTAAATATAAAGGAGGGTGATGAAGTCATTTGCCCCTCACTGTCATTTGTTGCTGATGCTAGTACAATTAAAATGCTCAAAGCCAAACCAGTATTTTGTGATATTGTTTCTGAGGATAATTTAAATCAAGATATTAGTGATCTCGAAAAAAAAATTACTAATAAAACAAAAGCAATTATAATTATGTATTATGCTGGATACCCTTGTAATTTGGATTATCTAAGTCATCTAAGAAAAAAGTATAAAATCCCCATTATAGAGGACGCTTGTCATGCATTATTTAGCTACGAGAAAAAAAGCTATCTTGGAACAATTTTTGATTATGGTGTTTTCAGTTTTTATGCCAACAAAAATATGACGACTGGTGAGGGTGGTATGATAATTTGTAATAAAAAAAAATTTGATTTTCTAAAATCATTTAGAGAACATTCTATAGTTGATAGAAATTACAATAAATTAAATTACAAAGTAAATGAACTAGGTTTTAATTTTAGACTCGATGAAATTAGATCAAGTATTGGTATACAACAACTTGACAATATATTAATTAATAATCAAATAAGAAAAAAAATTGCATTGTATTATTTAAAAAATTTAAAGAAGTATCTCCCATTCATTAAAATTCCTTTTGAAAATATGATTGGTAAAAAATATTCTTATCACCTTTTCCCAATATTATTACCAAGAAAAACTTCAAGACAAAAATTCGTTAGGTATTTAAAAAAAAATGGAATATTTGTTAGTATGCATTATCCTCCAATACATAAATTCAATTTTTACTTGAGCAAAGCACCTTTAAATAAAACAAACGATGTAAGTAAAAGATTAATATCTTTACCAATTTACCCAAAATTAAAAAAAAAAGAAATTAATAAAATAATTGAAGTAATAAAAAATTTTTTTGAATGAATTTTAAAAAACCATATATTATAGCCGAAATAGGAATTAATCACGAAGGCAAATTTAATAAAGCTTCTAATCTTATTAAGTTAGCAAAATATGGGGGCGCTGATGCAGTCAAATTCCAAGTATTTAACCCAAATACAATAGCATATAAAAAAACTGCGAAATCAACTCAGCATAAAAAAACAACCAAAAAAAGTGAAAGTAATCATGAAATGTGGAAGAGATTACGATTAAATTTAAATCAACTTAAAAAATTAAAAAAAATATCAAGTTTTTATAAACTAGATTTTATATGTTCAGTATTTGATATAGAGAGTCTAGAAATCTTAAAAAAACTTAATTGTAAATTTATAAAGATTGCTTCTTCAGAAATAACTGATTTATATCTTTTAAAAAAAATTAATTCAATTTCAAAATATAATATTATTTCTACTGGAATGGCAAATTTAAACGAAATTAGAAGAGCTGTTAAAATTTTTGGAGAAAAAAATATATGTCTACTTCATTGTGCATCTTTATATCCTTGTGATCCAAGCTTAGTGAATATGCAAAGAATGCAATCTCTTAAAAAAAAATTCCCAAAATCAGTAATTGGATATTCTAATCATGCAATTGGAATTGAAGCACCAATCCTAGCACTCAGTATGGGTGCAGAATGTATTGAGGTACATTTTACAGACAATAAAAGACAAATAGGTGCTGATCATCTATTATCAGTCGACCATCATGACTTAAAGATTGTTTCAAAATTTGCAAAAAATATAGTCAAAATGAAAGGTACTGGTAGCTTAAATATTTCGAGAACAGAGAAGCAAAACAGATATTTCTTTAGGAAATCTGCATATGCTAAAAATCAAATTAAAAAAGGTGATAAATACTCCTTTGAAAATGTTATAATTCGAAGACCATGTAAAACAAATAATTTACCTAAATTTTATAAATTACTAGGAAAAAAATCAAAAAAAAATCTTAAAGCAGGAGACAATATTTGAAAATAAAAGTTGGATTTCTTTTTGATATCAAAAATAATTGGATTGAGAATTTTATAAATAATTTTAAGTTTTTAAAAAAAAATTACAATTTTAATAAGACTTATATTTTAAAAGATTTAAAAAAATTTGATATAGTTTTTATACTCTCTTATACAAAAGTAATTAGTTATAAATATTTTAACAACAAAAGTTTATACCTTGTAATTCACTCAAGCTCCTTGCCGAAGGGTAGAGGCTTTTCTCCAATGCAGTGGCAAGTACAGAACAATAGGTCTAGCATAAAAAATTCCATGATAATCGCTAAAAAAAAAGTTGATGAAGGTGATATCGTTTTGCAAAATACGTTTAAAATAGACAAAACAGATCTTTATAAAGATTTACGAAAAAAACAGGCTAAGAGTATATGTGAACTGATTAATAAATTTTTGAAAATTTATCCTAATTATACAAAAAAAAAACAAATTGGAGAAGTATCCTATTATAGAAAAAGAAATATAAATGATAACAAGTTAAATTTAAACCAATCATTAAAGTCAAATTTTAGAATACTTAGACTATCAGATAATGAAAAATTTCCATCTTGGTTTTTTTATAAGGGAAAAAAATTTATTATTAAAATTTATAAAGAATAATTTTTTTTTAGTCTATTTAAATCTCTTTTATTTCCAAAATCTACCCATTTTTCATGTAAATAGAATGGTGTGATTTTAGTTTTATTTTTAATATTTCTAATTATTAAGTCATTCATTTCAATTTTTTCGTTTTTTTTCATATTTTTAATTATTTTATTATTTAGAATATAAATTCCAGAATTAAAAAAATAAGTTTTTTTTGGCTTCTCTTTTATATTAGTAATCTTATTGTCTTTAATTAAAATTTCTCCATACTTTGAGACATATGTATTTTTTTTTATACAAATTGTAAAT
Organism: uncultured Pelagibacteraceae bacterium; assembly: GCA_902633125.1. GTDB lineage: Bacteria > Pseudomonadota > Alphaproteobacteria > Pelagibacterales > Pelagibacteraceae > Pelagibacter. Next base: position 3,172 of record CACPEZ010000029.1, read on the forward strand.
TCTGATTTATTTTCATTGTGAAAGTCTATTAGATTAGAAAAATTAAGGTTTGTATGAATATCTGCATTCATTACAATAATTGGCAAATTATTTTTCAAGTTCAAATTAGATAATGATCCAGCTGTTCCAAGTGGAATCTTTTCAATTATGAAATTTAAATTTGCTTTAGTTTTAATATTTTTAAAATAATTTATAAAATATTTGTGTTTATAATTTAAACAAATATTAATGTTCTTAAGACCTTGTTGAACAAGATTTTCAATTAGTTCGTGCAAATGAGGTTTATTATTGTAAGTAAT
>CACPEZ010000030.1 GCA_902633125.1 uncultured Pelagibacteraceae bacterium
ATTTTAATTACTGGTGGTGGTGGCTCAATAGGAGGGGAGCTCTGCTTAGAGATAATAAAGCATAATCCAAAAAAGTTGTATGTATTAGAAAATTCAGAAATAAGTCTATTTAACATAGTTAATAGAATAAAAAAAAATGAGAGAAATAATTTTTCAAAATTGATACCAGTTTTAGGTGATTGTAACGATTATTTTTTTTTAAAAAATTTTTTTTCAAATCGAACAATTGATGAAATATACCATGCCGCTGCTTATAAGCACGTTAATTTTGGAGAAGAAAATTCCAATTCGATGATAAAAAATAATGTTTTTGGAACAAAATCTATTATAGAATTTTCAATTTATAAAAATGTAAAAAACTTTATTTTTATAAGTTCTGATAAAGCTGTAAATCCCTCCAGTGTGTTAGGATATTCAAAAAAATTTGGAGAAAAGTTAATTAAATATTATTATAGTAAAAATTTAAACATTAAAACAAATTATACGATAGTTAGATTTGGCAATGTAATTGGATCAAGTGGCTCAGTAATACCAATTTTTATCAATCAAGTGGCAAATAAAGTTCCAGTGACTGTTACTAGTAGTAAAGCTAAAAGATACTTTATGTCTATATCTGAAGCAGTTAAGTTAGTTATTAATTCTTCATATTTGAATAATAAAGGAGTTAAGATTTATGCGTTAGATATGGGAGATCAAATAAACATACTATGGATTGCAAAAAGAATTATTAGATTAAGTGGGAAAACAATTAAAAATAATAAAAATTTAAATGGTGATATTGAAATTAAATTTACCGGTTTAAATAAAGGCGAAAAAGAAGTAGAGGAAATTGTACTTGGTGATAACCTGGTAACCACTAAACATAAAAATATATTTGAATGTAACGAAAAAATTGGCATAAAATATTTGTACAAAGATTTAAAGAAGTTAGAAAACATGTTAAAAAATAAGATAATAAAGAAATCTTTGTTTAATAAATTACACATCTAATTTTTTTATGAAAATAAAAACTATTTGTTTTGATTTGGATAATGTTTTGTGTAAAACAAAAGGGAGCAATTATTCATCAAGTAAAGCAATAAAAAAAAATATTAATGTAGTCAATAAATTATATAAAAAAGGGTTTTATATTAAAATTTTTACTGCAAGATACATGGGTCGAAATAATGACAATATTATTAAGGCAAAAATTAAAGCAGAGAAAATCACAAAACAACAATTATTAAAATGGAATGTACTGTATAACGAATTAATTTTTGGAAAGCCAAGCTTTGATATTTATATTGATGATAAAAATTTATCATTTGATAAGAATTGGGCTAGAAAATTAAAAAAACAATTATTATGAAAAAAATTGAGCTGTATTTAGAAAAATATAATAATGAATTTTTAAAATGTATTTTTATAGATAAAAAAGTACGATCTAAATTAAAAAATTTATATGAACTTTTATTAAAAGTTAAAAAAAATAATAAAAAAGTTATAATTGCAGGAAACGGAGGAAGTGCTGCAATAGCAAGTCATTTTAGTGTAGATATGACTAAAAATGGAAAAATAAAAACAATTAATTTTAATGAAAGTGATTTAATAACTTGCTTCGCAAATGATTACGGATACGAAAACTGGCTTAAAAATGCTCTTAAGTTTTACTTAGACGAAAAAGATTTAGTAATTTTGATTTCTTCAAGCGGAAATTCTAAAAATATGATAAATGCTGCAAATTTTGTTAAGAAAAAAAATAATGAATTAATCACTTTTACAGGCTTTAATGGGAAAAATAAATTAAGTAAAATAGGAAAATTAAATTTTACAGTTAATTCTAAATCATATAATTTTATTGAAAATACTCATCAATATTGGTTACTATCTTTAGTAGATTTTGCCGCTAAATTTAAAAATTAAATTAAAATCAATAATTAAAGTATTTATTATTTAATTTTACAAATAGATATACCAAACAAATTAATGTCATTCCGGTTAAATGTTTGGCTGTTGCCCAGCCAGCAACCAATGGAAGACTATTTAGTCCAATAATAGAAATTAGATATACTTCTAATTTGGCCAATTTAAAATTTCTAATATTTTTATAAAATACAGCTATTGCGACTAATAAACTAAAGTTAAAAATAATTTTGTTAATTATAAAACTGAACTTTACTGGATTTTCAAAATTACCTTCATTATCAGGAAAAGCAGAATCTTTTCTAATATTAAATAAAATTACTTTTATTTTAATAAGTGAGTCTTTTATATATCTTGTAAGATTATGTTTTAAATAATTATCATTACTTAATTTATAGTATTCATAAACTTCCCATTCATTTTTAAAATTATTTGTCTCAATCTTATTTAATTTTATTAGATCTACACTTTTTTTGGGGTAATACTTATGAAAATCATCTTTTAAGGCTATACTCATACCTTCAGAATTAACTGATAGTATTTTTGAACCAAAAGGGAAAACGCCAGTTTTAACATAACCAAAACTTCCCCATACAACAATAGCAAGCATAATAGCAACAATTGGAAATATTTTTTTTGATATTTTATCATTTTCCAAAAATAAAATTATTAAAGGTAAAACTAAACATAAAAAAAACATTGAAGTTTTTGTTAGATATAAAACAAATAAAATTAATGAAATATAAATATATTTTTTTTTATTTTCTGTTGAAATAAGCAAAAAAAGACTTGGTAATAAACATGCAACAATCGTATCAGCAAAATGTATATTTAATTTAACATGTAAATTATGAGGTATCGAAAATATACTAATTAGAAAAAATAAAAAAAAAATGATACTTTTGTTGTGCTTTTCACAATAGAAGTTAAGAGAAAAAAATATTATTGAAAATAAAATTAAATTTTTAAAAAAGTAAATAAAATATAGATTTTTGGAAATTAGTGCTAATCCGGTAATTATCAAAGGTAGTACAGGCATTTTTGATAAATAATATTTTATACCGTGTCGATATTGATAATAACCATCACCATAAAATAAATTAGTTACCAACTCAGAATGGTCAAATTGTAATTTAGAAAATATAATGTTATTATTTTCATCCATAAGTGAGTTTACTTGATTTAGGTTGGCGTAAATCAAGCATAAAATAAAAATAGTAATTGAAAATAGAATATATGTTATTTTAATCTTTGTTTTTCTTTCCATATTGTATGTTTGTCTTTAAAAGGACCATTGGCAATTTCTAAAAACACTGTGTTATGTTTTTTTGATATAATTTGTCTAAAAACGTTACACGGTATTCTTAGGCTATTGTTTTTTTTCAATTTAAAATTAATTATTTTATTTCTTTTAAATATATCAATTTGTAATTCACCATTAAGAACATGATAAGATATTGACTCTTTTTTTTGTTTTAGAGGGCCAATAATCTGTGGAATTTTATGCATAATAATCATCTCTTGAATTTTTTGATTATCATTTTTGTGTA
>CACPEZ010000031.1 GCA_902633125.1 uncultured Pelagibacteraceae bacterium
TTTAGCTATTTTTCCTGATATAGTTCCATCTTTTATAAGGTTTATAAGTTTTGATAGATTTTTAGCACTAACTGGGCTTTGAGATATTTCTAAATTTTTTTCATTTAAAACTGCAAATAATTCACCTGAAATCCAGTTTGTTGCTAATTTAACATCTGAATTTTTTATAACTTCTTCAAAGAAATTTGATGTTTCAATATCAGATACCAAAATTGTTGCTTCATATGGTGAAAGATTAAATTTATCTATAAATCTTTTTTTCTTTTCATCTGGTAATTCAGGTATATCTGATTTTATTTTTTCAATTAACTCTTGGCTTATTTCAAGCGGTAATAGATCTGGATCAGGAAAATATCTGTAATCATGCGCGTCTTCTTTTGATCTCATAGATCTTGTCTCATTTCTTTTAGTGTCAAAAAGTCTTGTCTCTTGATCTATGTCTTTCCCCTCCTCTAACAAATCTATTTGTCTATTTGCTTCAGATATTATTGCCATTTGCATAAATTTTATTGAATTAACATTTTTAATTTCACACCTGGTGCCAAATTCAGTCTCCCCTTTTAATCTTACTGATACATTAACATCTGCCCTCAAAGAACCTTCTTGCATATTGCCATCACATGTTCCTAAATATCTCATTATCGATCTTAATTTTTTTATATAAACGTTGACTTCATCTGGAGATCTCAAATCAGGCTTACTTACTATTTCCATTAAAGCCACTCCAGATCTATTTAAATCAACTAATGTATTATTTGGATCAATATCATGAATACTTTTACCTGCATCTTGCTCTAAGTGTAATCTTTCAATTCCAATTTCTTTTTGACCATTCGGCATATCTAAAATTACTTTTCCTTCACCGACAATTGGATATTTGTATTGAGAGATTTGATATCCTTGAGGTAAATCTGCATAAAAATAATTTTTTCTATCAAAGACAGATTTTTTATTTATTTTGGCTTTAAGTCCTATTCCAGTTTTAATTGCTTGTTCAATACAAAATTCATTTATAACTGGTAACATTCCTGGAAATGCTGCGTCTACGAGACTAACTTGTGTGTTTGGTTCTGCACCAAATTTTGTTGATGATTGAGAGAAAAGTTTTGACTCTGAAGTAACTTGAGCGTGCACTTCTAAACCAATTATCACTTCATATTGTTTATTTTCTCTTTCAATAAGATATTCACTATTTTTACTCACTTAACCACCAGTCTGAAATATCATTTTTAAAATTAATCTTATCTTCTAATGCATAAGAAATATTAAGTATATTTTGTTCATCAAAAGGTTTTCCAATTACTTGAAGGCCTAAAGGATAATTATTTTTATCTTTACCAGCTGGTATAGAAATACCTGGTAAGCCCGCTAGATTTATTGGAACTGTAAATATATCATTTAAATACATTGATACTGGATCATTTGTTTTTTCACCAATTTTAAATGCTGAGCTTGGAGTAGATGGAGTTAAAATTGCATCAACTTTAGAAAAGGCATCATCAAAATCTTTTTTTATTAATTTTCTTACTTTCTGCGCTTTTAGATAATAGGCATCATAGTAACCAGAAGATAAAACATAAGTTCCAATCATAATTCTTCTTTTAACTTCATCACCAAAACCTTCAGATCTAGTTTTTTCGTACATTTCTATTAAATTTTGACCAGGAGATCTAAATCCATATTTAACACCATCATATCTTGCTAGATTTGAAGATGCTTCAGCTGGTGCAACAATATAATAAGTTGGTAATGCGTAATTAGTATGTGGAAGCGAAATATCGATAATTTCTGCTCCACAATCTTTTGCATATGAGATACCATTTTTCCATAGCTGTTCAATTTCGTCAGGCATATTGTCAACTCTATATTCTTTAGGAATACCAATTTTCTTTCCTTTAATATCTTTTGATAATTCTTTTGAATAACAATTTCTTTTGTAATCAATTGAGGTTGAATCTTTTTGATCAAATGAAGAGATCACCTCTAAAAGCATAGAACAGTCTCTTACATTTTTCGTCATAGGTCCTGCTTGGTCTAAAGATGAAGCAAATGCTACAATTCCATAACGAGAACAACTTCCATATGTAGGTTTAAGTCCAACAGTTCCTGTAAATGATGCTGGTTGACGAATAGATCCACCTGTATCTGTTCCAATGGTAACTGGAGTTAAATTTGCAGCGACAGCTGCAGAAGAACCTCCTGAAGATCCACCAGGGACTAAATTTTCTCCTACCGGATTTTGAACATTTCCAAAAAAACTAGTTTCATTTGAAGAGCCCATAGCAAATTCATCACAATTAAGTTTACCAAGAAGTATTGCTCCTTGACTCCACAAATTTTGAGTAACTGTAGACTCATATGTGGGAACGAAGTTATTTAATATTTTGCTACCTGCTGTTGTTCTAACTCCATTTGTACAAAATAAATCTTTAACAGCAATGGGAATACCTGGTAGTTTTAAATCAAAGTTAGGATTAGAATCAAATTTCTTTGATTGATCTATTGCTTTTTCAAAATTATCCGTAACATAAACATTTAATTTTTTTGATTTTTCAGCACGGTCTATAAATGCTTTTGTAATTTCCCCTGAAGATAGTTTTTTTTCTTTTA
>CACPEZ010000032.1 GCA_902633125.1 uncultured Pelagibacteraceae bacterium
TCAAGGTTTGATAAAAGAAAAAATCATGAAAAAGTTATAATGGCTATTAGGAATTTAAAAGAGAAATATCCTGATATTACTTACACCTGCATAGGATACGGAGATGAAGAAGAAAATTTAAAAAAATTAGTGATAGAATTAAAACTTGATAAATATGTAAATTTTTTAAGCGATATATCTAATGAATTAAAAAATGCACTTATTGTAAAATCAAATATTTTTATAATGCCATCAATAATTCACAAAACTTCAGTCGAGGGTTTTGGAATTTCTTTTATTGAAGCTGCACAATACGGGATTCCATCTATAGGTGGTAAAGATGGTGGTGCTTCTGATGCAATTGTTCATAATAAAACGGGATTGATTTGTGATGGTAATAGTCTAGATGAAATTTATTCAAGTATAGATAGTTTATTTGAAGGTAATAAATATATTGAGTTTGGAAAAGAGTGCAAAAGTCATTCCGAAAAATTTCTTTGGGATAAGATAATTGAAAACTATAAAAGAATCTTATAAAGTTAAAATATGTTAGATAAATTTAATGGAATAATTTATTTAAGTATTTTTATTTTACATTTTATTGTTTACGCCGTTTATGCTTTCAGAACAGTTGTTGCAACAAAGTCATTTTTAGATCAATACAATATAGATCACTCTGCAGCTGTGATGGTTAGATTTTTTGGAGCACCGTTTATTGCATCAGTTTTAGTAGCACTATACATAATGTTTATTAAAGCAGATGGTTTGGCAGGAACATGGGGTTTCTTTACATTAATTTTTGCTCAAAACGTTTTATATTTTTTAATTGGGATATATACAATTTATATCAATAAGCTTGGGCATAACGAAAAAACAAATAGCGAAGGTGTCATTGCTTCAGGAATTTTAACAGTGCTAAGTGGAATTCTTTGCTACGGTCTAGCTGATAAAATTTATATTTAACTTTTTTTTCTAAAAGTTGAAAAAATTTGCCAACCAACAATTGTTATTGTGATCAATAGAATTATTAAAGTTATCGGTCTATCCCATAAAAAGTTAGGTGAACCATCACTTATTAATAGCGATCTTCTCAATGTTTCCTCCATTAGTCCCCCAAGAACAAAAGCCAATATTAAAGGTGGCATGGGGAAATCATAGAGCCTTAAAAAAGTTGCAACCACTGCAATGCCTATCATTAAGAAAATATCAAAATTATTAAATGACATTAAATAAATTCCTGTCAACGAGAAAAATAAAATTAATGGAATTAAGTAATTTCTAGGTACCGCTAAAATTCTAGCGATATAGGGAATTAATGGCAAATTTAAAATTAAAAGTACAACCATACCAATGTACATTGACATAATAACCGACCAAAAAATTTCAGGGTTTGTTTGATAAAGTCTTGGTCCAGGCTGAATACCAAATCCTAAAAGAGCTCCGAGCATTACAGCAGTTGTTCCACTTCCAGGAATTCCTAATGTTAGTAACGGAACAAAAGAACCAGAGCAAGCTGCATTGTTAGCAGTTTCTGGTGCGGATAAACCATGAACACTACCTTTTCCAAATTTTTGTTTCTCTTCTTCATTCACGTAATTTCTTTCCATTCCATAGGCTAAGAAAGATGCTATAGTTGCGCCTGCTCCAGGTAAAACACCTATCAAAAAACCCAATATAGATGACCTAGGTATCGTTTTAGCCATTTTAATCGTTTCTTCTTTATTTACTTTAATTGAACCTAGTTCTGTTAATGAAATTTGTTTTGCAGCTCTATTTGGATCTTTTCCTCTAAAAATAATTGTAAGAGCTTCACTCATTGCAAATGTTGCCATGACAATTAATACAAAACTTATTCCATCAGTTAAATTCATATTATTAAATGTAAATCTTGTAATATCTGATAATGAATCTTGACCAACTGTTGCTAACATCAATCCTAAAACTACCATCATCATTGCTTTTAAAAACTGTCCTTTAGATGAAAATGCAGAAATTGCAGTTAAACCTAAGATCATTAATGCAAAATAATCAGGTGATCTAAAAGCTAAACTTACTTTTGACAAACTAGGGGCTGCAACTAATAAAAATATTGCAGAAATTGTTCCACCAGCGAATGAACTATAGGCTGCTATCGCTAAAGCTTTACCAGCCTTACCCTGTTGCGCCATTGGATAGCCATCAAATGCAGTAGCAACAGTTCCTGGTATACCAGGAGCATTTAATAAAATAGAAGATGTAGATCCTCCAAATACTGCTCCATAATAAACACCAGCCATTAAAATTAAGCCTGTTGATGGATCAAAGCCATAGGTAATTGGTATCATTAATGCTATTGCAGTCATTGGTCCAAGTCCTGGTAACATTCCAATTATTGTTCCAGCAAAACAACCAACCATCACCATTAAAATATTCGTTAATGATAGCGCTGTTGATAATCCGATAAGTATTCCTTCTATCATCCCATAACTCCAATATATT
>CACPEZ010000033.1 GCA_902633125.1 uncultured Pelagibacteraceae bacterium
CTTACATCCAGATCCACCACTCCTATAGTTCCACTTGCCTTTTTTAAGATCGCTCAATTGTTTTTTTCTAAGTTTAACAAGTTTTTTATGATTATATTTTCCCCATTCATTTAAACATATTAGCTTAAAAGGATCGTAAGGATCTTTTGATGTTGGAGTTAAATAAACACTATCCTCTCCTTTTGGACAACCTTCAACATCATGAACATAAGCTTTTCCAAAAAACATTTGCTTTGCATCAGTGTCTTGTCCACTTTTAAAATGTGCTTTCTTACTCATTCCAGGGACGCAAGCAAAACCTCCACCCATTGCATGATGCATTTCGTGAACAGCTGTTTTAACCATATCATTTATATTTTTATTGTATTTGCTTTTAAGAAAAATTGATGCCATTCCTACACCACCTTCTCCGCCATCTGGGCTAGTTACATCAGCAAAAGTAAAATAAACTTTTTTTGGATTATTAAATCCATTTAACCAAAGGTAAGCACGATAATTATTATTTATATGTTTGTGAAGTTCTTTTCTTTTTTTATCTAATCTTATGAAGGTAACATCCAATTTTCCATCTTTTCGATAATCGTACTTATATTTTTTTACACCAGACGACCCTTTTGTTTTTTTACTAAACTTTTCAATAAGAGCATTCAACTTATTAGCATATTCCTCAATTTTACCATTTATATCTAGCTCACGATCTTTATCACTGGCTGTTAGCATGTATATGAAATGAATTTGATAATCATCAGTTACATCTGGTTGATCTTCAAAAAATCTACCTAGTTTTTCATCTGATGCGAATATTGATGAACTAAATAATGTAATTAATAATGCTAATAATATTTTTTTCATAATCCTCTAATTATTATATTTGTCCCCTCAGCATTATCCAATCTTATTTGTTTTATTGGTTTATATTCTTCAGAATTATACCACTGTAGCGCCCTCTCATAACTTGGGAATTTTAGAATTATTATTCTTGGAAATTTAGTTTCACCATCAAATATTTGATATTCACCATTTCTAACCAAAAACTCTCCATCAAATTTTTTTACAATTGGATTAACTTTTTCAATGTACTCTTTGTAATTTTCTGGATTAGTTACTCTTAATTGTGCAATTACATACCCAGCTGGCATATTAAAAAACAGTTTTTACGTATCTTTTCCAATTATCTTGATAATGTTTCGCGTTCTCAGTAATTTTACCAATTTCTTCGTCAGTAAGTTTTCTAACTACCCTTCCTGGCGCTCCAACTACTAATGAGTTATCTGGGATCTCTTTATTTTCAGTTATTAATGCTTTAGCACCAATTATGCAGTTTTTACCTATTTTTGCATTATTTAAAATGACAGCTCCAATACCTATTAAACTATTGTCTCCAATTGTACATCCATGAAGCATAACGATATGACCGATGGTTACATCTTTACCTATTCTTAATGGGCAACCTGGGTCAGTGTGTAGAACACTCCCATCTTGAACATTTGAACCTTCTCCGACATGAATATTTTCATTATCCCCTCTAATTACAGCATTAAACCAAACACTGGAGTTTTTTTCTAGAGTGACATCTCCTATTATAGTTGCATTTGGTGCCACCCAATTTTCGCCAGAGTTTTTTGGTTTTTTATCTTTTAAATCATAAAACATAATTTATATATTATTACATTATGCCTATTAAAACACCAGTATGTGATTTTGGAAAAAAAGCAGAAAACTTTGAATTAAAATCTACAGAGAACAAATTAATATCTTTAAATGATATTAAAGGTGAAAATGGAACTTTGGTAATGTTTATTTGTAATCATTGTCCATATGTAAAAGCAATTATTAGAGATGTAGTGGAGGACTGTACTAAACTTAATGATTTAGGAATAAATTCAGTTGCAATATGTTCTAATGATCCAATTAATTATCCGGAAGATTCTTTTGAAAAAATGATAGAGTTTGCAATTAAACATAAGTTTAATTTTCCATACCTAATTTATGAAACCCAAGAAATTGCAAGAAAATATGATGCTGTATGTACTCCAGATTTTTTTGGTTATGATAAAGATTTTGGTCTTCAATATAGAGGAAGAATAAGAGAATTAAGAGAACTAAAGCCTGTGAGATCTGGAGATAGTGATTTATTTTTTGCTATGAAACAAGTTTCAGAAACAGGCAAAGGTCCTGAAGAACAATTCCCAAGTATGGGTTGTGGTATTAAGTGGTCATCTAATTAATGTATTTAATAATAACTAGAACTTTTCCACCCGACGTTGGTGGTATGCAAAATCTAATGTGGGGATTAGCAAGATCTTTATCAAAGTTAGATATGGTTAAAGT
>CACPEZ010000034.1 GCA_902633125.1 uncultured Pelagibacteraceae bacterium
GGAGACAATGTTACAAAAAATGATTTAAATGAAGCTTTAAAAAATTTATATTATACAGATTATTTTAAAGATGTATCCATTAGTTTAGAAGATGGTTATTTAAAGATAGCTCTAATTGAAAATCCTATAATTCAATCCGTTGAAATAAAAGGAGTAAAACAAAATAATATTTATGAAAAATTAAGAGATATTACTATAAAATTAGAAAAGTATCCATTTGTTGAAAATCAAATTAATGACCAAGTTTCTTTAATAAAAAATACTTTAAAATCTAATGGATATTACTTTGTTGACTTAAAAACTTCTATATCAATAAATGATAACAATACTGTAGATTTAATTTACGATATAAATTTAGGTGAAATTGCAAAAATTAAAAAAATTAGTTTTATAGGTAATAAAATATTTCGCGATAATACGCTGAGAAATGTTGTGATTTCAGAGGAAAGTAAATTTTGGAAATTTTTATCTAATAATAAGTTTTTAGATCAAAACAGAATTTCTGCAGATTTAGCAAGACTTAATAATTTTTATAAGAATAGGGGTTATTACAACGCTAAGATTAAATCTACCACTGGCATCATTACAGAAGACAAACAGTTTGAATTAATTTTCAACATAAATGCTGGTGAAAAGTTTTTTTTTGATAATTTAGAAATTGCAAATACTACCAATTATTCAATAGACAGTTTAAAGAAATTTCAAAAAAAATTTAAAGATTTAAAAGGTCAAAAATATTCAAAAAAAATTATTAATAATTTAATTGATGATTTAAATCAATTTATACTTAGAAACGATTTTACATTAATTAATGCTAAATTCGATGAATCTATAAAAGAAAATAATAAAATTGATATTAATATATTTTTTGATGAATTAGATCAAAAAATTGTAGAGAGAATTAATATATTTGGAAACTTCATTACTGATGAAAAAGTAATAAGAAATACATTAATAGTTGATGAAGGTGACGTATACAATGACGTATTATTCAATAAATCTATACAAAAAGTTAAAGCAAAAAATATTTTTAAATCAGTAAATTATGAAACAAGTAGTTCTGATGATTTAAGTAAAACAATAGACATTACTGTTGAGGAAAAGCCAACAGGAGAGTTATTTGCTGGAGCAGGAACCGGTACCACTGGTACTTCTTTTACAGCAGGTATTAAAGAAAAAAATTATTTAGGTTTAGGTATTAAGCTAGATACAAATTTAGTTGTATCAGATGATTCTATTAAAGGTAGATTTTTAATAACTAATCCAAATTATAATAATACTGATAAATCCATTAAAACCTCAATTGAAAGCTCCACTAATGATTTTATGTCTACATCAGGTTATAAAACAAGCAGAACTGGATTTTCAATCGGAACAGAGTTTGAACAAATGAATGATCTTTTTGTTAACCTTGAACTCTCAAACTTTTATGAGGATTTAGAGACAACTTCTTCTGCTACCGATATAGTAAAAAAGCAAGAAGGTAACTACATTGAGAATTTGTTAAAGTATTCCATAAAATACAATAGACTTGATCAGGATTTCCAACCAACTGATGGTTTCATTACTAATTTTTCACAATCGTTACCAGTTTACTCAGATGATTTGTCAATTGAAAATATATTTACAAGTTCTTTATATCATTCGTTGGGAGATAATTTGATATTATCTGCAAACTATTTTTTAAAAACAATAAATTCTTTAGAAGATAATGTTAGAATTTCAAAAAGAGTTTTTGTTCCGAGTAGAAGATTGAGAGGTTTCGAAAATGGCAAAATTGGTCCAAAAGATGGTTCACAATATATTGGTGGTAATTACGCTACTGCTTTAAATTTAAATACAACATTTCCAAATGTTCTATTCGAAAAAGAAAACCTAGATTTAAATTTTTTCATAGATATGGCAAATGTATGGGAGGTTGATTATAATAACAGCCTGGATTCAAATAAGATCAGATCATCTACAGGATTGGCAGTCAACTGGTTTAGTGCTATTGGACCATTAACTTTTTCATATGCAATTCCATTAACAGACTCTGACACTGACGTAACAGAAAGTTTTAGGTTTCAGATTGGTACTTCTTTTTAAATGAAAAAAGTTTTTTATTTTTTTGTTCTATTTTTTTTTTATATAAATGTGGCACATTCTAAAAATAATATTGCTTATCTTGATGTTCAATTAATTATTGATAAATCAGATCTTGGTAAATTTTATAAAAAAAAAATATCAAATAAATATGACACGATTAAAATTGAATTAGAAAAAAAAGAAACATCA
>CACPEZ010000035.1 GCA_902633125.1 uncultured Pelagibacteraceae bacterium
TTTGGATAAAATCCAAGAAGTAATTTCTAAAGAACACGAACTAGTTTCACTTGGGGGACAAGCCGCAGCCGCAGCTCATTCATTCGGAACTCCTTTGTCCACTATTAAAATTATTTCTCACGATCTCTTTGATCAATTTAAAGACAATGACGATGTAAAAAAAGATCTCGAACTATTAATTAGTCAGGTTAATAGGTGTAATGATATTTTAAAAAAACTAACATTAAATCCAACAATAGAAGATGATTTTATTGACAAAAATAAAACGCTTTACGATTATATTAGTGAGATAGTTAACTCATTTAAGGAAATTTCAAATAAGAATTTCAATATTGATAAAGAGCAAGATTCCAACTCATTTGAAATATTAAAATCTGTTGAAATTGTTTATGGTTTGAGGAATTTCATAGGAAATGCTAACAAATTTTCAAATGAAAATATCTATATTGCTATCAAAAGCGACAGTCAAAAGACAGAAATAACAATAGAGGATGATGGCCCTGGTATACCAAAAGATATAATTAATAAGATTGGAGAACCCTATATTAAGACACTTAAACCTAAAGATAATAAAAAAACTGGATTAGGCTTAGGGATTTTTATAGGCAAAACTTTGTTAGAAAAAAATTCTGCAAAAATAACAATTAGAAATTCAGAAACTAGAGGTGGAGCTGAAGTTAAAATAGAGTGGGAAAATAAAAATTTAAAAAAATTAGTGTAATTTTTTATTATTTTCAAACAAACCACTAAGCTGACCAATCATTACATCGCCTAACTCTTGAACATCAGCAATTTTTATCGCTTTTTTGTAATACCTCGAAACATCGTGACCAATACCTATTGCAAGAATTTCGATATCGCTTTTGTTTTCTATTAATTTTACAGTTTGCTTTAGATGTTTTTCTAAAAAATCACCCGAGTTAACAGATAATGTTGAGTCATCAACTGGAGCTCCATCGGAAATAACCATAAGAATTTTCCTTTCTTCTTTTCTTTTCTTAAGTCTATTGAAAGCCCAAGTAATAGCTTCTCCATCAATATTTTCTTTAAGCAGACCCTCTTTTAGCATTAAGCCTAAATTTTTTTTTGATTGTCTCCAGTGAGTGTCAGCAGATTTATAAATTATATGTCTTAAATCATTTAAACGTCCTGGATTTTTTAATTTTCCAAGTTTATTCCACTTTTCTCTGCTTTTACCACCCTTCCAATTTTTTGTTGTGAAACCAAGAATTTCTACTTTAACCGAGCATCTTTCTAATGTTCTAGACAATATATCAGCACAAAGAGCGGCAATAGTAATTGGCCTGCCTCTCATTGATCCTGAATTATCTATGAGTAAAGTCACAACTGTATCTTTAAATTCTAAATCTTTCTCTTTTTTAAAAGAAAGAGAATTATATGGATCAATTATTATTCTTGGTAATTTTGAACTATCTAATAAACCTTCTTCAAGATCAAATTCCCAAGATCTATTTTGTTTTGCAAGTAACTGCCTTTGCAATTTATTTGCGAGTTTCGTAATTATGTCTTGGAAACTAGTTAACTGTTGATCTAAATTTTTTCTTAATTTAGAAATTTCCTCTGAGTTTTCCAATGTTTCTGCTTTTGCTGTCTCATCAAATTCTGAAGTATATATTTTATATTCTTTATTACTTATTCCTAAATTTTTTTTCTGAACAATATTTTCTATTTCATTATTTTCAGCATCATCATTTCCTAATTGTTCATCAAGTCTAAACTCATTCATTTCATCAGAACTATCAACACCTTCATTTATACTATCTTCCTCTTCTCTTTCCTGAGAGTCTCCACTATCTGTTTTTTGATCGTCCTTTGAATTATTACTATCCTGTTCATCTTCCTTCTGCTCTTCTTTTTTATTTTCTTCTTCAGACTCGAAGATTTCCATGTTCTGAAGAATTTCCGATATTTTAGAATTGTATATGTCCTGATTCTCTGCATTTTCTTTTAAAAAGTTTATGTGTTTATCTAAAGATTTTTCAAAATCATCTTTCCAATATGATAAAATTTTTTCAGCACTTTCAGATAAACTAACATTCATAATTTTATTAAGCATGTAATATTCAAAAGCTTCAGAAACATTAGACTCTTCTTTCTTTTTTATGTTTTCAGATTTTGCAGTGCTTATCTTT
>CACPEZ010000036.1 GCA_902633125.1 uncultured Pelagibacteraceae bacterium
TATTAACATTTTCAACTCCCACAGTTGCAATGAGGAAAAAGATATAATCATAATTTGAAATTAATCTAAGATTAACTTTATTATTTATATTTACTTTTTTTAACTTAATTTTTCTTTTTTTCAAAATAGCTTTGAAAAAAAAATCTTGTTTCCCTCTAGATAAATTATCCCAAACTTCTATTTGATATTTATTAGGTATAGTATTAATTAGATTATAACCCACAAAACCTGCTCCACCAAGAATTAATACTTTTTTCATTTATGAACGACCTAAAGTAAAGATTTTATTAGTTTTAAATCTTAATTGCTTAAATTGTTTTGTGGATAATACATTATTTAAATCTACGATAACATTTTTGTTACTAAAATTTTTAAAAGATATTTTTTTGTAATACTGATGGTTGGTACAAAATATAATACATTTAAATTTTTCTAAATTGTTTATATATTTTTTATAATTATATTTTTTAATCAAAGGATCGTGTATAAAAATATTTTTATTCAGTTTTTTTAATTTATCAACTAATTCATAAGCGGGACTAAGCCTATCGTCACCTACATCACCCTTATACGCTGCACCTAATATCAAAATTTTATTAAAATTTTTAATTCTGATCTTTTTTTTAATATAATTATAAGATGTATTAACCATTTTTCTATTTATTTTCATTGTTAGTGAAGTTAAAGGAAATTTGAAATTATTTTTATATAAATTTTTTGAAGAGTGAATAATAAAGTTTGGATCTTTAGTAAGACAATATCCTCCCACCCCTAAACCAGGCATCATGATATTAGAATGAGATTTTCTAAGTTTAATATAGTTAATAATTTTTATAAGGTTTATATCTAAACTTTCACAAAATTTTAACCATTCATCTATAAATGCTATGTTTAAAGATCTATATGAATTTTCTAAAATTTTTGAAACTTCGCATTCCTTTATATGTTGTAATTCTAGAAGTTTAGCTTTTTTAGTTAAAATAGACTTGAAAAAAGATTTAATTTTGATCTTAGAAATCTTATTTATTCCTGAATAGACTCTGTTTCCATTTCTTATTGAATTTAAATAATTTTTTCCTGGTGTGACTCTTTCATAAGAATAACCCAGATAAAAGTCATTTATATTCATATTTCTTTTATTAAGAGTTTTTTCGGCTGTTGGTATAATAATTTTATCGAAGGTTCCAGGTACCAGAGTACTTTCAAAAATTATTAATGTTTTTTTTCTAATTATTGTAAATATAGACGAAACTAAATTTGACAAGTTATCATAATTTTTTTTAACATTCTGTAAATCAAAGTTGATACTTACCAATACCACTTCGGTTTTCTTTAATAGTTCTATATCTGTTGTGCAGATTAATTTCTTTTTTCTCAATGAGTTAACAAGAAATGAGTTATGAAAAAGACTTAATAATGGTCAACAAAGTAAGGGATTTAATTAATTATATAGATTGGAATTGCAAAGTAGTAAAAATATTTCATAAGAAGCATCTGCCAGTGCGTGAATCTATACCAAAGTCATTAAATATTTTTTTTAAGTTTGAAAAGGAAGGAATAATTCTTGAGGATGATTGCTTGCCTTCAATAGATTTTTTTAAATTTTGCCAAAAAATGCTTAAAATGTATAGGAATAAAAATATAAATTCAATATGTGGAAGCAGATTTGTAAAATCAAAAAATAATGAAGTATATTTTTCTCAATACAATCATGCTTGGGGATGGGCAACTTGGAGAAAGTCTTGGAAAAACTTTGACCCAAGTATAAAATTTTGGAAAAAATATAAAGGATCAAAAAAATGGAAAAATAGAAATAATTCTTCCCAGAATAAATATTGGGAAAAAATATTTGATCTAACTTATGAAAATAAAATAAATACCTGGGATTATGCATGGACCGCTTGTGCATGGTACAATAATCAACTATCAATTATTCCCCCTGTAAATTTAATTAGCAATATAGGTTTTGGACCAGAGGCAACATGGACAGTTAAGTCTAAAAATTCAAAATATCTTAAACCTAATAATTTAAAATCAAAAAATTTTAAGAAACAAAAAATAATACAAAATAAGATTTATGATAATGAGGTTTTTTTAAAACATTTCAGAGGTGATAGACAAGGTTTATTTGCTAGAGTAAAATATGGATTTA
>CACPEZ010000037.1 GCA_902633125.1 uncultured Pelagibacteraceae bacterium
GAGAAAGCAAAAGAAATTATTATGCCTTTAATAGAGGCAAAAAAAGAAGTTCATCTTAACTTAAAAGAAGTTCAATACATGGACTCTTCAGGAATCTCAGTTTTAATTGAAAGTCACCAAAAAGCAACTGAACTTGGAACTAAAGTTATATTAAAAGAAATTAGTAAGTCAGTTCTCAAAGTAATTATGATGGCAAAACTTGAACAAATTTTAAATTTGGACTGAAAAATGAATGTTGCAATAAAATCTATAACTGAACAAAGAGATTTTGTTGTTAGTTCATCAAGTTTAAAAGAAGTCAGATCATTCTCAAGAGAAGTATTTGAAAAAGTAAATATTAATCAAGATTTAAAAGATGAATTAGTACTAGCTATTGCAGAAGCAGCACAAAATATTGTTAAGCATGCATACCAAGGTGAAGACACAGATGATAAAATGGAGATTAAAATTTCACTTGAAAACGGTCAACTTGAAATTGGTTTTTTTGACAAAGGAAGACCAGTTGAAGAAAAAAATGTGAGACACAGAAAAATTGATGATATTAAACCAGGCGGGTTAGGAACTTTTTTTATTCAACAAATAATGGACGCTGTTGTTTTTAAAGAAGGTGAGAAGCCTTGGATTAATCATTTAGTCTTAACTAAAAATTTAAACGCTTAGCCACCAATAATTGCACCAACATTAAAGATTGGTGAATACATGGCAATCATTAATCCACCAATCATTGTTCCCATAAATACAATCATGATTGGTTCAATTAAACTAGACATATTATCGACCGCTGTATCAAATTCCTCTTCGTAATAAGATGATACAGAAGTAAACATTTCATCTAAATTTCCTGTTTGCTCACCAACAGAAATGAGCTGACTAAAAGTAGGTGGAAAAACTGGTTCTTTTAAAAATAATTTTGTAAGTGTGTCCCCAGAGAAAACTCCTTTTTTTACATTTTCTAAAGCTTGAGTTACAACATCATTATTACTTACTTGTTTTGCGATTTCTATACTTTCTAAAAGGTTTACCCCTGCTGCACTAAGATTACCCATTATTAATGAAATTCTAGCAATCAATGATTTTAAAATCATATCACCAAAAACTGGCATCTTTAAAACTCGTTGGTGCCACTTATATCTAATTGCAGGAATTTTAGTTGTTGTATATTTAAATATCACAAAACCTATTATTGACACTATTCCAAGTGTTAGTCCGCCAGCACCTCTCATAAAATTACTTGCATTCATAATGACGGCTGTTGGGGTAGGTAATGCAACACCCATTCCCTCATACATTTCAGCAAATACTGGAACAACTTTAATTAACATGAACACCATTACAGTTATCGCAACCGTAAACATCACCACTGGATAAGTTAATGCACTTTTAATTTTCTTTTTAACTTTTTCTCTTTTTTCTAATGAATCTACTAATTTTAAGAGGAAATCATCAAGTTTACCGCTGGCCTCTCCAGCTTTAATCAAATTTATATAAATATTATCAAATATATTAGGGTATTTCTCAAAACATTTAGAAAGAGTTATACCACCTTCAAGACTTTTCCTAACATCCTCTATTATTTCTTTCATGGTTGGATGTTCTATTTGGTCTCTAAGCATCGTTAAAACATTTAAAATTGGTAAACCTGCCTTTACCATTGTTGCAAATTGCTTGGAGAAGAGCATTACATCCGCAGGAGTGACTTTTTTCTTACCAAAAGAAAAGCCGCTTTTTTTACCCTTTTCTTTTTCAGCTTTTTTCTTTTTAAGTTTGGTTAAGTTGGTAATGATTATTTTTTGCTCTTTAAGTTTAAAAGAAGCTTCTTCTTGATTTATAGCCTCTATTTCACCTTCAATATATTTACCTGCAGATATTCCTTTGTAAGAAAAAGTTTCAGCTGACATTTACTACTCCATAGAGAGAACTCTATCATACTCTCTAAAATTCAAATCACCTGTTAGGATTAATTCTCTTCCCATGTCTTGCATTGTCCTAAAGCCTTCGTTTGAAGCAATTTCTTTAAGTTCTGGCGTTGTTGCTTTTCTTAGAATTGCTTCTTTAATTGGTTTTGTAACATTTAAAATTTCATAAATACCCATTCTGCCTTTA